>CAYICD010000007.1:22043-29729 GCA_964361855.1 uncultured Candidatus Saccharibacteria bacterium
TTTGGTCTTGTATAAAATTAAAATAATACTATAATAAAGTCATTAATTTAACGCAAAGCATAAAACAAAAACTAAAATTAAACCCTTTATTTTTTCGCTTTTAGTTTTGCACCTATAGCATGTCGGACAATTTTTTAAAAAAGTTAGATAGAAATACCATCTTGGCCGGTGTGGCCATTTTAGCGGTAATTATTGTGGGCGTTTTAATTTTTGCCAACAAAGGTTTGAGCAACATCTCTTTTTTGGGGCTTGGCCAGTCGAATGACCAAATAGCAAAAACAGCAGTCGATTATATAAATAAAAACTTGTTGCAGGGGTCAACCGCAACCTTGGTAAGCGTTTCTGAAGAATCCGGGCTTGTAAAAATGAAACTTAAAGTAGGCACCAGCGAGTACGATTCCTATGCAACAAAAGACGGCAAGCTTCTTTTTCCGGAAGCGTTTAGCATAAAGCCCGGCAATTCCCAAAATGCCAATATAAATTCCGGAGGGAAAACTGCGGAAGAAATTTTAGCGGCGATTAAAAAATCAGACAAGCCCGAAATTGATGCTTTTGTTGTTTCAAGATGCCCTTACGGGCTTCAGATGCAAAGAATGATGGCAGACGCCACTAAAAACATTCCGGATTTGACAAATTACCTAAAAATCAGATATATCGGTTCTGTTTCCGGAAATACAATTACTTCAATGCATGGCGATGCGGAAGCGCAAGAAAATTTAAGGCAAATTTGCATAAGGGAAGAGCAGTCCAGCAAATATTGGAATTATGTGTCGTGCCAAATGAAATCGGGAGATACCGCCGGATGCCAATCTTCAACTGGCATAGATTCTGTCAAGCTTAATGCCTGCACTTCAACAGCAAGCAGAGGAGTCGCTTTTGCAAAAAAAGACTTTGACCTGGCAAATAAATATAGCGTCTCGGGCTCGCCCACGCTGATAGTAAACGGCGCAACAGTGGATGAGTTCACCTCTGATAATCAGCCGGTGTTTGGAAGCAGCAGGTCTTCTGATGAATTAAAAACAGTTGTTTGCAGCGCCCAAAATTCAAAGGCAGGCTTCTGCTCTACAAAATTAAACACAGCTCAGGCGGCAACATCATTCTCTGAAACTTACGAAGGTTCAGGCACTTCCGGCAATTCTGGAGCCACTGGCGCCGGATGCGAGCCAGCACAATAACATGGTAAAATTATATACAACCCCAACCTGCGTTTATTGTAAAACCTTAAAATCCTATTTTAAAAAATATAACATAGAATTTAAGGAAATAGATGTTTCCAAAGACGATAAAGAATTAAACAAAATGATAGAAGATTCCGGCCAGATGGGCGTTCCGGTTCTCGACATAAACGGCGAAATTGTAATAGGCTTTGACAAAGAAAAAATAAACGAGTTGTTAAAAATTAAAGAAGTTTAAGCAAAAATATGGCAACTAAAATTGCGATAAACGGCTTCGGCCGCATCGGCCGGCAAACCTTCCGAATAATTTTAGAGCAGCATCCGCATTTGGAAGTCGTTGCAATAAACGACCTTACAGACAATAAAACGCTGGCGCATCTTTTAAAGCATGATTCTGTTTACGGTATTTTTGAAAAGGAAATAAACTGCAAGGTGTTGGCAGAAAAAGACCCTGAAAAATTGCCGTGGAAAGACCTTGGAGTGGATATTGTTTTAGAATGCACGGGCATTTTTGCAGATTCTGCTGGTGCAAAAAAACACATTACCGCCGGTGCTAAAAAAGTTATTGTTTCAGCCCCTTGTAAAGATTTACCAGGGTTTGTTTTAGGGGTAAATGCCGAAAATTACGACCCAAAAACAATTGATGTTATGGACATGGGTTCGTGCACCACAAATTGTGTGGCGACAATTGCAAAAGTTTTAAACGACAACTTTAAAATCCAGAAAGGATTTATGACAACAATTCACAGTTATACAAACGACCAAAGGATTTTAGACCTTCCGCATAAAGATTTAAGAAGGGCCAGAGCGGCTGCAATAAACATAATTCCAACAAGCACCGGTGCCGCAAAAGCTCTCGGGAAAATGATTCCGGAGCTTGACGGAAAAATGGACGGAATTGCAATAAGAGTGCCGACTCCGGCAGTTTCTTTGCTTGATCTGATTGTTGAAGTTGAAAACCCAACCTCAAAAGAAGAGGTAAACGGGGCGTTTATAAAAGCTGCAAAATCTAAAGAGCTGAAAGGGATTTTGCGGGTTGAGGAAAACGAATTAGTGTCATCTGATTTTATTGGCGACAGCCACTCTTCAATTGTTGACTTGGCAGAAACAATGGTAAACGGAAATATGGTAAAAGTGGTGGGGTGGTATGATAATGAGTGGGGGTACTCTTGTAGGCTCGCAGAGTTTGCGGAATTTGTTGGTAAAAAATTGTAAAAAAAAGCGGCCTTGTGAGTGCACTGGGCACTCACAAGGCTCGCGGATTGAGAGACTACTTATGGAGCAGCTTCTTTGGCTTGCCGGAAGGCGAAGCCTTTTTTGTTGATGGCGAGTCGGCTTTGATAGCCGGCGAATCAGTCGATTCCGTTAGCACTTCTTGTACCCACGGAATGGCATTTAAGGCCGCTTCCGTCCTTCGCTCGGCCTTTCTCTCCACAGCCGGTTCAACTTTACTTTGAACCTTTATGTACGCTATGGCTTCTGGCAAAGCTGAACGTTCGGTCCTTGACCTTTGCACATTCTTACTGGTCGCGCTTTTGAGGTTCTTCAGCATTCTGAAGTCGGCCTCGGTCAGCTCGTGTGCCTCTGCCACCGAGAGAATCTTCTCGGGCTTAGGCGGTTCGGGTTTAGGAGGTGGAGGTGCGACCGGAGGCGGCTCCAGTTTTGGTTTTGCTTCCTTCACCGGCGCAGCATCAATCGGCTTGGCTGGTTCGGGCGGTTTAGCCGCCCTTTCCGCGGCGTCTTCGCCAGCCCGTTTTTCTGGCTCAGCTGGTTTGTCCGGCCGTTTTCCTTTTCTCGCCCGTTCTGCCTTTGGAGCCGCACCGGCTTCATCGGCCGTTGCCTCGGCAAGGGGGCCCTTAGCGGGTTTTGATCCGCCGTCGATCCAACTGACTGCTTGGTAGAAAATCCAGCCAAAGACCAGAAAAACTACCGCCAGAACTGCTACTCGTAAGAAGAGCATAGTATTTCCCCTTATTGTAAGAACTGGTTGATTGTTAGTCTCCCCTATATTAATTATAGCATATTAAACCCCTATTGTCAACAGATGAAAGTAAAAAAACACCCCGCATCAATTTAACGCGGGGTCTGCCCGTTTGTTGCTCTTGTATGTGTCAGTTGTCTTGCATGAGTTTTCCGTGCAATCGAGAGCCAGCAACTACCTGATAGCAATTTACAGACTCCTCCCCATCTTCCAAACTGCGTTGCTCTCTTTCAACCATTCCGTTTCCAATCAAGTGTTCTATAATCCTGGCAATGGTTTGCTTTTGCAGGCCAGTGGCGGCAACGACATCCTTTAGAGTTATTGGCTCCGAAGTGAACTTGTTGCTTGAGTTAAAAGCGGAATGTTTCAGGAGTACGGCAAGCACGAAAAGCAAGTCACTATTTTCGCCAGTTTTCCCGGCCTCGACGATAAAATCATACGCCTTTACCGTTTTTTGTAACGAAGACATTGCAACACCCTCCATAAAAAGGACAAATTGGTTTGCCACGACAGCAAACCTTATATAAACATATTACTTATATATAGAGTTGTCAATCTCTTTTTTGTATTTACAAAAAATGATACAATAAAATAATTATGTTTAGAAAAACTGTAAAAGTTCCCGTTGAAGTTTCGGCGCGGCACGTGCATCTGTCCCAGAAAGATTTGGAGACGCTTTTTGGCAAGGGATATCAATTAAAAAATATAAAACAGCTATACCAGCCGTCTGATTTTGCCGCAGAAGAAACTGTAAGCATTTTGGCAAGCGGAAAGGAAATAAAGGATGTTCGCGTGGTCGGCCCATTAAGAAATCAGACGCAAATTGAGATAAGCAAAACAGACGCGGTGAGTTTGGGAATAAATCCGCCGGTTCGGCTGTCGGGAGAT
Source organism: uncultured Candidatus Saccharibacteria bacterium (assembly GCA_964361855.1). Taxonomy (GTDB): domain Bacteria; phylum Patescibacteriota; class Minisyncoccia; order Minisyncoccales; family Staskawiczbacteraceae; genus CAYICD01. Next base: position 26,088 of record CAYICD010000007.1, read on the forward strand.
TTAAAGGGTTCATCAGGTGTTGTTTTGCAAGGCCCGGCAGGCAATGTAGAGTTAGGGGAAGGTTTGATTATTGCAAGGCGGCATCTTCATTGTGCGACAGATGAGGCAAAAGAACTTAAATTAAGACCGGGGCAGCTTGTTTCTGTAGAAATCAAGGGAGAGCGGGCTGTAACTTTTCATTGTGTTGAGGTTCGCACGAGAGATGATTATAAATTGTGCCTGCACTTGGATACCGACGAGGGAAATTCAGCCGGAATAAATAAAACAGGAGAGGGGACATTAAGCATATTCAAAGCGAGCAAATAGCATGATTTTAGTTTTAAATTGCGGAAGCCAGTCTATTAAATATAAGCTGTTTGATTCAAGTTTAAAGCTTGTAAAGGAGGAAAAAAGGGAAATTTTTAATTTAAAGAATTTTAAAGCCTGTCTCAACGAAGAACTTTCAAAAGTAAAAAATTACGCAGTTTTGAGCGTGGGTCACCGGGTAGTGCACGGAGGGGAGGTTTTTTCAAAGCCGGCGAAACTTGATGTAAAAAAAATAAGCGCGTTAAAAAAAATAAGCAGGCTTGCCCCATTGCACAATCCGTACAATATTTTGGGAGTTGAGGCCTGCCGGAAAGTTTTTCCAAGGGCAAAGCAAATTGCGGTTTTTGATACAGAATTTTTCGCTGATTTGCCTGTTAGTGCGGCAACTTATCCTTTGCCCGAGCTTATCAGAAAAAAATATGGCATAAAAAAGTTCGGATTTCACGGCATTTCCCACGAGTATTCGGCAAAAGAAGGCGCAAGGCTGTCCAGAATTAATTTTGAATCATCAAAAATTATTACCTGCCACTTGGGCGGAGGAGCAAGTATTACGGCAATCAAAAACGGAAAAGCGATTGACACCTCAATGGGTTTTACCCCAATGGAAGGGTTGGTGATGATGACGCGGTCTGGCAGCATTGACCCTGGCGTTGTATTACTTTTGAGCAAAACACAGAGAAACGCAAGCGATATTTTAAATTATGAAAGCGGAGTCAAGGGAATTTGCGGGCTATCTGATATGAGAGAAGTTTTAGAAGAAGCAGAACGGGGCAGCAAGAAAGCTCGGCTTGCTTTGGATATTTTTGTCCGTTCCGCCAAAAAATACATTGGCGCTTATTGCGCGGTTTTGGGAGGGTGCGATTTGCTGGTTTTTACCGGAGCGATAGGGCATGGTTCAGCAAAAATAACAAGCATGGTTTTAGAAAATATGCCAATGTTGAAAAATGCAAAAATATCTTTCATAAAGCCGGACGAAGAATTGGCAATTGCCCAAAAAATTAAAAATCTAAAAATATAAAAATATGGAAAATAAAAAATATTGGTTACGGGGAGGGATTATTTTTTTAGCATATTCCCTTATATTTAGTTCTTTTTTCTTTGATATCCTGGGTATGAGATTAGAAAAATTACCCAATTTACTTAGCCTTATAATAATAATATTAAGTCTGCCAGCATGGGCTTATGGGACTTGGTTATGCGGGATTGGAGGTTTGAGTAGGGGTATTGTGTCGTGTAATTATTCAGCTATTTGGCAGTTTATATATAGTATACCCCTGTTTATTTCTTTTTTTATTCTGGGCGCCTTACTCGGGTGGCTTTACGGTAAAATTAAAAGTTTATTTAAAAGATAAAAATTATGGCGAAAAATATTTTGTGGTTTGATGAAATTGGAATGAAAGATGTGCCCATGGTGGGCGGGAAAAATGCCTCGCTGGGGGAAATGACAAAAGCCTTAGTTTCAAAAGGAGTTAATGTTCCCTACGGTTTTGCATTAACAGTAGATTTTTACTGGCAGTTTATAAAGGCAAACAATTTAGAAAGCGTTTTATCTGAAATATTTTCTGAGCTTCAATCGAAAACCGTAAAAAATGTCCAGGAAGTCGGGAAAAAAGCCAGAGCCGCCATAGCTTCGGCTGTTTTTCCAGAACAATTAAAAACAGAATTATTTACAGCATACGATAAGCTTTCCCAAAAATACGGGACAAAACAGACAGACGTCGCAGTAAGAACTTCGGGGGTGGCGGAAGATATGCCCGGAACTTCTTTTGCCGGCCAGTTTGAAACTTATTTAAACATTTCAGGCCCGGAAAATCTTTTGGAAGCCGTTAAAAAATGCTTTATTTCTTTTTTCACGGACAGAGCCATAGTTTACCGCGATGAAATGAAAATTGACCATTTGAAAATCGGTTTGTCGGTGGGAGTTCAAAAAATGGTCAGGTCTGATTTGGGGGCTTCCGGAGTTATGTTTTCTTGCGATACTGAATCGGGTTTTGCAGACGTTGTTTTAATAAACGCAAGCTACGGCCTCGGGGAAAACGTGGTAAAGGGCCAGGTTGAACCCGACCAGTATTATGTTTTTGAAACGACTTTGAAAGGCGGGTATAAACCCATTATTGATAAAAAAATCGGGGCAAAATTAATAAAAATGGTTTATGGGAAGGGAAAGATTTTTACAAAAAATATTGCCACAACAAAAAAAGAAAGAGAAAATTTTGTTTTGAAAAATGAAGAAATTTTACAGCTGGCAAAATGGTCGTTATTGGTTGAGGACCATTATAAAAAGCCGATGGACATGGAGTGGGCAAAAGACGGCAGAGACGGCAAGCTTTTCGTGGTTCAGGCGAGGCCGGAAACAGTCCAGAGCAGGAAAAATTTGAACGTGTTAGAGGAATATAAGCTAAAAACCGAAAGCTTAAAACTTGAAGTTGTTGTTTCTGGCATGAGCGTGGGGAGCAAAATCGGTTCGGGTCCGGCAAACAAGATAATGAGCGTTAAGGATATTGAAAAATTCAACAAAGGAGAGGTTTTGGTTACCCAAGCCACAGATCCAGACTGGGTTCCGGCAATGAAATTGGCGTCGGCTATTGTCACAAATTCAGGAGGCAGGACATGCCATGCGGCAATTGTTGGCAGAGAGCTTGGCGTTCCGGTAATTGTTGGAACTTCAAATGCCACAAAGATTATAAAATCCGGCCAGCCGATTACCGTAGACTGTTCGCAGGGCGAACAGGGCAAGGTGTATAAAGGAATAATCCCCTTTGACATAAAAAAGACAGACATTTCTAAAATAGGCAAAACGAAAACAAAAATTTCAATGAATTTAGCCGATCCAAGCCAGGCATTTGGCTTAAGCTTTATTCCAAATGACGGCGTGGGGCTCGCCCGTGAAGAATTTATTATTGCCAACACAATAAAAATACATCCAAACGCCCTAATTGATTATAAAAAATTAAAGGCGGCATTAAAGAAAAAAATTGACGCTTTGACTTTGGGATACGACGATAAGGTGCAGTTTTACATTGATAAACTGGCCGAAGGGGTTGGAAAAATTGGAGCTGCCTTTTTTCCAAAGCAGGTGATTGTGCGTTTTTCAGATTTTAAAACAAATGAATACAGGTCTTTGGTTGGCGGTGAGGCCTATGAACCAAGCGAGGAAAACCCGATGATTGGTTTTCGGGGCGCTTCAAGATATTATGACGAAAAATTCAAACAAGCCTTTATTTTAGAGTGCAAAGCAATTAAAAAAGTCCGCAGAGATTTCGGCTTGGACAATGTTGTGGTAATGGTGCCTTTTTGCCGTACAGTTGAAGAAGGCAAGAAGGTTATTAAAATTTT
>CAYICD010000008.1:0-27447 GCA_964361855.1 uncultured Candidatus Saccharibacteria bacterium
CCGCCCTGCCAACAATTACCGTGTCTCCAATTTTTAATCCCAATCTTTTTATTTCATCTTCGTTGTGCAAAGTGGCGCGGGTTATTGTAATTCCCGTTACTTGCACGGGCTCTAAAACAGCCACCGGAGTCATTGCCCCGGTTCTGCCCACCTGGACCTTAACATCTAAAACTTTTGTTGTGCTTTGAGCTTGTGGAAACTTAAAAGCAATTGCTCCCCTTGGCGCTTTGCCCACAACCCCCAATTTTTCAAAAATTTCGTTATTGTTTATTATCACCACTATGCCGTCAATTTCATAATCTAATTTTTCTCTGGCCTTTTTCCAATGCTCGCGAAAAGAAATCATCTCGTCAAAACTCTTACAGTACTTGTTATTCTTGTTTGTTTTAAATCCTAAGTTTTTTAAAATCTTATGAATTTCCTCATGGGTTTTCTGGCCAAAATCGGTTTTTAAATCATAAATAAAAGAGTCCAAACGCCTTAAAGCCGTAATTTTTGGATCTAACTGCCTCACAGAGCCGGCAGCAACATTTCTTGGATTTGCATACAGGGGCAGTCCTTTCTCTTTCTGTAATTTATTCATTTTCTCAAATTCTTTTTTTGTAATAAAAACTTCACCCCTGACAATAATTTCCCTCTTGTCATCAATTTTTAAAGGGACTGCTTCAACTGTTTTTAAATTTTGCGTTATGTCTTCACCAATGTTTCCATCGCCTCTTGTTGAACCTGTTTTTAAAGTTCCGTTTTCGTAAATCAACTCAATTGCCAAACCGTCAATTTTTAACTCGCAATAATAATCTATTTTTCCGCCGGCTGGCGGATTTTTCTCTTTTGCGATTAATTTTAAAATCCTATCCTTCCAATCTTCCATATCCTCTTTTGAAAAAGCGTCATTGAAGGAAAGCATTTTCTGGGGATGAATAAATTTTTTAAAGGCTTTCAGCGGGCTGCCGCCCATTCTTTGGGTTGGCGAGTCTTCAGTTATTAGGTCAGGATATTGCTGCTCTAAATCAAAAAGCTCTTTTTTTAAGGAGTCTAAAGCCGCATCAGAAATTTCCTGACGGTCTTCTACGTGGTACAAATGCCTGTGATGATTTATGGTTTTTTTAAGTTTTTCTATGCGCTCCTTTGCCTGTTGTTTATTCATTTTTATTGGCTTATAAAGCTGCTGAATACCTCTATTGCCCTGTTTATATTTTTATAAGTGCCTGTAGCTTTGACAAAAAAATCGGTAAGGTTTCCGTTGGGTGTGACTGACGCCTCTTTTAAATAATACTGCCTCTGCGCATCGTTGTCCATAACAGTGTAAAAAGAAATTTTGCAGTCTGAACAGTGGGCGGCATCGCATATTGTTCCAACGGGTGCATCATCGTTTTTCGATAAATCGCATGGGCTGCAATAGAGACTTGTGTCGGCATTGCCAGTTTCCCGGCAAGAAGGACCATTGGGTTGGACTCCTCCCAAGTCCGATTTGTCGCACATATAACACAGGCCTCTTGTCCCGTTGTAAGTCACCTGCCTGTCGTAATACAGCACTTTTTCCACCCCGCTTTCGGCTGCATAATAAGCCGACACAGAGTAGCTCATGTTCCTTATAATTTTAATCTCGCTGTACAAAATTGTGCTGATGCCCAAGACAATGGCAAGCAATATTGTCAGGATAAAAAATGTAATTATGAGCGAAACCCCTTCCTCTGAATTGTAAAATGAAAATTTATGGAACATTTAAGTTGCGTTGCGAAATAGTTGTTTGAACTTTTTTTCTCAGCTCAGAGCCCGGGCCCTTTGCCTCAATATCCATTAAAATGGTAATTTTTGTTTGCACTCCTATTGTATCTTTTTCCAGCCCCGCGCTTGAGCCATTGCCGCCGTTAATGCCGAACCTTATGGATTTTACTTCAAACTTATCTGGAGATATCAGCGGCATCGCATCTTCATCGCCTTTTTTCTCTTTTAATACCCCGTCTTCAACAAAAAACTTATAGCAAATTGGCTGCCCGCTGGAATCTGTGTCTGATCCATTATAAAAGGCTAACCCTTGATAATATCCAACCAAAGAATTTGGATCTACGAGCCGATAAGTGTATCCTTTATATGGGGAATCCGAAGCAGCGGAATCCAAACAGTCGCCCGAATTATCCCTGGCCCCCATTCTCAAAGCTTTTGACATATGCTCAATTGCATAACTGGCCTGGTTCAAAAGCTCCTGTTCCTGCAAAATCCTTCTCTGGTGCTGAACTATGGAGATAAATATAGTAATTGCGGTGCTGATGGCAAACAAAAAAACCGCTATAACAACAATCATTTCTATTAAAGTGAACCCTTTTTCGTTTTTCATTTTAGTACCAATTATATAAATACTCCTCAGCACTCACCGTGCCGGTTGAACCGGTGGGATTTAAAATATCGGGTTTTTGCGGCCAAAAAACTTCAACAATAACTTTCATAACTTTGTAATCTAACACTGGCTCATCCGGAATATGCAGAACTTCAATTGTTATTTTCCTTTTGAATTTGGTTTGCGTGTTCGAACCAGGATTGCGAACATAAAACCCAGTGTCGTTGTCTAAATACAGGGCGTTATTGCTGTAACTAACCAATGAATCATCTTTATAATCCGCCTCGCAACCTGTGGCACAATAGTCTGCATTTTTACAGTCTGGCGTTGAGAGAGAGCCTGTATCTGCGAGCCCGCATCGCCAGTCGGGAGAGGGCTTTATCCAATTATTATCTCTTATATTCCTGACTATTTCCATGCCTTCCTGCGCCAAATATCCTGCCGTAAAACTATCTGAGATGTTCGCTGTCAAAACCACTATTGTTGAAAAAGCGTTATACACCCCAAGTACTGCAATAGACAGAAGAAAAATAGTTATAACAACTTCAATTATTGTAAATCCTTTCATTTTATTTTACTTCAATTAAACCCGCCTTATTCACTAATACCGTTTTTCTAATGTCGGGTCGAGTATTTGAAGAAATATTTATGTTTATAATTTTTTGCTCTCGCGCCTGGCCGTCACCAGAACTGTCTTCAGCAAATAATTTTATATTTGGATTCGGGGGGCTAAAATTTATACTTGCCCAATTGGTTCCGACTTCGTTATCAAAACTATCCACGTAGCTAATAGAAGCTATAAGAGCACCCGGAGAATCTTTGCTGAAATAAATCGCCTCTAAAATGCAGTCTTCGTTGGGGTCGGTTTGTTCGCTGCAATCAAAATAAGCATTCCCATAAATACTATCGTTATCAAATTTCTGGTCAGGGTTATTTCCCGAGACAGCCCGGTCAGCATATATTATATACCTTATATCATCATTTCCATGGTCCCTTGCGCTGGCGTAAAAACCGTATCCTTTTATATTCGGTATGTCGAGCGAGAAAACCCCGGACAGGCTCATATCCTGCACTCTTTTTATGTCCTGCGCCATTTTATAAGCAGCTCTTGTAACGGCATACTGCTGTTTTATCCTGGGGAAATCAGATACCAAAATCAGCGAAAACGTAGCGATAATAAAAAGCGCAATGATAATTTCAACAAGGGTTATTCCTTTTTCTTTAATGCTATTCATAGAATCAAACTAAAAATTTTAAATACCAGTTAATTATTGCGTTTCCAAAAAATAAAGCAATAAAAGTTCCTGTAATCAAAAACGGACCGAACGGAATTTCGCTTTTTATCCGCCAGCCGGCGGACTTTCCAAAAATCATCAATATTATTCCTATTATAGCACCCAAAAAGAAAGCTAAAAACAAGCCTGCCAGAATATTTGGAAATCCCAAAATAAGGCCCAATAAAATAGCTAATTTTACATCGCCAAAACCAATCCACCGCCCGCCGGAAATCAGGAAAATAAACAAGAAAAAGCCCGACCCAATGAGCGCGGCAGAAAAATAACCCCCGATTGAAACAGGGCTTAAATTTTGAAAAATACGATAAACGAATGCAATGCCGATGGCGGGGAATAAAATTTTATCTGGAATTATATAGTGCTTTAAATCATAAACAAAAATTATAATTAACACGCTTGAAACATAAAACAGAAACGCTAAATTTAAATATACTGTAAATTTCATACCTGTGAAATTTACAGTACTGCCCTGAGAAATAAAAAAGTAATAAATTAAAAAAAATACTAAGCCAGTTACAGCTTCCACTAGCGGATACTGAATGCTAATTTTTTTGTGGCAATACCTGCATTTTCCGCACAAAAAAATAAAGCTAAAAACAGGGGCTAAATCTTTCCAGCTTAAAACGTGTTTGCAACTAGGGCAAAATGACCGGCCCTGTAACTTCCTCAACAAACTTCGCTCCCCGCCCAAAGCCCGCTTTGCGGGCATTGTGGCGGGCCCGTCAGAATGCCCTGTGGGGCTTTCGTCGGGTAGCCTGTAAATTACGCAATTTAAAAAACTGCCTATGCAAAGGCCGAAAACAAAAATAAGAATGCCGATTAGGTAATCCAAAATCATTAAATCATTTTATCATTTTTTTTCCCAACAAAAAACACCCCGCAAAACAGGGTGTTTTTATGTTGTATTACTGACAAGTAAAAACTCCCGTTGTGCATTTACCGCTCCCTAGCACCCCTTTGTATCCAGTACTGTCAACGCAAAAAGTAGAGGCAACTGTTGATCCTGCAGCCAATGTCTTAGTGGTGCCGCACCAAGCTTGAGAAGCAGTATCTCCTACACACAAGGGCACGCCATAACTTCCAGCAGTTGTGTCAGCCGATCCGTTTGCGCTATCAATTGCTAATGCTATAGGGCCAGTAGCTCCGCAACCCGTTGCAACGTTTGCTGCAAAAGCATATCCGTAATTTCCACTATTTGCATCAAAGTATGTAGCGCCGTTTGTTAGCAGGGTTGACATATTTCCTTGGATGGCCGCATTTTTACCTTTGGCAATATACTGTGTGACGTTGACTAACACGATTGCCGCCAAAACCGCGATAATGGCGATAACAACGATTAATTCAATGATTGTAAAACCTTTTGATTTATTCATTTATTTGTTTTTTGTTTTGCTTAATTTTAATGCATTAAAATTAATTTCTATCCTTATTTCGACCTTTTAATTTTTACCAGAAACTATTTATTGTCATTGGCAAGAGATTCTGCTATCGTCGCAATCTGATATATTTATTTCAGATTTATTTCCCAAGCTGTCAACACAGAAAGCCTTAACCGGATCGGTGCTCGCAAATTCCCGCGCACAGGCCGCCCAAGTGTCTGCAGTTGCTTTGCAACAAATTCCCAGAGGGTAGCAAGCCATTGAACCCGTGCGTCTTGGAATTTGGCTTTGGGCGTTTGCAACAACGCTAGACTGGCAAAAACCGTCGTAACTGCCATGGCTGTTGTAATAAACCTCGCCGGCTGTTACTAAGATTGCTAAATTGCCCTGTACGGACGCGTCTTTTCCTTTATTTAAATAATAGGTGATGCTGAACAATACAACCGCAGAAAGAGTGGCTATTATTGCAATCGCTACGATTAACTCTATAAGCGTAAACCCTTTATTTTTTTGCGTCTTCATATATTCTAACTCTTAAACAGCGGCCAAGCAAATGTCAGCTGTGGATAAATTAAATCGTTCCCAATGATTCATAAAGCGGCTCCAAAACAGAAATCGCAAGCAGGGCAACTATTACGCCCAAAACAATAATTAAAATCGGCTCCAGCAAAGTTGTAAAAGTGTCTATGGCCCTCTTTACTTCTTTTTGGTAAAAATTCACCACTTCCATTAGGGTCTTGTCCAATTTTCCCGTTTCCTCCCCCACTTTTACCATCTGAACCACAAAGGGTGCGATATTTTCCGGATACCGCGATAAAACAAAGCTTATTTTTTCGCCTTCGGAAACCTGTTTTTCTGTTTCCTTGATAATATTTTTGTAAGTAGAGTTATCCACCGTGTCTTCTGTAATTTTTAAGGCTCTGTTTATGGAAAGGCCGGCGGAAATCAACGTTGCAACGTTTTCAGAAAAACGGATAACAAAAATTTTCTGCAAGATAGACCCCAAAACCGGCAATTTTAAAGAGAGCTGATCCCATCTTTTTTTCCCATCACGGCTGCGAAAGTAGTAAGCAATAAAAACAATAAGCCAGAAAAAAGCAATAAGCACCAGCCAGCCGTAATGGCTTAAAAAATCGTAAAAATTTATCATCATCGTTGTAAAAAACGGGGGCTTTACCGTTGTTTCCTTGATAAGCTCTGCAATCTTCGGCATAACTCCGAACATTACCATAATAATAACCGCCACGAGCACGCACACGACAAAAATCGGGTAAATCATGGCCGACCTCACTTGCGAGATAATGTCGCTTTCCCGCTCCAAGTGATCGGATAAATAATAAAGGGTTTCAGAAATTTTTCCTGACGCCTCGCCGGTTCTCACCAAGTTCACGTATAGTGTGTCAAATGTTTCAGGATAAGTGGCAAATCCCTCTGAAAGCGGGCTGCCCTCCTCAATCATTGAAGAAATTTTTAAAATTTCCTCTCTAAATTTTTCCTTGTGAATTTGAGCCGACAATGAAAGCAAGCTCTGGACAACCGGTACTCTCGACCCCAGCATTACGGCCAATTGCCTTGAAAATATAGCCAAATCCTTTTTGGAAGCATTCCCTCCAAAACTCAATTTGGTTGTAAGCCGGGCAGCGGGGTTTTCCTCTTTTAAAGAGGTAACATAAATATTGTATTTCTGTAAAAGGGCGGCTGCCGCCTCCCTAGAAGATGCCTCCACCCGCCCCTGCTCGATTTTTCCCTCTTTAGTTCTTGCTTGATATATATATTTCATCTCAAAAGGCTCTTTAAGTCAGACGGATTAAACGAATAATCAATTGCATTGTTTAAAGAAATTTCTTTTTGCCTCACCAAGTCAGCCAGGGCCCTGTTTAACGAAATCATGCCCTCTCTAGAAGAAGTTTCAATTACCGCCGGAATTTCATGGTTTTTATTTTCACGGATCAAAGTTGCCACTGCCGGGTTTGCAACAAGCACTTCGCAAACCGGAATAAACCCTCCCTTTATCCTTGGAACCAGTCTCTGGGAAATAATTCCCAGCAAAGACCCTGCCAGCTGAAACCTAATTTGATTTTGCTGCTCGCCTCCAAATACGTCAACTATCCTGTGAATTGACTGGCTGGCGCCGTTGGTATGCAGGGTTGCAAAAACCAAATGGCCGGTTTCTGCCGCAGTAAGTGTTGTTGAAATTGTTTCTAAATCTCTCATTTCTCCCACCATAATCACATCGGGGTTTTGGCGGAAAGTGGCCCTTAATGCGTTTTGGAAAGAAAGCGTGTCTTGCGAAACTTCTCTTTGGTCAATAATGGCCCTGTCGCCCTTAAAAACATATTCTATCGGGTCTTCAATTGTAATTATGTGCACGGGCCTGGTATGGTTTATTTCGTCCAGCAATGCCGCCAGGCTTGTGGATTTTCCCTGGCCAGATGCTCCGGTAAACAAAACCAACCCCTGAGACCGTGCAGTAAACTCGTGCAGCACCGGCGGAAGGCTTAGTTCTTCAATTGTTTTTATTTTTGCCGGAATAAGACGCAGGGCCAAACTTATCTTGTCCATTTGGAAAAAAATATTCACCCTGAACCTTGCCTTGTCTTCAAAGGCGTAAGAAAAATCGATTTCTCTCAACTCCTGAAATTTTTTCTTTTTTACTTCATCCATTAAAACAAACGCAAGCTCTTTTGAATCTGCAGCTGAAATCTCTTTTTCTTTGGTCAGGGGAACCAGCTGGCCCGTAATTCTTATCATCGGCGGGTGCCCCACAGATATAAGCAGGTCAGAAGCCTCTTCTTTTACAACGACTTCGAGAAGTTGTTTTAGATGTGAAAGATAGTCCATAATAATTTTTTAATTTTTTTCCTCTGTTACCCTTGTTAATTCTTCAAGCGTTGTTTCTCCTTCCAAAACCCTTAAAATCCCTTCCTGCTCCATTGAGAGCATGCCCTGCTTTTGGGCAATCTTAAAAATCATGCTTTCTAAAGGATTTTTAGAAACCAATTCCGCCAGCTCGTCTGTCATCTGCAAAACTTCAAACAATCCTGTTCTGCCCGTGTATCCGGTGAACCCGCATTTTTCACAGCCTTTTGCCTGATATATATAAAGGGGTTCTGGAATTTTAACTTCCCTTTTTGCTTCGGGAGCAAAACTTTTTACGCGGTTTTCAATATAATTTGTGATTTTTATATTCGGCCTTATTTTTTGACGGCAAGACTTGCAAAGCATTCTGACCAATCTTTGGGAAATGGCCACCTTCAAGGTGGAGGGAATTAAAAACGGCCTTATGCCCATGTCAATCAACCGGGGAATCACGCCCGCTGTAGAATTTGTGTGCAAGCTTGAAAAAACTAAATGGCCGGTGAGGGCGGCATTTATAGTAAGAGACGCGGTTTCTTCGTCCCTGATTTCCCCCACCATTATAATATTCGGGTCTTGCCTTAAAATCTGGCGAAGCCCGTTGGAAAAAGTGTAACCGATTTCCGGCTTTGTTTGCGACTGGTTCACTCCGGCAATCGAATATTCCACCGGGTCTTCAATGGTTACAATATTCACATCATCTTTATTCAAAATGCGCATTAGCGCATAAAGCGTTGTTGTTTTTCCAGAGCCCGTAGGCCCTGTTGATAAAATCAATCCGTAGGGTTTTTTTATCGCATTTTTAACTATTTCAAAACTTCTGCCCCTCAGCCCCAATTCTTCAAAGGATTTCAGCCCTTCTGCGGGGTCTAACACCCTGATTTCCACCTTTTCGCCATTAATCGATGGAAAAGTAGAAACCCTGAAGTCAACGTCTCTGTTGTTGATTTTTGCTGAAAACCTGCCGTCTTGGGGCAGTCTGTTCTCGTCAATTTTCAGGCCGGAAATAATTTTAACTCTGGCAACTATCGCCGGATGAATGCTCAACGGCAAAAATAAGCTGGGGTGCAAAATTCCATCCCTCCGAAAACGAATGTTCAATTTTTCCCTGGAAGGCTCTATGTGAATGTCGGAAGCATTGCCCTCTATGGCATCTCTCAGAAAAGCTTGCACCATTTTAATGATGGGCGCGTCTTCTGCCATTATATTGCCCGCAATCGGCACTTGTATTCCCTTCAATAAATCTTTTTTATCTTTATCAAGCTGGCTTAAAGCTTTTTTTGCTTCGCTTTTTAAATTCCTGTACTGCTTTAAAAGGTTGGCCAGGTCGCTGAAAGTAATCAAAAAAGTTTTGTAGACAAAATTTTCCTGCCGGCTTAAAAACCTTAAAGAATTTTGGGCCAATATGTCTTCGGGGTAAACCATTCCCACTTCAATAACATTGTCCTTTTTTGACAAGGGCGCCATTTTATAATTGATAGCGGCCTCTTCGGGAATTATCCCTAAAACATCCAAGGAAACATCTTCAGTTTTTACCTTTCTAATCGGAATTTTTAAAATCTTGCTCTTTAAATCAAACAAAGATTCTTCAGAGACAATTCTCCTTTCTGAAATTACTTCTTCCTCTGTTTTGCCGGAATTTTTTACCTCAGCCTCCAATTCATCTCTGCTCTTTTCGTTTAAAATTCCTTGGCCGAATAATTCTTGGATTAAGCTCATATTTTATTAAATAAAAATTACAAGGAATAATAGGGGGTAAATGGATTTTCCCTCCCCACCTCCAGCTCTTCTAATTTATTTATATTCCAGCCTTTGTCCAGTAAAAATTTCCTTGCCTCGTCTTCGGTGGGAAAAGCTATGACTCCGGTTTTTACAACTCCCTTGGCATCTGCTGCTACATAGGCGAATATTTTATCTATCGTCCCCATGGGTGTTATATATGTTGCCTGATCCGATTCCAAAGCTTTAAAATTTATATTGATTTTAGGATTTATAAGGGCTGCCTGGCCAGTAATTTCAGCCCTGGGCTTTGAAAAAAATACGCTCAAAGCAATGACAAGCAAAATCAGCACAAACACCGCTGTTATGCCCAGAAAAAATACTTTTTGCCTTTCTTTTGGCGATATAAAAACTATTGCCATATAACTTTTTTACTTTGTAAAAAGAAATTCGAAATTCGAATATTAAAATTATTTTTCTTCTTCTAAATCTAATTCGTAAAATATGTGATCGCGAGTTAAGTATAATCTTTTGGCTAAATCTTCTGGCGCAAAATCAATTTTCACAAATCCATTTCTTTCATAAAACTTAATTGCAGCTTCCGCGTCTGACGTAGTTCCTAAAAATATTTTTTTGTACCCACGATTTACAGCAAACTCTAGAAATGCAGAATATAGTTTTGCGCTCACTCCCTTTTCTCTGCCTCTAAATTCTTTTTTGACACAGAATCTGTGCATGCTTGCCTTATCTTTGCCCTGATTTATAAGTCCTATTGTTCCAATCACCCTCCCTTCTTTAAGGGCCACCCAAAAATTTCCATTATCATCCTGATATATTTCTTTTATCTGGTTTAAATCCGGCCTGTCGGTTGTGCTATGTCGCCCTCTTTCTTTCTCATACACATCAAAAATTAAATCTTTTACTTTCTCTTTATACTCATCTGAATATTCTGCTATCTCAACTCTTGGTTCTTGTTCGTTTGGCGATGTTTCACTCATGTTTTTATTATTCTGATTTTCTAATTATAGCACCAAAAATGTTCATTAACTCTATTCCAGTACAGGCTCTTGACATAGGCTTATAATTTGCTATAATTAATTCACTTTTGGGGTTACCCACTGATCCCCGCTTCGGCGGGGTGACGATTACATAAGCTTGAGCAATTGCCCAAGCTTTTCTTTTACATTTTTGAAATCATTATCATCCAATGTTGCCATTCTGCTCTCAAAACGATTAGTGCTAAACATTCTAATTTGATACAAAAGAACGCATCTTTTTTGATTACTTATTGAAACCTCTGCAAACCAGGAGCCAATTTTTTCTTTTGAGGAGAGTGGCAAACCCACAAAGCTATTGCCGGATAATTTCCTTAAAACCAATACGGGCCTCCTAAAAATATCTCCCTTGCCACAAGATTCATTGGCAATATTTAGCCCAACAGACATCCACCAGATTTCCCCTTCTTTAAAAAAGAACTTTCCTTGATTATTTTCCAGTCCTTTTTTTACATTATTCCATTTATCAAAGTCTTTCTCCATAATTAAGTTAATATGAATGCGTTTTTACTTCCAATTTAAAAGTGTAAGTCTGCTCTTCCAGAGGCGTGGGCTGGGATTTGGCTTTTGCCCCTCCCTGCAATGTTAAGTTCAGGGAAATGCTGTTTTCTTCAAAAATTCTTGCCGAGCTCTCGAGGTTAGACAGAAAACCCTTGAGAGATGCGTAACTGCCCAACAGGTCAAGTGAAAAAACAATTTCTTTTATCTTGCTGTCTTGAGTTTGAGCAGAAAACTTCGAAAGAAATAAGTCTTTGACAACCAGGCCATTTTCTTCGCCTTTTTTTTGGAAGAAATAAATCAGGTCTGCAATTGAAGGCTTTTCGGGCAAGGCGTTATCAACCTTTGTTAAAGCGTCCGATTTCGCCTGTAAATCCCTGAAAGCCTTATCCACTTTTGTGTAGTAATCGTTTTTACTGTTATACTCGGCCTCAATTTTGCCCAGCCTCAACTGCGAATCTTTAAAATCGTTATACCTTGGCGCAACAAAAAATATAACAATAATCAGTGTCAAAAAGAGGGAAAAAGCTATTGCTATGGGCCTGTCAACTTCCATGGTGGATAATGCTTTTTATTTAATATTCAGTTTCTTTCTTTTTCTTTTTCCAAAAAAACCAAACTCCAGCCGCGCCTCCGGCGATTATCAATATAAATATAACAGCTGCGATAATGCCTGCTTTTGACGAGCTCGACTTTACAACGGGGGGCTCAGCTACGATTACGGTTACCGTATATCCTTGAGCCGATAAGTCCTCTGCTGTAACAGTATAGACAACTGGTTTGGTGAAGTCTTGGGAAACCAGCGAAGCCGGCTCTACTTCGGCATTTGGCGAAAGGGTTATTGCGGGCGATAAATTTCCAACGTCTGTGCCACTGGGGACCTCAACCAAAACAGTATATTTTGTCTGGTCTATTGAGCCTGCTATTTCTTGGCCGTCTAAAGAAAAATCAAAAGAGGTTATATATTTTTTATTGGATTTTGTCGCGCCCTGATTTTGCCCGCCATTCTCTGCGGGAATCTCGCCGTTTTCAGACGGGGTAACGGTGGCAGGGCCTTCCGTAACCGCCGGAGTTTCAGCAGGAGTTAGGGGCTTGGGCACAAAAGCAAAGAGCTTTGGGTCCAAGGAAAGGTTAAGGTTAAAATTAACTCTTCCGCTCGATGAAACTGAAGAATTCAAAAGGTCTATTTTTTTAACGCTGTCTTGCGCCTCGAACGCTGAAATTTGTTTAGACAAGCTTTTCATGTCTTCGGACTCTCCTGAAAGCATAACTTCCGATTGTTTTTCATCCATGCCGAATTTTGAAAACCATACGTTCGGCAGAGTATATTGCTCAAAAAATGAAAAAATATTCAAAGCGCTTTTATGATTGCCAAGGAGCTGCGCAAAATCATTTATTTTTTTCTGATAAGTAAAAACCTGCTTTTCTGCCTCTTTTTGCTGCTCGTTGCCCACCTCAGCTAATTTTTTATTAAAATCTTTTATGGCCTTTTCCTGAAAAGAAGTTTTAATGCTGAAGATAAAAGCGCAAATTACTAAAGCTACGAGCAGGGAGATAACAAAATAAAACACAACATCAACCCACCAATTCCTTTTGTCTCTTAATTTATAAATTATTCCAAAATTCATAGAAAACTCATTTCTTAATATATTATAACACTAAGTTTCCAATCCCCCCAGCGCGGCTCCAACTGCCACCGCAAAACTCGGCGCCATGCTCTCTAGCGTTGGCTCTAAAATCGGCGGATATAAAAGGTCTACAAAACAATTTGGTATCTCTACTCTTTTTTTTAAAACTTGGGCAAAATACTCTTTTAATCCCGGAAGATGGGAAGTGCCTCCGGTCAAATAAATTTCCTCAATGTTTTTGCCCTCTTTCTGATAAAAATCAACTGTAATTTTTCTTACCTCTGTTAAAATCGGGTCTATTAAAAGATAGAGATTTCTGGAAACGTCCGCATTTTTCGAAGTCAGCCCTTCTTTGTTTTTTATCTCTTCAGCTTCTGAATATCCAACTCCCAAAGCCGAAGACACCGCATAAGTTAATTGCCCAGAAGCAAAATTAAAGCTGTAGCTTTTTTTCAAAATTCCCCTGTCAATTATGTTAATTGTCGTGCTTTGGGCTCCAATATCCAGCAGGCAAATTATTTTTTTGTTGTCTTTTATCAGGGCTCTGGATATGGCTTGAGCCTCGGCTTCTAAAGCATAAAGTTCCAGGCCAGCCAGTTGAGCCACATGCTGATATTCCTGTACAACCTGGTTGGGAATAGCTATCAAAAATATTTTGAGGGAAGAACGCTTGTCTCCCGGAGAACCGCCCATCACCCTCCAATCTAAAGTAGTTTCAGAGATGGGCAGGGGAATAAACTGAGGGGCGGTGTACTGCACCGCCTGCGGTATTTCCTTTTGAGTCATTGGAGGAAGCTCGAAGGAAGTGCAAAAAGTGGAAAAATCCGGTATTGAAAAAATCGCCGCCTTTGTCTTTATTCTGGCCTCATCTGAAATTGCCATTATCGCTCTTGATACAAAATAGTCTGAAAGCAAATAATTGCCCTCCTGCTGGTTTCTAAATGATTCTTTGTAAAGAGCGGGCGAACTTATCTCCCCGTAGTTTTCCAGTGTTTTTCCCTGCCCCCAGCGCGAAACCTCAACGATTTTAACCGAAGAAGTTCCAATATCAATTCCCAGCATTTTCTTGGGGAAAAACATCTTTAAAGGATTTGAAAAAATATTCAGTTTTTGAAAATTAAAATCCATACAAAAAATCTGCGACTTTCAATTGGCCTTTATTTATTATAAACTAAAAAAACAGCAACAACACCTGTGAATAACTTATTAAAAACTAAAAAATTTCTGTTTAATTTATTTTTCCCGAAATTTTGCCTGGGCTGCCAAAAAGAAGGCACGTTTTTATGCCAAGATTGCAAAGAAACTTTGGATATTTCTGAGTACAATTATTGTCTTTGCGAAAATAGGCCCCAAACTCTTCCGCCAGGAAAAATTATGGGCAAATGCAATAAATGCTCTGACAGAAAATTAGCCGGACTTTATTTCGGGCTTTCCTACAAAGAAAAACCCATAACAAGAAAATTGATTCATCAATTTAAATACTCATACATTAAAAGCTTGGCAAAACCTTCAGCTGAAATTATAGCGGAGCATTTAATAAAATCCGGTAAAAACACAGAGGAAATCTGGCAAAATTCGGTTCTGATTCCTGTGCCTTTGGATAAAAATAAATTAAAAACTCGCGGATACAACCAGTCAGAAGAACTGGCCAAGGAGCTTTCAAAAATTTTAAAAATTCCAGTAATTTCAGATATTTTAATAAAAATAAAGGAAACAAAACCGCAGATGGAGTTATCAAAAGAAGAACGCGAAAAAAATCTTTTAGACGCTTTCGCCACAAACAATAAAGATATTGTGGGGTCCGACCCCGCAATGCTTTCTGGTAAAAAAGTATTCTTGGTTGACGATGTTTACACAACGGGCTCGACAATGGAAGAATGCGCCAAAGTTTTGCGCAAAGCCGGTGCCAAACAAGTCTGGGGATTAGTTGTTGCCAGAGAGGGTTAAACTGTGATACTTTTAAATTGGTGTTATCTAAACCACAAACTTGCACCTTGAGAAAATAAGGCGACCTTTATGAGAGAATCTGAACTGGACGCATATATTAAAGATGTATACGCCACCGAACTCCTTACGCGAAAAGAGGAAATCGCGCTGGGAAAGCAAATCAGCAGAGGCCGAAGAGCGAAAAGGCAGCTTTCTGCCCTGACAAAAAAAATTCTAGGATCAGCGAAAATCCTAGGCGTGGCGAAAGACGGCCAGTTTTTGAGAAATGCCATTACCTGCGGAATCTCAGCCACAAAACAGCTGTCTGCTGCAAACATTAGGCTTGTTTTTCCTTTGGCTAAGTACTATCGGCGGAAATTTCCCGAAACGGAATTTTTTGACATTGTCCAGGGCGGAAATTGCGGGCTTGTTCTTGCCGCTCAGAAATTCAGCTGGCGGCGAGGCAAATTTTCCACTTGGGCGGTGTGGTGCATCAGGGCCGGAATTCAATCAGAGCTCCGGTCGATGATAACAAGATTACCGACTGTTTCCTTGGATATTCTTGTCGGGAGTGAAAAACGTAATCAAAAAGAGCCTCTTTCCCGCATCATTGAAGACAAAAAATCTCCCAAGCCAGACGAAGAAGCAGACAGGCGTTTTCTCGGCCAACGCGTAAGAAAAGCGATCTTAAGGCTGAACAAGATAGACCGGGAGGTAATTATTCTCCGGTTTGGCCTCGGCAATGGCAAGGATTTAACCCCTAAAGAGACCGGCAAGGTGCTCGGGTGCTCTAGAAAGCGGGCCTGGGTCAAAGTAGGGCGAGCCCTCAAAAGACTGCGCCAAGACAAAAGCCTGGAAAAACTGGCAGAAATCTTTCTGCCCGTCAAAACAGGCTAAACCCGCCTTTAGTGAGAGCGGGGCTTTTTTTATGATATTTTTTCTACGGTTTTGAAGTCCTCACCAACCCATAAAAGGACGGTTTCTAGCGGAAAACTGAAATTTCTTACAGTCTCCTCGGCTTTTTTCAAATGTTTTATCTGCTCTTCTTTTTCCACCGGATTTCCTGCGCATTCTGCGTGGCCCGCAATCGCCACAACTTTTGAGCCGTGGTGCTGAACAGAAATCTCAACTCTTTTTTTTATATTCTCAATTATTGCGCTGTCAAAATTATCAGCGAGAATTTTATTAGGCCCGGGTTCCGTTATCATATCTACATAGTCAACGCCGTAATTTTCTTTAATATAATTTTTTACAGCGTCCTGCGCCCTGCCGTCCATGCAATTTATCGCGCAGGCAAATTTTTTATCTGATGTCATGGTTTATATTTTTATTTTCTAGAAAAATTGCAGGCCTTTGTAAAAAATCCTGCGGTAAAAAAGAAAATAATCGCCTCTGCAACGGCCAACGGCCAATTTATTCCAGAACCAAGCAAAAAACTGGTAATAATTACAACTGCAAAAACTACTGCCGCGATGAGAATTTGCTTTACGAAATCAAATTTATATTCCATTTTCATATTTTATGTTTTTAATAATTTTGAAAAAATTATTCCCGCTAAAATTGCTTCAACCAACCCGCCGACAAGCCAGCTCAAAACAATTTCCAAGGAATAGGGCATTGAAGTGTAAGTTGCAAACATTCCCGGAATTGTGGCAACAGCCCAGTATGCCAGTCCGAATTTTACCCCGCCCATAATATTTTCTCCAAAAATGTTTTTTGTTTTCTGCCAGAACCAGGCCAGCAAAAATGCCACCAAAAAAGGATGCAGAAAAAACAAAAGCATTACAGGGTCAGAATATGCCCTGAATAAATTTAAATTTTGATATTCTGAGCTTATTGCTGGAAAAATAATTTTAAATACCCCCGAAACAACAAACGAGGCAAGAAATAAAACCAATCCTGCCAATAATCCCGATAAAATAACTTTTTTCATAGTTATTATTAAGTTAATGCTATTTACTTATTTTAATCAAAAATAAACAATTTATCAATTGTTGTGTTTAAAATTTTTGCCACTTGATGCGCCAAATTTAAAGAGGGGCTGTATTTCCCTTGCTCTAAATACAAAATTGTTTCACGTCTCACCCCGGCTCTTCTGGCCAATTCCAGTTGCGTCATATTTAATTTTTCCCTCAACTCCTTAATTTTGTTTTTCATAATAGTAAAAGATGGCGCTATAAAGCAAAAGCAAAGCACAAACCGAGTAGGCAAGGGTTGACCCGGCAACTTCAAAAACATAATTTGAATTTCTTTGTGCCATTAAAATAAAAGTTACCACAGCTCCCACAACACAAAATATGCTCAAAGCCAGCCGAGCGGACTTTCCGGTTATTTGAACGTCTCTTTCGTCCGATAAAACTTCGTCAACTTTTTTTCTGGATATTAAAATAACTCCAATTGCAGCAGCCACCGCAACTGCGGCCAGAATATAATTATTTAAAATCACCGCCTGCGCCATTACAACAGCAAGCAAAAAAGCAGTAATTACTCTTATTGTTTTGAACGTTTTTTGCATCATATTTTTAATTATTAATAATATTTACCACCATCTATTTTAATGTTATATTTTTCTAACATCAATGTCAAGTGGAAAACAAAAATCGCCTCAAGGGCGATTATTGGCGGAGAGGGTGGGATTTGAACCCACGAGGCCCCATAAGGGCCGCAGGTTAGCAACCTGCTCCTTTAAACCACTCAGGCACCTCTCCCTACTTGTTAATAATGCCTTGTTTGTAGTATTTTTTCAAGTCCCAATAAATAATAGGTTTGCTTTTTGTGATTTTTTATGTTAAAAAATAACCGGAGGAGTCGCATAGTGGCTATTGCACCGGTCTTGAAAACCGGAACCTCTCACGAGGTTCGTGGGTTCGAGTCCCACCTCCTCCGCAGACAACATTTTCTATCGAGAGAGCGACTCAGCCGAGAGCGAGTTACGACCCGATTGTTTAAAAATACTTAAACAAGAATGGACGAAAAATTTAATAAGAAGAAATACGAACTCGTTATGGTTTTATGTGCCAGTCCCTTCAATGAAAGCAAGGTGTTTTATGAATTAGACAAAGATAAACAAACAGGGGAGCCGATTTATGTTGGAGGACAGATTAGAATGCAAGCGGCTGTAGATATCCAAGAGAAAATAGAAAAATTCATTGTTGTAGGGGGTGGGGCGAAAGAAAAATACGAAAGCTCAGACTTTAAAAAAGTTGATGACATGAAACATTTTTTATGTAATGAGAACGGTATAGGAGTAGAAAGAGTAATACGCATTGTGTCAGAAGCTGATACAACTGGAAACTTGCATGCTATTAAGAAATTAAATATTTTGCAAAACTTTAAAAATAAGGATGTTGCGATATTAACAAATTTCTATCATCTTCCCCGCGCTGTGCTTATGGCATCGAGTATCTTCAAAGGAACGGGTATAAATTTTGTACCAATCTCGGCAGAGGCCGTAATTGAAAAATGCCACCCATCTTATAGTTTTTATCCGAAAGAGTTCTCATTTAGGATTTATAGAGAGATTAATGGATTGCGTGATTGGGAAAACGAGATATACGGCGGAAATGAAAAATGGAACAAAGAATCGAAAAAATGGTATGCATATTGTCATAAAGAAGACAAGGCTTTATTAAAGCTTATTTAAAAAAGGTATGGATAAAAACAACTTTTTTATAAAAACTCAAATAGAATCTAATATCAACGATGTTGAAAACTTACTATCAACCGGCGTTTTTAGTGATGCAATTCTCAGGCCATTTCAAGAGTCAGTATTTGTTTCTGTAATTTTGAAACTAGACGATTTATTACAAAAATTACGCATACTTGATGAACGCCTAAGTTTTACCGATGATGTTGCTTCTGGCGATATTACAGATTTAGTAAAAAACATCAGAAATGCAATTTGCCACCTCAATTCTCCAGAAAATATGTTGGACAAAGAAAATCAAATTAAGTTTGTTTTTAATATAGCTATGGGTAAGAGCAACTTAATCTCAATTGGAGAAAAAATAATTAGGTCAGATTATGACGATGATATGGCCTTTTTCTATGGTGAGAGTCGTATTTACCTAAAACGGCACCTAATTAGACTTCTAAAAGAAGCAAAAGATACTTATCAAAAGTTATATCCAAACGGTTAAGTAAAAAGCCGACCCACGTACTTTAGCCGACGAGCTTTTTAAAACCCTCGAAATCCCTTTAAATAGTCGGCACTTAACCCGAATGTCCCGCACCCAGAAAAACAGGGGATAAGCCTCTGTTTTTTGTTGCGCATATAAATTATAATAATGGCATGAAAAGGTTAAAGTTTTTTTCGTCATTAATTTTTGTAATCGCATTGTTTTTAGCGCCGGTTTTATGCTCTGCGGAAACCCAAAGTTTTGAGAGATTATTTTATTTATCTCCAGCAAAAGAAAAAACAGGCATTGAATCAATCAAAAAAAATTATTCAAAAATTGATATTTTAGCCCCGCAGGTTTACGGAATCGGCCCGCATCTAATAACGGTGGGAGGTTTGAGCGCAAAACTGCAAAAAGTTGTTAAAGATTATAATTTAAAAGTAATGCCATTAATTGCAAACTCGGCATTCAGACAAGACATAATCCATAATCTTTTAATTTCTGAAACAGCCCAAAACAATGTTATTGCCTTTATGATAAAAGAGGCAAAGGCCAAAAATTTTATAGGATGGCAATTCGACTTTGAAAATATAAGCTACAAAGATAAAGATTTGTATTCGACTTTTATTGAAAAAACCGGAAAGAAATTAAAAGAAAACAGTTTGCTGTTTAGTGTGGCTGCGGTTTCAAGAATTGTGGACTATGAAAATACTGATGCATTCAAAAACTGGAGCGGAGTGTTTGATTATAAAAAAATAGCGGATGCAACTGATTTCGTAAGCTTAATGACCTACGATGACAACAATTCAATGGGGCCCTCTTCATCAATTTTATTTGTTAATGCCGTATTAAATTACGTAAAAGATAAAATTCCGGCAGAAAAATTATCAATGGGAATTCCTCTTTATTACTGGGGCTGGACCATAAGCCCGTATAAAAGAATACGCTCTGGAGGAAGCTGGCAAAGAGTGCAAAATATAAAAGCCAGCACGGCTTGCGTCTCGGGATTTTTTGAAGCGCTGGGCGTTTCTTGGCTTTCTTATGCTTACGGCTCTGAAAGATATTTAATTTGGTTTGAGGACAAAAAATCTTTTGAATTAAAACTTAATATCGTAAAAAACAATAATTTCATGGGTTTTTCCGCCTGGGTGCTGGGCGACGAAGACCCCGCCATTTGGGACCTCCTAGAAAAGAGAAGTTGACCCCGTTAGAAAACTGTCATCGCAGATTATTTATACCAAAATTACTGGGCACTATCAAAAAATACGATTTTCTAACGGGGTTGAAGTTTTGTCAAATTTGGTTTAATATACTAAATATGACCCAAGAGTCACTTATTTTTTTAGCCGTTGAGGGGGGAGTAGTCTTGATTTTGGTTATAATCAATGTTATTTTGTTTTGGTACAGCTTTGCGTCCAATAGAAAGATTGACGTTCTGCTCCAAAAGGGAAAAATAAAAGACCTAAAAGATGTTATATACAGCGAAATTGAAAAAAACAAAAACCAGGACAAAGATTTAAAAGACGCGTTTGAAAGGATAAAAAACCTGGAAAATACCACAGAAAAAACTTTTCAAAAGCTTGGAGTTGTAAGATTTAACCCCTTTTCAGAAATGGGGGGAAACCAAAGCTTTGTAATTGCGCTTTTAGACAACCAAAACAACGGATTTGTAATTTCCAGCTTGTTTATCAAAGAGGGAAACCGCGTATATACAAAACCAATAAAAAACGGAAAGTCAGACCACGCTTTGTCTGATGAAGAAAAAGAAGCTATTGAAAGGGCAATTTCTGGCAAATAATATAAACGTTATGGCAAAAAAACAAACAGTAAAAATTGAAACAACAAAAAGGCCCGCCCAAAATGGGCGAGGTTCGCTCAATAAAATTGAGCGACCGCCGGTGGTGGTCGTTTTGGGCCATGTCGACCATGGAAAGTCTTCTTTGCTTGAAGCTATTAAAGATTTCAAAATTACCTCAAAAGAATCGGGCGGAATTACCCAGCACATTGGAGCTTATGAGGTTGAACACGCTTCGGCAGGCTCAGCGCAGGCTAAAAAAATAACTTTTATTGACACTCCCGGGCACGAGGCATTTTCTGCAATGCGCGCCAGAGGAGCTGAAGTGGCAGACATTGCCTTGCTGGTTGTGGATGCCGCCCAAACAGTTCAGCCACAGACAAAAGAGGCGATTGTGGCAATTAAACGGGCGGAAATCCCAATGATTGTTGTTTTAAATAAAATAGATTTGCCAAACGCCAACCCTCAAAAAATTAAGGGCGAACTGGCAAAAATAGATGTTGTTGTAGAATCAATGGGCGGCCAAATTCCCTCGGTTGAAGTTTCAGCAAAAGAAAAAACAGGCATTAATGAATTGTTGGAGGTAATTTTGCTTGTGGCTGACTTGGAAGCTCTGAAATCGGAAACAAATGTGCCGGCCGAAGGATTAATTATTGAGTCATATATGGATCAAGGCAAAGGCCCGATTGCCACGGTTATTGTAAAAAAGGGCATATTAAAGAAAAAGGGCATTATTGCAACAGATTTGGCTTTAGCCAAGGTAAAGGCTCTTCAAAATTTTTCAGGCAAAGAAATAGAAGAGGCTTATCCTTCACAACCCGCGATAGTTTTGGGTTTTGAAACAGTTCCTGCGGTTGGAGAAAAATTCAAGAGCTATAAATCTGCCGAAGATGCTTTAAAAAATTTAAAAAAAGAAGAAGCAAAAAGAGAAATTGGCAGCACTGTTATTCAAGCCGACCCCAACAAAAAATTATTGAATATTATTTTAAAAGGCGATGTTTTCGGCTCATTGGAAGCCATTGAAAACGTTTTAAAAAACCTGCCTCAAGACAAAGTTATTTTGCGGATTTTAAAAAACGAGGTTGGCGACATAAATGAAACCGATGTAAAACTGGCGGAAATGTCAAAAGCTGAAATTATCGGCTTTCGGGTAAAGATAAGCCCGGGAGTTTCAAAATTTATGAAAGCCGACACCGAGCGTAAAATTCGCATTAAGACTTTTGATATAATTTACGAGTTAATTCAAAATGTAAGATTAGGAATGGAAAAATCTTTAGACGCTGAAATAACCAGAAAAGATATAGGAAAAATTAAGGCCATTATTATATTTTGGGGCGAAAAAAACCGCCAAATTGTGGGCGGAAAAATTACCGAAGGCGAAATGAAAAAGGGGTTTAAGCTTGAAGTTTTGAGAGATGAGAGAAAAGTGGGGTCTGGAAAAATAATCAACCTTCAACGCGACAAAAAAGATGTTGAGAGATTAACAAAAGGCGATGAATGCGGAATATTGTTTGAAGGAAACGTAAAAGTGGAAAAAGGCGACATTTTGGTTGCCTTTGAGGAAACTCGGCAAAAAGGCGAACTATAATGCCAAATAGAGTAGACAAAGTAAACTCGCTTTTAGAACACGAAATCAGCAAGATTTTGCTGCATGATTTTACTTTTTCTCCGGAAATTCTTGTTACCATAACCCGTGTTGAATGTTCTTCAAATTTAATTGAAGCTAAAGTTTATGTTTCTGTGTATCCGGAAGAAAAATCAGCCGGAATCTTAAATGCTTTGCAAAAATCGGTTTACGATGTGCAATTTAAAATAAACAGGACGCTTCGCCAGCGCCCCATTCCGAAAATTATTTTTGTAAAAGATGAAATTACAGCCAAGGCCGGCAGAGTGGAAGAGTTGCTGGGAAAGTTGAAAAACGAGGAAAAATAGAGTAAAATTAAGAAAAAAATGGCGTGATGCTCGAGAAGCTAGAGAGCGGTCTGCAAAACCGCGTACATGGGTGCAAATCCCATTCACGCCTCATTGACGATTTTTTGCCGCGGTGTTGTAATGGTAGCCAATACGGACTTAAAATCCGTTGGGAGAAATCCCGTGTGGGTTCGAGTCCCACCCGCGGCACATGAATAATAAGTCTAAAATTAAGATAAACCAGGATTTTTTTAAAACTTGGTCATGTGAAATGTCTTATGTTTTAGGTTTTGTTGTTGCAGATGGGTGTGTAATAAAACGAAAAAACGGAATAGACAGTTACGTTTTTAACATAACCTCTAAAGACAAGGGTATATTAGAAAAAATTAAGAAAGCCTTAAAATCCGAACATAATATCGGAATTAAATATAATTCTTTGGGAATGCTTTATAGCCAAATGCAGATTTGCAATCGCGAAATATGTAAAGATTTGATCAAATTGGGAATTGAGCCGAGAAAAACTTATAATCTAAAACCCATAGAAGTTCCTAAAAAATATTTTTCTGATTTTACAAGGGGCTTTTTTGATGGAGACGGAAGTGCTTATATTTATAACGTTAACAACACCCCTCAGATAAAATCAAGTTTTGTTTGCGCCAGCTTACCTTTTTTAGAAGATTTCAATAAAAAATTATGCAAAACGTTAAATATTTCAGAAAAGTCTATACACGAAAATATAGACAAAACTGGAAAGAGGATAGCAAGATACGATATACATTTTTATATTGACGATTCTGAGAAATTAGCGGAATTTATGTATGACGATAATTCAACTTTACATCTTGATAGAAAAAAGGAAATTTTTGATCGATGGAAATCGATAAAAAGACGGCATTATAAAAAAGAAAATTACCCTTCAAAAATCGGCTGGAAACCAAATCCAAAAGTTACAGCCTGAAAACGCGAGTTCGACTCTCGCCTCGGGCACAATAATCAAATTATAAAAATATGAAAAAAATAATATTATTAGTTGTATTGATAATAATTATCTTAGCTACAGCTGGAGGCATTATAGTTTACGCTAAAGATTCTCCGGTGTTTGACGTTTTTTTCTCTGAAAAACAAAAAGAGGAAAGAGATTTAAACAGGCTGGCAAAATTATATCCAGAAACTATAGGCAATTATACGCTTTATAGTTGGAGCGCCGAAAAAATACAAAAGAGGGCGGAGTGTGAGAATGTTGATGACACTATTAATAAAGTGACGGGTAATATAGAAGTTAAAGGAGAAATATGTAACAGATATACAATCGGACAATATAGAATGAACGGAAGTAATAAAGTTGTTTTTGTCCATATCTATAAAACTACTAAGGGCGAAGATATTATGAGGAGCCTTTTGTTAAATATGCTATCTTCAGATAAACTAGGAGATTATTTTACAATAAGACCGGAAAAGCACGAAATAGGATGGTTAACTGATGCTCTCGCAGATTATATTCTTACCCAAGAGGGAACGGTAAAAATGGAGTCAGACGGAGGACAGTCCATGAGTTATATAAATAAGGCTACTGGAGATAACCCAGTAACGCAATATTTTATATCAAAATATTCTCCCACAAAATTATCTGCCGAAGAACTAAATGCCATGTGTTCAGATACCGATGGCAAAAATTATAATACGCAAGGCAATGTTGAGGGTTATTACTACAACCCATTAAAAAATGAAACTAGCAGGCAAAAAGTTAAGGATGTCTGTGTCGGAGACTCTAGTTTTGTGTTGCAAGATATAAACGACTATATCCAAGCAGGAATTCTTACAAAAGAACAATCAATAAATAAGAATATTTTAATGGAGGCGCATTGTTTAGATGGGCTTGTAAAGATATCCACTTATGAATGTCCTCAAGGATGTCAAAACGGCGCATGTATTAATTAAAGTATAAAAATAGTCAAGAAACAAAAAACCGTCCGCGACCGAAGTCAGGACGGTTTTTTGTTAGCTCCGCCAGCGGGCGGATTAGCTTTCCAAAACTTCAATTTCTGTTACTTTAGCCCCAAAGTTTACAGCTTTGGTTTTATCAGGCATCCAAATATCTGCCTGATATTTTCCTTTTCTGCTATGCATTCTGTCTTCAACAATAAAGATTTTATCGCCAAAGAGCTGAGGGATTTTAATCTTGGTTCCAAACGGCAACATGTTATTGGCGATAATTCCATCAGCAACGGTTTTACCCGAAGCTGTGATTAATGGAGTGTCGTCGGTCTGGTCGGGCGTGCTTGAATAAGCTGTAATCACCATTTTAACCTTTTTAACAACTTCGTAGGAAGTTCTGTTAAGTTTGCAAATAGTCAAATGGCCGTTTTTTATAAGCACAACTGAAACCGGAAATTGAGAAATGCCGGTTAATTGTTCGGCGCTTGTTGACTGAGCAATCAAAACTCCCAGCAAAATTGCCCCCACTATAAATCCTGCAATTATTGAGCCAATTAAAGGGTTTTGCCCTCTTAAAATTAACTCTTTTGTAGTCTTTATTATATTTGTCATATTAAAAAACTGCCCTTCAGCAGTATAAGTCTATGTTATCATATTTAAAGGCCATTGTCAATAGCTACACCATAAAACACCAAAACGTGTCAAGGGGACATTTTTGCGTTGTTTTCTTTGAGCGGGATAGTGGATGCCGTTAGAACTTATTGGCAGATTACTACCGAGCGTTTCTTTATTCCAAGTTTATCGCTGGAGGCAGCAAGAATCAATTAACTCCAAAAAAAAGACGGATTGTTAGTCCGTCTATGGTTCGCGTCGGTTCGACGTATTGCCGCTATCGCGGCTTTTTTCAAACGCTTGCTTCAACTCACTTTCCTTTGCGAGGAATTTCGCCAAAGCGTCCTCGCCGCCCTTTTTAGAGATTTCTGCGTGGAGCTTCTCTTTGCTCCAATCGCCGTCCCACGTCATAGCACATTGATACGGGACAGAGAGGCGATAAATCATTCCACTCCAAACGCCGCAAGGGATAACACCGCCGAGAGCGACCATATGGTCAAGCCCGTAGCTCAAAGGGCAAGCGGAGCAAATAAGCCCCTCGTATTCCTTACGATAGACCTCCTGCTTCATTCGCTTATACCAGTCCAAGTAATAGGTTTTCCCTTCGGGAGCTGGAGGCGGGGTTTGTCCGACTTCAATCTTCGGGTAGTCTTTCGGGTGTATCACGCTAAACTTCTCACCTAGTTCGGCTACCAGACGCTCTGATAACCGTGCCGCCGATTTAAGTGATTTTTCAATCTCGTCCGTCGCTTCGTATCGTCCGTGCAACAAATCGTGGTTCGTGTGCCAAATGTAGCCACCCAAACCTTCAATCGCTTCCCAATACTCAACTTCTGTTTCTGGCTGTTTAGCAGGTTTCATGTGCCGTAGCTCCTTTTTCGTTAATGTTCCACCGTAAAATCACATATTAATATATTACTAAAATCCTAAAAAATGTCAACTAAAAAATCACCTGAAAAGGCGATAGAGGTTATAACTACACTCGGGGGTGTACTAAATTCACGACTAAATCTTACTTGAGCGGGTGAGCGGAATCGAACCGCCATCTCGTCCTTGGCAAGGACGTATAATAGCCACTATACCACACCCGCATCTGGTGCCGAGGAAAGGAATCGGAAAGTTGCCCGAAGGCATTGCCTCCTCGCCCTCCGTCGCTCCGCTCCTTCGGGTCTGCTGACCTGCGGGCTCGTCGCAATTCGGGGAGAAGGTCCTCTCCACTTCCCCTGCAAAATGAAAAAATTGAGATATCTGCGATATCTGAATTTTTTTCATGTGCCGAGGAAAGGAATCGGACCTTCGACCACTGCTTTTTCAGAGCAGTGCTCTACCACTGAGCTACCCCGGCTAAACTTGTGTGGGCGCTACAGGACTCGAACCTGTGACCCTCTCAGTGTAAATGAGATGCTCTACCAACTGAGCTAAGCGCCCTGGTGCGCGAGAGAGGAGTCGAACCTCCACGCCTTTCGGCACCAGCACCTCAAGCTGGCGTGTATACCATTTCACCACTCGCGCTTGTTTTATTTTGGTGTTTCAGCTGGTGCTGTTTCTGCAACAGGCTCCTCAGTCGGCTCATCTGCAATAGCCGCTGCAAAATCTTTTTTCTTTAATCTTGCCTTTTTGCCCTTGGCTGTTCTGAGGTAATAAAGTTTTGCCCTTCTTACTTTTCCATGTCTGACAACTTCAATTTTATCTAGGGCAGGTGAATTTACCGGGAAAACTCTTTCAACTCCAACTCCATCAACAACCTTCCTGACAGTTATTGTAGAAGAAACTCCTTTGCCATGTTTTCTGGCAATAATTACTCCTTCAAATATCTGGATTCTTTCTTTATCGCCCTCTTTGATTTTTTGGTGTACTTTAATTGTATCACCGGGCCTTAAATCCGGCATCTTTTTTAACTGCTCTGAATTAAATTTTTCTAATAGTGTAACCATATTATTATTTTTCTAAATTATTTATTACTTTTTTTAGGTCCTCTGGCAACTCCGAGACGAATTTTTGGACCCGACCATCAGGCAATTGGATTTTAAGTTTTTGCGCGTGCAGGAATTGTCTGGTTAGTCCTTCTGGGGTTTTTGAATTTTTAAAGCCGTATAATTTGTCTCCCGCGATAGGGTGTTTTAAATAAGAAAAATGACACCGTATTTGGTGGCGTCTGCCTGTTTTTATTTCAACTTCTAACAAAGTATAATCCTTGAATCGGGTTAAGACTTTATATTCTGTTATTGCCTCTCTGGCTGATTTTGGAGCATTTATTGTAGAATATGCTCTTTGTTTTCTTGGATCTCCATTCGCTCAGGCAAAGAGAGTTTCAATCGCGCCAGAATAATTTTCTAATACTCCCTCAACCAGACAAACGTACTTCTTCTCTACCTCTCTATT
>CAYICD010000009.1:0-25947 GCA_964361855.1 uncultured Candidatus Saccharibacteria bacterium
GGAATACCGCCAGCGCCAAGAGGACTTCCTCAAATTGAGGTAAGTTTTGACATTGATGCCAATGGAATTTTGAATGTGTCAGCTAAAGACAAGGCAACCGGAAAATCCCAGTCAATTAAAATTGAAGGGTCGGCTGGAATTTCAAAAGAAGAGGTTGAAAAAATGAGAAAAGAGGCAGAGCTTCATGCAGAAGAAGACAAAAAGAAGCAAGCAATGATTGAAACCAAAAATATGGCTGATGCTTTGATTTACACTTCTGAAAAAACTTTAAGGGAGAATGAGGCAAAATCAAAAGAACCCACCTTCGAGAAACTCTTCGGCGAGGCAAAGGATAAAATTGAAGCCTTGAAGAATGCTCTAAAAAGTGATAATATAGAGGAAATTAAATCCAAAACGCAGGAATTGTCTGAAGCCATACAAAAAGTGGGCGCAGAGCTTTACAAAAACCAACCGAAACCAGAAGAGAAACCAAAAGAAGATGGTAACAATGCTGAAGAGGGAAAATATAAGGAAAAACAATAAATGGACTACTATGAAATTCTTGGGGTCACCAAAAGTGCTTCTCAAGATGAAATAAAAAAAGCCTTTCATAAACTGGCTCATAAGCACCACCCCGACAAAGGAGGGGATGAAAAAAAGTTTAAAGAGATAAATGAAGCTTATCAAGTGCTTTCTGATAACCAAAAACGGGCGCAATACGACCAGTTTGGCAGAGTGTTTGAGGGCGGACAGCCGGGGGGAGATCAAGGATTTAATTGGGCTTGGGGCAATAGAGGGCAGGGGCAGAATGTTGAGTTTGATTTTGGTGATGTCGGAGACATTTTTGAAGAATTTTTCAGTTTTGGAGGAGCAAGGCCTCAAAAAAAGAAAGATGTTAAAAAGGGCAAAGACATTCAGGTTGATATTGAAATAAATTTGGAAGAAGTTTTAAGGCAGACAACAAGGAAAATAACTTTAGAGAAATATGCTGTCTGCCACAGATGCCATGGAAATGGGGCGGAACCTGGCACAAAAATAAAAGAATGTTTTTCTTGCAGGGGAACAGGCCAAGTTCAGCAAATTAAAAAAACAATTTTTGGTTCTTACACCTCAATTGGGGTTTGCCCAGAATGCGCGGGGGAAGGCACAATTCCTGAAAAACCATGCAATGTTTGCAAGGGGCAGGGCAGAATTAAAAAAGAAGAGGCAATAGAAATAAACATTCCGGCCGGCGTTGACACAAACCAGGTAATTAAAATTGAAGAAAAAGGAGAGGCTGGAAAAAGGGGCGGGAAAGCCGGAAATTTATATGCGAGAATTTTCATAAAACAGCACCCTGTTTTTGAAAGAAGGGGAGACGACATTTTTGCGCAGATGGAAATAACATTTTCGCAGGCCGCATTGGGAGACGAGGTTGAAATTGAAACGCTTGAAAAAACGAACTTATTGCTTGACGTTCCAGCAGGAACAGAATCTGGAAAAGTTTTAAGAATTTCAGGAAAAGGAATTCCGCACTTTGGCGGTTATGGAAAAGGAAATATGTATGTTGAATTGAAAGTTAAAACGCCAAAAAAACTGACAAGAGAGCAAAAAGAATTGCTCAAAAAATTAAAAGAAGAAGGATTGTAAATTCTGCCCCCATAGCTCAACGGCAGAGCAGAGGCCTTTTAAGCCTTTGATGAGGGTTCGATTCCCCCTGGGGGCACAGACATAATTCATTAATCCGCCTTTTTTGTTGTATTAAATATTTGACATTGGGTCTTGATTGTGCTATAATAAATATAGCACAAGAAATTGGTCTTTTGCTCCCACTGCGCGGGGTGTTCGCGCAAAGTTTCCCTAATCCGTTTACGGAAGGAGAACAAAATGACCGTCGCGAAAGTGCGGAAGGTCGTCTGCAAAGTATGCCCGATTCTCGAAGCGGGAATTGTGGCATTCATTGCGCTGATGACGCTCTTCGCATTCTATCCGCCGCGGAGCATCCTGAAGGCGTGGCTGCAATTTCTCTCCTCAAGCATGTGACAATTTGAGCCATGCGAATCTCAATTCGCCGCAAGCCGTGGAACGCAGACCCCGCTCCATGGCTTTTTTCTTGAAAAATTTTATAAAAATAGTATTATATACTTATTCGGGCCTATAGTAAATCGGCATTACGCCTCCATGGCATGGAGGAGGGCCGGGTTCAATTCCCGGTAGGTCCACAAATGCTCTTTTTAAAATTGTTCCTGCAACGCAATAGCTTGCAACCGGGTTGTAAGTTGTTGCGTTGTAGGAACCAAAAACCCAAAACAAGGAAGAAGGAGAGTGCCATGAATGTTTTTACAACTGGCCAAGTGGCCAAGATTTGTAAGGTAGGCCCGCGAATTGTTTCAAAATGGGTTGATTCGGGCCGGCTGAAGGGGTATCGTGTCCCCGGCTCACGATTTCGGCGCATTCCTCGAGTATACTTGATCCGATTTATGAAAGAATATGGACTGCCGTTGGGCGACCTGGAAGACGAGACAACGGCTAAAGTCTTGATCATTGCCCAGGATCCGGTTTTGATTGAGAATCTGAAGCGCGAACTGCCGTTGGAAACTTCATTCAAGCT
The DNA here is from genome assembly GCA_964361855.1 of uncultured Candidatus Saccharibacteria bacterium. GTDB lineage: Bacteria > Patescibacteriota > Minisyncoccia > Minisyncoccales > Staskawiczbacteraceae > CAYICD01. The sequence goes on from CAYICD010000009.1 coordinate 2,570, forward strand.
CGCGGTGGCTGACAGCGGTTTTGACGCCGGCATCCAAGCTGAGAGATTCCACGCCGACGCGGTCGTTGTTGATTTCTCAATCGGGCGCACCGAAGCCTTGCAGATCTGCCAAACCCTCCGGTGCAATCGAGAATTCTCCGATGTGATTCTTTTTGCGTTGTTGCCAGCAGGCGACAACTGGACAAGCAACCTTAACCGTTCGTATATAAACGAAACGTTTAATAAACCGGCCGACGCCGCGTTGCTCGCGAAGCGACTACGGACGCTGATTGGCGCCAAAAAAGAGCTCGACTGACCGGTCACGCAAGGCTGCAGCAATGCGGCTTTTTTTGCATTGTGCGACGAAAAACTTGACAAACCTTTTTGCTTGGCTATAATTGATTAATTAGCTCTTAAACAACCAAAAAGAACAAAGATGAATTGGTGAACTTTAGGAATCATAGTGGCTGTGTTAACAGCCTTTGCGATTCCTAAAGTTCCGTGGCTCTAGCAAAAGGAGGGGATGCCATGCGCATCCGCGACGGCCCCTGATAAAGGCTATCGTATTTCTTTGTGCAAACTTTTGGACGCACATACAAGGAGGTGCACCTTGCAAGATCCGCCGGACAGTGTTCGCTAGCCTGGAAGCATTTTTTCTCTTCTTCTGGCTTGCCAGGCAAATGCTGTTGAGGCACTGCGGATGCAGTGAATGAGTGATGTGTTCTAACATATCCGTACACGCGGCCTAGCAAGCCCCGGATAAACATACCGATGTGTCGGTAAGCACATTATTCACGATCCTCAAGATCCTTAACAGTTCGTTTGTTCTTGTACATAACCCGCAAGGGAAAACCGCCGGGCAGCCAGACTCGTTTGCCTAACACGCTTAACGATCGACTGCCCGATTTTTATATATAGGGCTTGACAGCCAGACTATAATATGCTAAGATTAATAATACAGCACTTTTTATGACTTGGAAGCGGAATAGGCCTTAAAATTTAAGACTTGCTCCGTTTCCAAGTCCCGTTTCATTTCTCAAGAAGGAGAACCGAGTATGATTGCCGACAAGAGTCGACGGTCGATGGCGTTGGTCGCCAATTATTATTGCATTTCGAGCACCATCACGGCCTGACCGCCATCGGCGGCGCCCAGCCAAGAGATTTCTGCGAAAGCAGAAAATACCGAAAGAGGAGATGCAAAGATGCACTGGCCGTAGCTACGCAGAGCGGATTACATTCCAAAAAAAACGACACCGCGACGGCAGGGGCGGCGCCAACGCTGCCTCTGCCAGGCATCATTCATCCTCACATACATTCGCGTTTCTCCATTCATTCGGGCGGCAAAGCTAATCAGCAATGCCGCCTATTAAATTACAAAAAAACAGGACCAGATAAATCTGATCCCTACTGGCATCGTCGCGGATGCCTCAATTTGGCGAAAATCGCCCGCACGCGCGCTGTTCGCTTGTGGCCTTCCTCTAAAGCCCGTTTTTGTTCGCGCGCTTTTTTCATTCGTAGCGCCCTTGCAACAACCTCCGGCCTTCTTTGCATTCTTTTTTTCATTCTCTTCCTGGTTGCAGCTGCCTTTCTTGCTTCTGCGATGGCAAACAGCGCCAGCAACAAAACCGAAACAGCCAAAACGAGCAAGAACAGATATGGAAATAATGTCACGCCGATAAAGCGAACTAACGTGTCCATAGACGCCTCCTTTTCAAAGACTCTGCCTTAATCCTGCGCTTTAAAAAATCTGCTGTCAATGTTGCTTTACATTTTTATTTTTGGTATAAAGATTTAATATGTTTACTTTTAGCAAAAAGAACTTTTTTATTTATACGGGATTAACCGTTGCATTTATTTTAGTTTTCAGCCTCGGGCTTTGGATAGGCGGCACTCAATTCAGCTATTATGTTCCGCAGCCAGGAACGCTTGACTTTTCTCTTTTTTGGGACGCTTACCAAAAGCTCCAAGCAAATTATATCGACCCCTCAAAAATCGACACCCAAAAAATAATTTTCGGCGCAATAGACGGAATGACAAGGTCGCTTGGCGACCCTTACACGGCTTTTTTTAACCCGGAGCAAGCTAAAAGATTTGAGCAGGACCTTTCGGGCTCTTTTGAAGGAATCGGCGTTGAGGTTGGAATTAAAAAAGGCCAGCTCACAATAGTTTCTCCCCTGGAAGGGACTCCCGGACAGCTGGCGGGTTTGAAATCGGGCGATATAATTTTAAAAATAAACAGCAAAGACACTTCTGACATGAGCATTGACGAGGCCGTGAGTTTAATCCGCGGAGCGCGCGGCACAAGCGTTACTTTAACAGTTTTTCGAAGCGCCTGGAACTCATCCAAAGATATAAAAATCACCCGAGGAACAATAAAAATTCCCTCTGTGAAGTGGGAGTTACTCGCCTCGACGGGCGAAGCCGGCGGGAAAAATGGAGACGTGGCTTACATTCATATTTTCCAATTTGACCAGGTTTTAGATTTTGACTTTAATAAAGCGGCCCAGGAAATTTTATCAAGCCCGGCCAAATCCATTGTTTTGGATTTAAGAGACAATCCCGGCGGATATCTTGATGTGGCCCAAGACATTGCGGGCTGGTTCTTAAAAAACGGGCAGACTGTGACAGTTGAGGATTTCGGAAAAGGCAAAGACAGAAAGCCTTTCCTTGCCCAAGGAAATTCAAACTTTGTAAACTATCCGATGGTTGTTTTGATAAACGGAGGTTCCGCTTCGGCTTCTGAAATTTTAGCCGGAGCATTACGAGACAACCGAAACATTCAGCTTGTCGGGGAAAAATCCTTTGGAAAGGGTTCGGTTCAGGAAGTGCAGAGTTTAATGGGCGGAGCGTTTTTAAAAATAACGATTGCGCATTGGCTTACTCCAAAAGGAAACTCAATTTCCGAGGTGGGGTTAGACCCAAATGTGAAAGTTGACTTTACCGACAATGACATTGAACAAAAAAAAGATCCGCAACTTGATAAAGCCCTTGAAATAATTAAAAACTTAAAGTAGAATCAAGAATTGTAATAAGATAAAATCAAAAACATGAAAGTAATTCTTCTACAAGATGTTGAGGGCCTTGGAAAAAAGTACGAGGTTAAAGAAGTAAAACCCGGGCATGCTAGAAATCTTTTGCTTCCTCGCGGCTTGGCGAAAGCCGCCACAAAGCAAAATCTCAAATGGCTGGCCGAACAGAAAGAAGTAATTGAAAAAGAAGCCGAGGAAGATTTAAAATTGGCGCAAGAGCTGGCCTCAAGATTAGACGGCTTGGAAGTGAGCGTCAGCGTTAAAGTTGGAGAAGAGGGGCAGCTGTTTGAATCTGTCAACGCGCAAAAAATTTCAGAAAAATTAAAGGAAATGGGATTTGAAGTTAAAAAATCTCAAATTCGGCTTTCAGAGGCGCTGAAACAGCTTGGAGAATTTCCGGTAAAAATTAACCTGGCCCACAACCTGGAAGTTGAGATAAGCTTATTAATTGTAGAAGAAAAACAAATTTAACATGCCACGTTATATTTTCGTTACCGGAGGAGTAATGTCGGGCGTCGGCAAGGGCGTCGCCACAGCTTCCATCGCCAAAATTTTGCAGTCGAGAGGCTTTAGTGTCACGGCAATTAAAATCGACCCGTATGTAAATGTTGATGCGGGAACCATGAACCCCACCGAACACGGCGAGGTTTTTGTTTTGGACGACGGCATGGAATGCGACCAAGACATGGGAAACTATGAAAGATTTTTAGACAAAAGCTTGTCATCTGCAAATTACATGACAACCGGCAGCGTATATCTGTCGGTCATCAACAAAGAGCGCTGCATGGGTTATCAGGGCAAGCAAGTTGAAGTTGTGCCAAGAATTCCGCTGGAAGTAATTGACAGAATCAATGCTGCCGCAAAAAAAGAAAAAGCAGAGATTGTTGTAACGGAAATCGGCGGAACGGTCGGAGAATACGAAAACCTGCTTTTTCTTGAAGCAATCAAAATGTTAAAGCTGAAAAACCCAAAAGATGTTGTTACGGTTTTGGTCAGCTTCATTCCAACTCTGGGAGCCGGCGGAACAGAATTAAAAACAAAACCAACTCAGCATGCAGTGCGAAGCTTGAATTCTGTCGGAATACAGCCAGACATTATTTTGGGCCGCGCAAGCGTTCCGCTTGACCAAAAAAGGAAAGAAAAAATTCATTTCATGTGCGGTTTGGAAGAGGGCGACGTTATTTCGGCTCCAAACGTTGACAGCATCTATGAAGTGCCGATTAATTTTGAAAAAGATAATATTTCAGGGCGCATCTTAAAAAAGCTTTCATTGCGGCCGAGAAAAAAGGACATGCAAGACTGGAACAAGCTGATAAAAACTATAAAAAACCCGAAAGGCGAGGTTAAAATTGCAATAGTGGGAAAATATTTCGGCAGTGGCGATTTTGTGCTGACGGATTCTTATATTTCAGTAATTGAATCGGTCAAGCATGCAGCATTTTCGGCCAATAAAAAACCTGTTATCGAATGGCTGGATGCCGATGCCTATGAAAAAAGTCCTGCCAAATTACGCGAGTTAAAATCTTTTGACGGCATAATTGTGCCAGGAGGATTCGGAAACAGGGGAATTGAGGGAAAAATAAAAGCCATACAGTACTGCAGAGAAAACAAAATTCCCATGTTTGGGCTGTGCCTGGGGCTTCAGCTTTCTGTTATTGAGTTTGCCAGGCACGTGTGCGGATTAAAAGATGCGACATCTGCCGAATTCAAGCAAAAATCTGATAATATTTTGATTGATGTAATGCCCGAACAAAAAGTTTTGCTGCATGAAAAACGGTATGGCGGAACAATGAGATTGGGAGCTTACAATTGCAAATTAACCCCGGGCACGATAAGCTACAAGGCGTATGGCCGGCCCAGAATCTCAGAAAGGCACCGGCACCGATATGAGGTAAACAACGACTACCGGGAGATTCTTGTTAAAAACGGTTTAGTTATTGCCGGTATAAACCCCGAGAAAGATTTGGTAGAAATTATTGAGATAAAAAACCACCCTTTCTTTGTTGCCACGCAATTCCATCCAGAATTTAAATCGCGGCCGCTAAATCCGCACCCTCTGTTCCGAGAATTTATAAAAGCCGCAATAAAAAATAAATAAAAAAACACGCCCCAACCGGGGCGTGTTTCAAATTATTTGGTTTTTGAAGGCTCTACGTTTACCACATTTGCAAGCCGCTGCGAACCGTCGAATAATTTTTTCTTTTTAGCGGTGAATTTTACGGTTCCATTTGCCACAGAATAAAGGGTGTCATCAGAGCCCCTCTTAACATTTTTACCGGCAATAAATTTGGTGCCTCTTTGCCTTATAATAATCATGCCGACTTTTACCTTCTCGCCGGCATAAGCCTTAATGCCGAGCCGCTGGGCAGCAGAATCCCTTCCAAGCCTTGAAGAACCGCCTTGTTTGGTTTTAGACATTGGTTTTACTAATTAAATTTATATAACAGTATGATAGCAAAAATATCAGACTTTGTCAAAGCTCATTTTTATGATATAATGTTATTTATAATCGTCGTGTTATTAATATTGCTTTCTTTTGCAACTGGATTTATCGTTGCAAAATATCAAACAAAACAACCGATACAAATAGAAACTTCTGCTACTTAAATGGTCATACCACAACACATAGTTTTATTTCCCGACGGAAACCGAAGATGGGCAAAACAAAAAGGTTTGGCCGCGCTTTTGGGCCATAAGCAAGGATACAACAATCTCCTGGATTTTGCCGAATGGTGCAAAAACAGGGGAGTCAAAGTGCTCACCGCTTTTGGTTTTTCAACTGAAAATTGGAATCGTTCAGAAGAAGAGGTAAGCTATTTGATGAAATTGCTGGAAGACTGCCTTCGCGACAACAAAGATCGATACAAAAAAGAGGGCGCCAAAATCAGAGTGATAGGGCAGCGGGACCGCCTGCCCAAATCCTTACAGGAGGCAATAATAGAAGCCGAGGAGGCCACTAAAAACAATGACAAACTGTTTTTAAACTTAGCCATCAGCTATGGCGGAAAGTGGGACATTTTACAGGCCATCAAAAAAATAATTGACGAAAAAATTCCGACTGACAAAATTGATGAAAAACTTTTTGAAGACCATCTTTCAACGGCAGGCCTGCCGGCCCCGGATTTTATAATTAGAGCCGGCGGTGAAAAAAGAATGTCAAACTTTGTTTTGTGGCAGGCGGCTTACTCTGAATTGTACTTTTCTCCAAAAATGTGGCCGGAATTTACAGAACAAGACTTAAACGAAGCTTTGGCCGAATATGACAGGCGACAAAGAAGATTCGGCAAATAATATGAAAAAAACATTTTTTATAATTATAATATTAATTGCAATCGGCGTTGTTGTCTTTTTTATATCCAGTGTTTTTGCTCCAAAAACTATTAACTTAAGCGTATCCAACCAAAGCTATAAAGAGGAAAGCAAAGAAAAAAATTATACAGTCAACGCATCCTATCCGCAGTTTTCCGGAGCAAAAGACTCAAAAGCAGAGGCGGCGATAAATGAAAATATAAAAAGTTTTGCAGAAGATTCGGTTAAAAATTTTAAAACAGGCTTGCACTGCAATTTTTCTGATTTAGGGCCAGACAAGCCCGGCTGGGTTTGCGAATTCGCTTTCGGGTCGCAAAATTTCAACGTTGTGGACCAAAAAATTCTGTCTTTGGAAGTGAGCGGTTATTGGTTCACCGGAGGCGCGCACGGCGGCACAGAATATACCTATTTAAATTATAATTTAAACACCGGCGAAAAACTTGATTGGAAAAATGTTTTTAAAAAAGACTCTGATTATATGAAAATAATTTCTGATTATTCAAAAACTGATTTAGAAAAACAATTAATTGCCGGAGAGGATTCAATGACCGATGAAAGCTGGATAGGGCGGGGGACAGAAGCAACGGAGGAAAACTATAATACGAATGTAGGCTTTGATAAAAACGGATTAATAATAATTTTTCAGCAATACCAAGTTGCGGCCTATGCCGCAGGCCCTCAAACAGTTGTTGTTCCTTATGGCGCGCTGAAAGACGTTATCGACCCGAACAGCTTGCTTTCAAAATTTGCCAAATAAAATCTCATTAAAAACAGGGCTCGATGCCCTGTTTTTTAAATTAAGCTGATTTAGATAATGCTTTTGCCATGTCTATCCATTTTAAACTGCGCGATTGTCTTTTATATTTTGCTGATGATTTTTGTATTTGTATCAGTTGCAATAAGTCTGATTTTTTCCAGGCAGATAAATATTCTCCTTTATTTTTTTGGATAATTTCGGCGCCCTTTGCCCACAGTTCAAAATTTTTCTTCTTATTTTGCGACAGTAAATTTTTCTTAAAATAGGGGACTACCGCGTTTGTAATATCATCAATTTTTTGCACCGAAAACCTTGCCTGATCTTTTATTGTGCAAACACTTCCGCAACCCATTTCTTTTTTTATTTTTTCCAGAATTCTAATATTTTCTTTTGGGCCGGTAACAACAAATTGCGCCTTCCACCTGTAGTAAGTGGGGGAGTTGGTCCTTTCGTGTCTGGTGTCTTTGCGAAACTGCAAATCAAAACATCCGTCATTATTTACCAACTCCACAACGCTAAAAAGTTTTATTGTTGCCATATCAAAAAGAATTTAATTTCTAATTTATTATATCAATTGTGCGACAACATGCAAGCGCCTCTCGCCAGCCAGATTTATTGTGCGACAGACTTCCGTTGAATGTGCGATCGCTTATACAACGGCGGAATTTATTCTTTGAGGTCCTTGCCGGAGTGGAACTTTCGGTGAATGTCGCGGAGGCGTTTGTTGGTTACGTGCGTGTAAATTTGGGTCGTGGCAATGTTGCTGTGGCCTAAGAATTCTTGGATGCTGCGAAGGTCAACTCCTTGGTTTAATAAATCTGTTGCGTATGAATGGCGCAAAGTATGGGGGGTTGTAAAAATTGGAACGCCGGAAAGCAAAGCATATTTTTTAACCATTCTTTCAATTGACCTTGGCGTCAGGCGGCTGTCTGCATCGTCTTTTCTATCTCTAAAGTTTATAAACAAAGCTTTTTGGTTGGCGTGCTTAACATCATTTCTTATTTCCAGATATTTTTTAATATAGCTTAATGCGCGTTCTGAAAAGTAAACCACGCGCGGTTTGCCGCCCTTGCCGATAACACCCAGCTCCATGTCTTTTTTATCTTTCAGGCTATTGAATTGTTCAAGATTTAAGGACACAAGTTCGGCTATCCTTAAACCGGTTGAGAAAAATGCCTCCAAAATAGCCCGGTCGCGGGTGCTTATATCGTCTTTTGGCTCAATAGATGATAAAAGCTTGCCAATCTGCTCTAAAGTGAGAAATTTAACGCTTTTTGAGCCTCTATCTGGCTTTGAGAGCGATATTTTATCCGGGGGCAGTGAAAGCACGTCTTTAGCCACAAAATAGCCCAAAAAGGCCCTTAAAGCGATTAAATAGTAGTTCTGGGTGCCTTTTGACAGCAATTTGCCGGTAGCAGGGCTCGGGGTGCGAGATAAATATAATCTATAAGCCCAAATGTGCTCTGATGTCAATTGATGGGGGAGTAAAGAGTTATTTTGGGTCTGACCTAACCAGCCGAAAAATTTTTCCAAATAATTTTTATAATTCTCCTGAGTATTTTTCCTCAAACCTTTTTCAACTTCACAAAAATCTAAAAAATCCTGCAGGTGTTCTTTTATTGGTTTTAATGAGTTTTGCATTGTTTTAAAGAGACCCCCTTATATAACTTCGCTTTACCTACATTTTGCGACATACCCTATACTTAACAATAAGCCTCCCCCAGGGCTTTGTCAAAGGCTTATTTGCAGGGGTTCGAGACCGGCTGGCAGTTTGTTTGAGAATTTTGAGAACTATTATTATTTTTATCAGAACCAAAAACACTATCCACCACTCCGGAAAAATAATTTTTTATTTTTTCTCCGACGGTTTCAGAAATATTTTGTTTTTGCTGCTCAACTTCTGTCTTTATGAGCTCCCCTCTCTTGTCCACTTCCCCGCCGATTTTGGGCAGGAGACTGTCTTTTGCCCAATTTGAGCCTTTTGACAGATACCCTTGCACAACCGCAGAAGCCTTTGAATACAGGTCTTGTCCATATCCCCTAAAATACGGCTGCTGGCTAAAATATACTATTGCTAGTATCACAGCGATTATAACAATATATTTTATAAATCCTTGTTCTTTTTTCATAATTCTGTCGCACAATATTATTACGCAAACAACTTAATTGCCTGCGCGATTCTTTTTAAGGTTTTTTCTTTGCCCAAGATGTCGGCTATTTCAAATGGGCTTGCCGATGCCTGCTTGCCCGACAGCGCAACTCTTAACGGCCACAATAAAAATCCCCTATTCTTTTCTGGATAACCTTTTTCTAAATTAAACTTTCCTGCGGCTTCTGTTAAAACTTTTTCTAAATTTTTTAAACCCCATTTTTTCGTTTCAGATAATATTTTTTCAGAAAATAAAAGCGAATCTTTAATGGCGGAGTCTTGCATACTCCCCCACTTCAACAGCTCTCTATCATAATTTAATTTGTCTTGAAATAAAAAGTCGGCCAAAATCACAATGTCTGATAATTTTTTCATTCTTTCTTTATAAGCTAAAATGATTTTCTGTAATTTTTCTTCCGAAACCTGCCCCTGCACCAAGAGCCCGGCCTCTTTCAAATATGGTTCGCATAATTTTGTTAATTTTTCAATTGGCTTCTCGCGAATGTAAAAACCGTTTATAAAATCCAACCTTTGAATATTAAATACAGCCCCGGCTTTCTGAACTTTTTCAATTGAAAATTCTTTTACAAGCTGGGCTAAAGAGAATGTCTCCCTTTCATCGCCCGGATTCCAGCCCAAAAGAACCATAAAGTTAACTAATGCCTCGGGCAAATAACCTTGTTTGTGGTAATCGCTTAATGCGACGTCCCCCTGGCGTTTTGAAAGCTTGCTTCTGTCTGCGTTCAAAAGCAATGGTAAATGGGCGTATTCAGGCCTCAAAAACCCCAAAGCTTCTTGAATCAGAATTTGCCGGGGAGTGTTTGACAGGTGTTCCTCGCCCCTTATCACATGCGAAATCTGCATTTCATGGTCGTCAACTACAACTGCAAAATGATATAAGGGGGCTTTAAAATTTTTAGCAATAACCACGTCGCCCAAAAGGCCCGCATCAAACTCGACTTGGCCGCGTATCAAATCGTTAAATTTTATTTTTTGGGCAGACACGCGAAATCTTATCACAGACTGAATTTTTTCGGCCAAATTTTTTTCAATTGCTTCTTTTGGCAAATGCGCGCACTTTCCATCATACTTTGGCGCCACTCCCCTAGCCAGCTGGTCCTGGCGCTTTGATTCCAGCTCTTCTTCTGAACAAAAACAATAATAGGCCTTATCTTCAGCCAAAAGTTTTTTTAAACACTTTTCATAAATGTCCGGCCTTTGAGATTGTTTATATGGCCCGAACTTCCCGCCAACATCGGGCCCTTCGTCCCACTCAATCCCCAGCCATTTTAATTCTTCAATAATTTCATCGGTCCATCTTTGCTCGGACCTTTCTAAATCAGTATCCTCAATCCTTAAAACAAAACTGCCCCCATTTTTCTTTGCGAACAAATAGTTGAATAATGCGGTTCTTGCGGTCCCAATATGAACCGGCCCAGTTGGAGACGGCGCAATTCTTGTTCTCACTTTTTTTATATTGTTTTCTTTTGCCATATTTAAGCTATCATAAAAAATTCCAGAATTTCCCGCGCCAGCGCTTTTGCGGCAAAGGGTTTTGAAAATCTTAATGCCTGTTCCTGCATATTTTTAAGAGTTTCCGGGTGCAGAAACAATGAATGAAACTTCTCCAGAAAAAAGTTCTTTGTTAAATTATCCTGCTCGATGACCAGGGCTGCGCCGGTTTCGGCGTAAACGTAGGCATTTTTCGCTTGATGGTTTCCGGCTGCCGACGGCAATGGAACTAAAATGCTTGGTTTCCCGACGGCCGCAATTTCAAATATAGAGCCCGAGCCCGAACGAGAAATTATAAAATCGGCGGCCTTATATGCGTGCTTTAATTTCTCCTCTTCCAAAAATGCAACGGGGTGGTAATATTTTTCTAAATCTTTTTCAACCACAACCTGAGATTCGTCCTCAGCGCCTTTTAGCTTTTCTCTCCCGCAAACATGTATCACTTCAAAGTCGTGCAACAGGTCATTTAAAATTAACAGCACAAAATCGTTTATTGCTTCAGCGCCTTGTGAACCGCCCAAAAACAAAATGACGGGCTTCTGGAAGGTCAGGTGAAAAAGCTCTTCTGCTTTTTTATTATCGCCCTCAAGCAATTCTTTTCTTATGGGATTGCCAATAACGGTAACCTTGTCTAAATCAAAATATTCGGTTTTAGGAAAAGACGTATAAATTTTCCTTGCCCATTTAGAAGTCATTCTGTTTGACATTCCCGGAACAACATCTGATTCGTGTATAAAAACCGGAATTTTCAAAATGCGGGCGCAATAAGTCACTGCAATCGACCCAGACCCGCCCTTGCTGAAAACCATTTGAGGCTTTAATTTCAAAAGCAGAAAAAATGACTGCAAAAACCCAAATGGAATCTTAAACAAAATGTCAGGAATATTTTGGAAAGAAAAATATCTTCGAATTTTGCCCGCGGTTATTGTTTTTATACTAAAATCTTCCTGCGAAAGCAGAATTAAACCAAGCTCATCCTTGGGGCCGACATAATAAAATTCTAGGGGCACCCCCTGGGTCGTCTTTGAATAAATTCTCCTTATTTCTCTGACAGTCGCAACAAGGGGAAAAACGTGGCCCCCTGTGCCTCCGCCGGTAAAAACTATTTTCATGTTATGACTTCGATATATTTAATAATATCCCCATACTGGCAAGTTCTGCAATGATGTGAGAGCCTCCGTAAGAGAAAAACGGCAAAGGAATTCCGCCCAAAGGGAAAATTCCAATTGAGGAACTTATATTTACGAAAGCCTGAACCGTAATCCATGAGACAATTCCAATTGCTGTTAATTTTGCAAACCTTTCCTTCGAATTTTTTGCAATTTTAATGCCCAGCCACAAAAAGGCCAGGAAAAGCAAAATTAAAACCGAGCACCCCAGAATTCCTGTTTCTTCGCCCAGTACGGCAAAAAAAGAGTCTGTCATAGCTTGGGGCAAAAAACCGAATTTTTGGCTGGAAAGGCCCCATCCTTTTCCAAAAAATCCGCCCGAGCCGACTGCAATCAAAGACTGCTTTACTTGATATCCAATGCCCATGGGGTCGGTTTCCGGGTGTAAAAAAACCTGCAACCGGTTTAATCTGTACGGCTCAAGTTTTATAAAAAGCAAAAAGGCGCCAATTCCCGCCACAATAATTGAAAGAGTGTGCCATAAAGGGGTTTTTGCCGAAAAATACACAATAAGCAAACTTATTGTAATAACTCCCAACGTGCTTATATCTTTCTGCAAATACAGGGCTACGGTAATTATCGCCAAGAATAATGCAAAGGGTAAAAGTATGTATATTAAATTATAATAACCTTTTTTCATCCCGGCTATCCAGTTTTTCTGCTGAGACTCGGAGAACTTGCTTGAAATCCAGGCGGAAAAATATAAAATAGCGGTGATTTTTAAAAATTCCGATGGCTGGATGACAAATTTCCCGAAATTCAGCCAACGGTGCGCTCCCCAATATTTTGAGCCGAAAAACGGCAGAAAAACTGAAAAAAGCAAAAGAAGATTGATTCCCAATAAGATTGGGACGAATTTTTTTACAATATGCAAAGGAATTTTAAAAGCAATAAATCCCAGCACTGCCCCGATGGCAATGGTTATTAACTGATGAAATAAATAATAGTTAGTTGTGCCAAAAGTTCTTAAAGAAACCGTTGCTGAAAGCGTTGACAAAAACAAAGCTCCATAAATTACCAGCGCCGCTACCACAAAAAATAAATAATAATCAATATGCCTATTCATTTTTTAGTCCTTTTACAATTTTTACAAACTGGTCTCCTCTGTCAAATTCATTCTTAAATAAATTAAAGCTGGCGGCTCCAGGAGAAAGCACAACCACGTCTCCCTTATCAGCCAAGTCTTTAGCCTTTTCTACCGCAGCTTGCATCGAAGAAACGCTATGTAATTTTTTAAATTCCCCAAGCTCTTCTTTTATTTTATCAGATGCAGTGCCGGGCAGCATAATCAACTCCCCCACTTTTTCTTTAATGGCACGGGCAAAAACTTTAAAATCCAGCCCTTTGTTCTGGCCTCCGCAGATTAAAATTAATTTTGAGGCAGGAAATTTTTCAGAAAAACTTTTTATGGCCGCCACTGCGGCCTCGGGCATTGTGGCCGTTGTATCGTTAAAATATTTTACGCCTTTTACTTCTTTTATAAATTCCTGACGGCTTGGAACCCCCTTGAAATTTTTAATTGATTTTTCTATTATTTTTCTAGAAATTCCCATAGCTTCTGCCGCTGCCGCCGAGGCTAAAATGTTAGATGTATTATGCTCTCCAAAAAGCTTTAAATTGTCTAAATTAATTGACGGCTTTCTCTCTTTTGATGAGAAAAAATAAACCTTTGATTTTGCGTCTTTGGCAAACAATTTAACAGCTTTGTCGTCGGCATTTAAAATCAAAATGTCGCTTTTTTTCTGGTGGTTAAAAATTATTTTTTTTGCTTCTATATATTCTGCCATGCCGGCGTATCTATTTAAATGGTCTGGAAAAATATTTGTTATTACGGCAATGTTGGGGCTTTGCGTTAAGTTTTCCAGCTCAAAGCTGGAAAGCTCTAAAACAACCTTGTCTCCCGCCTTCACTTTTGAAAGTAAATCTAATGGAGAAACGCCGATGTTTCCAGCTAAAAAAACTCGCCGGAATTTCAATTTTAAAATATGGAAAATCAGGCTTGCAACTGTTGATTTGCCCTTTGTTCCCGTAACGCCGATAATAAAAGTTTTTGATAATTTAAAAAACAAAGATACGTCAGTTTCAACGGCTATATTGTTTTTTCTGGCAATTTTAAGATAGGGAGAAGAATTCGGCACGTCGGGATTTTTAATAATTAAATCAGCTGAAATAAAATCTGCTTCTTTGTGCCCGCCCAAAGAATATTTTATTTTCAGTCCCCTTAATTTGTTTATTGAATCTTTCAGCTGGTCTTTTGTTTTTAAATCTGTAACCAAAACTTCCGCCCCTTGCTTTGCAAAAAACCTGGCAGCTCCAACTCCCCCGCCGTGAAGCCCCAGGCCCATAACAACAACCTGTTTGTTTTTAAATAATTTAGCCATTAAAAGGGTCTCTAACTATTGGATTTATTTTTTTGTTAAAACACAGACGGCTGATTTTTTCTAAATTATACGGGCTGTCGCTGAAAAAAAACTTATGGGCTCTCCCCTTCTTGATTTCTTTTTCTATTGCGGGGTTTCCGTTTAAATATTTTTTTATTTCTTTTGCCGTGCTTTCCGCCGGATTTATAATTTTAACTTTGGGGCCTACAGCCTTTTTAATCACTCTTTGGAGCAAAGGATAGTGCGTGCAGGCAAGCACCAAAACATCAACATTTTTGGCTTTTATTTTTTTGAGATACTCTCTTGCAATTTCTTCGGTTGCCTTGCCCCTGGTAAAGCCCATCTCAACCATTGGCACAAACAACGGACAGGCTTGTTTGTAAATTTTTAACGACGGGTCAAGCTTTAAAAGCTTTTTTGACCAAGCTGAGCTTTTTATGGTTCCGGGGGTGCCTATTATGCCGATTTTTTTATTTTTAGTGGTTTCTACAACTTCCTTTGCTGCAAAATTTATCATGTCAAAAACGGGAACATTTTTATATTTGCTTTTCAAAAAATCAGAAGCCCAAGCAGAAGACGTGTGGCAGGCAATCACGATTACTTTTGCATCTTTTTTCAAAAGCCATTCGGTAATTTTTGCGGAATATTTTTTTACAAAATCAGCACCCTTCGTGCCATAAGGAAGCCGGGCTGTATCTCCAAAATAAACTATCTGATAGCCGGGCAAATATTTAAAAATCTCTTTCACAACTGTCAGCCCGCCGAGGCCCGAATCAAAAATTCCTATCATAATGTTTTAGTATATCAAAATTCGTCTCAAAATCAAACGCCCCGCATAGGCGGGGCGCGTATCTTTTTTCTACTTAGTCAGACGACAATCTCCTGAAAACAACCACAAATATAAATATAAGGACAACTGCCACTAAAATCCATACATACCAGCGCTTGAGAAAATCTGTGAAAGGAGACCCGGATTTGGTTTGCGCAGTTGTATTAGCAGAAACGCCGAGAACGGTTCCCATGTCAACTGCAACGAAATCTGAATTAGAAAGGTTTTCAGAGCTTGCCTGGGCTACAACCTGCCTTTGCCCCTGCACATTCTGGTCTCCAACCTTTGCGCTAAAAGTTATTGTTCTTGAGCTGTAAGGAGAAATTATTCCGAGGCTGACCCCGGAGACTAAATCGCCGGAGGCGTTTGCGTTGTCCGTTTTTAAATCCTGAACGTCAGAAATTTCCGATGGCAGATTTACCTTCAAAACCGTGTCAGCAATCGCAGCTATGGAGCCGTTTTTTACGATTACCAGAAAGTAAATCTTGTCATTCGGCACCGCGCTTACAATCTTCTGCCAAGAAAGCTGATTTTGCCCTTTAGCTGCTAAAATAGAAACCGACAGCGCCGAAGCGTTATTTTGGTTGGGCTGTTGATTTTGATTTTGGTTTTGATTATTTCCGCCGGCGCAATACTTCGTATAATCCTCTGAATTTGTCGGGCAAGTTGAGCCATCGCACTTTAAATTAGACGTGCACTGATTGTTTTGGCACAAATTCTGCGTGCAGGAGTTGTCTCCAGCACAATTTTCATAAAGGTCCTGGATTATTCCATTTGAGTCATACCAATACAGATTGTTATTACTGCATTGCTTTTTGTAATGTTTCGTATATGAGGGCTGAACAGGATAAATGGGCTGAACAGGCTGAACCTGAACGCAGCCTCCTGATTTGCAGGTTTGATTTGTCCCGCAGATTTGAACAAGCTGAACATCGGTATAGCTTGCGTTCTGGCAGGAATTAAACGAGCAACCCTTTATATAGCATGTCCTGCTATGAAAAATTCCGGCGCCCGAGCAATAATAAGCTCCGAAACTGCCGCAGTAGTTCGTGCCACAATCCTGATATAAGTTTTGTGGCTGGCCCTGGGAATTAAACCAGTAAACATCGCTGTTGTAGCAGTTTAAATAGCTCCCATAATTATAGTTTCCGCTGTTCCCGCAATTTCCATATTGAATTAATTCTTGCTGATTTCCGCATGAGTCATACCAATATAAATTATTTTGATAACACTGCTGTGTTGCATGGGGCGTGCATAAACCCAGGTAATACTCGGCGCTTGAAATCTGCGCCATGCCTAAAACAGCCGCTCCGGCGAACAAAGCAACAGTCAATATTTTAAGACCTAATATGATTTGAGCCTTCATATACGTCACTTTACCCCCTTTTACCGCCCTGTCAAGTCATAAAATTTACCCGAGCAAGCGAATTGCAACTCCAATAATTGCCAACACAATGCCGACTATCCAGGCCCTCATGGTTACCTTGTGGGCCGGCCAACCGATGGCCTCGAAGTGATGGTGAATCGGCGTTGAAAGAAATATTTTTTTGTGCCTGAATTTTTTTGATAAAAGCTGGATTATTACAGAACCGGTTTCCAGCACCAGAAGCCCGGCGATAACGGGCAAAACCAAAACTGAATCAGTTAAAAATGCCACAACCGACAAAACTACTGTAAGCCCCAAAATTCCTGTTTCCCCCATATAAAATCTTGCAGGCGGAATATTAAACCAAAGAAAGGCAAATAAAGTTCCTGCAATTACAGCACAAAAAGTTGCCAGGTCGTACTTTCCTTGTGAAAATGCGATTATTGTAAACGCGCCAAACATCGAGGCGAAGGCTCCTCCAGCAAGCCCGTCCAATCCATCAATTACTCCGCCAGACCATGTGGCCACCGTAACAAAAACAAAAAGCGGAATATACCAGATGCCTATCTGAAAATTCCCGAAATATGGAATATGGATATAGTCCCAGCCAAGCTTCGCAAAAAACCACCATCCCGCGACCAGCCCTATCAGAATAATAACCAACAGGCGTTTTTTTAGCGAGAGTCCGCCGGCAATGTACCCCCCAATGCCCGAAACCTGCAGAATGTCGTCTAAAAGCCCCAGCAAAGAAGCAACAACTAAAGCAAACAAAGGAAGCCATGTCTGAGAGCGCGACAAAAAGTTAAGCTGGGAAAAAATTGTGCCTGGAAAAATTAAAGAAAGGATATAAAACAAAAATATGATGAAAACAGTTGTCACCCAGATTAAAAGCCCGCCCATTCTTGGAGCCTTAGTTTCCCTTTCTTTATGAAGCTGGTTAAAAACTACTGCGTCTTCCCCGCTGATAGCTTTGGTTCTGGCCTCTTTTTTCCAAAGCTTGTATTTATACAGAAAATGCGTCAGCAACGGGCACCAAAGCACTGCTATGATTGAAGCCGTGGCCGATATTCCTAAAATTTTAATTACACTAAAAGTAGTTTGTGCTATTTCCATTTATATGCTGTATTTACCCAATTAATTATTTTTTTCATTTCGAGGAACCTGTCTTCTGAATTTAAAATAACGTTTATCAAATACCCGTCGTCATCCGGGGATTTCAAAACCAAAACAAAACACCCTCCGGCAATTTCGTTGGCGCCGGTTTTACTGCCGACAATCCGCTTTTCCCAATCCAAAGAGTCGTCATTTAAAAATTCATTTGTGTTTTTAGCCTTATAATTTAAACTGCCGTCAAAATTCAGCACATCGTATTCGGGCATTGCGGTTATCGCAAAAATCTGAGGATAATTTTCCAATATTTGGTAAGTCAGTTTTGCCAAGTCTCCTGCTGTTGAATGAGTTTTTGTCCCAAAACCTACGGAATTTGTGTAATATGTATTTTCCATCCCGAATTCTTTGGCCTTCTCGTTCATTAAAGCCACAAATTTTTCCCTTCCCATTATTTTTGAAAGCGCGTAAGCTGCGCTATTGTCAGAACCTATAAGCATTGCATACAAAAGGTCTTTTACTGAAAGCGAGTCCCCTGCCCGTAAATTTCCGCCTTGGGCTACATCTTCTTTGCTGACGACAACTTTTTCCAATAAATCGTGGTTATCTAGGGCGACTGCAGCGGTCATTAATTTTGTTAAACTTGCAATCAATAACTGCTTGTCTCCGTTGTTTTCAAAAAGAATTTTTTCTCTGCCGCGGCCGTCAAGCTGGGCGGAAAACGAAGCATCGGCGTCAATTTTTAGGTTTTCAACCTGCCAATCGCGGACGGGAAAATCAATAACGTTCTTTGGCGCGCTGTTTATAAGGCTTCCGGCAAAAGATTGCGAATTATAAACTGTTTTCCAAATAAAAAACTGCTCCAAGTTGCCCGAGAAAATCTGCGTGAACAACCCAAAAAACATCACAAACATAAATATTATAACGCAGAATGCGACAGCTTTTAAAATTTCGTGGTAATCCATAATTTAAAAAAATACAGTTTAATTAAAAACCCGAAAACCAAATATCGTTTTTCCAGGTCCAATTTTTATCCATTCCGCCTAAAATCCAAATTTTATCCTGGAATTTCACAGCGCCAAAATCTTCCCTGCCGGTCCATTTCGGATTATTCTGGGTTTTTTGCCAAGACACGCCGTCATCTGAATACCAAACATCATTTACGCCGCCATTAATTTCTGCATCCAATTTTCCTATAACCCAGAGTTTTCCTTTATATTCGATTGCGGAATCCCCTTGGCGGGCATCAAACGGAGGCCTGGCTGCAACTTGTGCCCACTTTACGCCGTCGTCAGACGACCACACGTCTTTATAAAACCTCCCGCCAAAAATCATTCCGCCAATAAGCCACAATTTATTTTTAAAAACTGTGACCGAGTCATCCCAGCGCGGAGAAAAATCAGCGCGAGCTGTGGCCTGTTTCCAATCAATGCCGTCTTCTGAATACCAGACATCGTTGAAAAGCAGATTTTTTTCATAGCTTACACCGCCGATTAACCAAATCCTATTTTGAAAAACCGCAACCTGATGGCCCTCTCTCGCGGGAAATGCGGCCGAAGCAATCTCTTGCGTCCAATTAACTCCGTCCCTCGAAGACCAAACATCATTTTTATTTCCCTGGCTAGAAACCCATCCGCCTATCAGCCACATTTTTCCTTTAAAATCAACGACCTGCAAAGACCTTCTTTTCCCCCATGGCGCAGAGCTTAAAACAAGCTGCCAGTTTATTCCATCAGTAGAGGACCATACGTCGCTAAAATATTTTGCTTTATCATAATTTACCACGCCCGGAGCAGAAACCTGTCCATTCGCATTCAACCCGCCCATCACCCAAATTTTATTGTCATAAACAACGGCCCCGTGAGAATCTCGCGCCTCCCATAAAGTTTTAACCGGCGCTTCCTGCCAATTTAATAAAGCTGGATTTAAAACCGGTTCAGGCGCAGGCACAGGAACAACAGCGGGCTCTTTTAAAACAGCCTCTTCTGCGTTGACGGCGCCAATTAAATCAGCTGTTTGGGTTCGATAATCAGACTCAACAAAATAAGCAAACACGGACAGCACCAACAAACCGGCAAACAATAAAGAAAATATGTAATTTTTCACTTTTTTAATACCACTTAAAAAATGAATCGCCCCACTTAATCATTTTTCTCGTGTCGCCAAAGCGGTCTTGCGATTTTAGGACAGCGCTTACCACATAAATGTCGGGATTTGGCGAGCGCAAAACCAGAATTAAACATTGCTTTGCATAAGGAGTCTCCCCTGTTTTTCCGCCGATAATCCTGCCCTGAAGTTCCGAATCTTTCAAAAGCTCGTTGATATTATTTTCTTTGTGAGTTAAATCCCCGCTGGCATTATAAAGTGAAAAATCGGGCGATTCTGTCATTTCAAAAATCAAAGGCCTGTTTTTTAAAATATAATCGGCAAATTTTACCAAGTCGCTAACGGTTGAAAAATTAGTCGGCCCCAAACCCGTGGGGTTGTCAAAAGCTGTATTGTTCAATCCGATTTCCTTTGCTCTTTGGTTCATCATGCCAACAAACCTGTCGGTTCCCGATATCTCCGAAAGCGCAAAGGCGGCTTCGTTGCTCGACCTAACCATCATAAAATGCAAAAGGTCTCGAATCACATATTGCTCCCCGGCCGCAAACTGCAGATTTTTATCTCCCTGGCTGACTGCTTTCAAGCTTATAACAACTTTCTGCGATAAGTCATAATTTTCCAAAACCACCAAGGCAGTCATTAATTTTGTAACGCTGGCTATCGGCAACTTTTTATCAATGTTCTTTTCAAAAAGAATTTTTTTTCCTCCAGAACCGAAAGCATACAGGGCAGCGGACTCAGCTGTAACATCTAAGTCTGGCGCATCTGCATTTTTCATTGGCAGGTCTTGAGCCGCATCCTGTCCGATTGCGTTTAAAACGCTTGCCGTAGACACTGCCTTATCTACGCTGTCAGCTAAAATTTTTGCCGTTTCATCTTTTTCAAAAACCGTTTGCGAGGCCATGGTAATCGCTCCTGCCACTACTGCATAGACAAATATCAGAAAAATATTTCTTAATACTTTTTTCCAATTCACTTTTTTGGTTTTGTTAGGCTGGTTTTTATGTGAAGCTCCGCCAATTGTTTTTTTGAAACTTCACTGGGGGCTTGCATCATCAAATCTCTGCCGTCTCCGGTTTTTGGAAAAGCAATGACCTCCCTGATATCGGGCTCATTTTGAAAAATTGACAAATCTCTATCTAACCCCAAGGCAATTCCTCCATGCGGAGGCGCGCCATATTCAAAAGCTTGCATCATGTGGCCGAATTTTTCTTTAATTTCTTCTTTTTTATAACCCATTATTTCAAATACCGCCCCTAAGGCCTCGGGCGTATGGTTTCTTATGCTGCCTCCGCCTGCTTCAACTCCGTTTAAAACAATATCGTATTGAGTCGTCAGAATTTTTTCAACATTTTTTTTCTTGAGCAAATCATCCATAAATTCCGGCTTTGGCGCGGAAAAAGGATTGTGAGTGAATGTCCATCCGCCTTCGTCTGTTTTTTCAAAAAACGGAAAATCCAAGACCCAGCAAAATGCCAGCAAACTCGGGTCGTTTTTGTCGCGCCTTAAGTCCGGTTTGTCAGAATTATACTTTTTCATTGATTCGCTGTAAGTAATTCTTGGAAAAGGAATTTCCTGTATTTTTTTCTCAGGAAAAAGGGTTTTAACGGCGGTAATAAGCAATCTCTCAATTAAATTTAATACATCTTCCTGCGCAACGAAGCTCATTTCCAAATCAAGCTGCGTATGCTCAAATTGCCTGTTCCCCCGCAAGTCTTCGTCTCTAAGGCACCTTGCGATCTGAAAATATTTTTCAAAGCCGGCAACCATCAAAAGCTGCTTATACTGCTGGGGCGATTGCGGAAGCGCAAAAAATTTCCCGGGCTCCAGTCTTGAAGGAACAATAAAATCCCTCGAGCCTTCGGGTGTAGATTTTGTCAGCATAGGGGTTTCTATCTCAATAAAGTCTTCCTTTGCTAAAAAGTCTCGGATAAACTGAATAAAGTTGTGTCGCACAATGAGATTTTTACGCAGCCGCTCTCGCCTTAAATCTAAATATCTATACCTCATTCTTATCTCTTCATTTATGTCATAGCCGTCGCCTTCAATTGAAAACGGCAAGGTTTCGGCTTTTGCCAAAATCTTCAGCTTGTCGGCTGTCATTTCAACGCTTCCCGTTTCAATCTTGGGGTTTACCATGTTTTCCGGGCGCTTTACAATTTGGCCTTCAATTTCAACAACCCATTCCGGCCTCAATTCCATTGCCATTTCATAAACTTCCTTATTTGAAGGAATAAAAACAACTTGCAAAATTCCGCTTCGGTCTCTTAAATCAATGAAAAGAATTTTTCCGTGGGCGCGCCTTACATTCACCCAGCCGCAAACCCTCACCCTTTCCCCAACATGCTTTGACGTTTCATTAACTAAAAATCTCGGCATATTATTTCATTTTAATTTTAACAAACCTTCTTTTACCCGCCTGAACTACCATTTCGTTTTCAATTTCAATTTGCTGTTTCCAATCAGCAACTCTTTCTTCACGGCCGTTTTTTATTATTGCCACTCCCCCGCCCTCAACTAATCTTTTTGCTTCATTTTTTGACGATGCCAGTTTTGAATCAAACAGCAAGTCTAATATAGGATATATTTTTTTGTCAGTTTCAAAAGCTTCAATTTCTGAAGGCAATTCTTTGTCTCTGTGAACCTTATTAAATTCATCTTCGGCGCTTTGCGCTTCTTTTTCTCCGTGATACATTTTAACAATTTCCTTTGCCAACATGGCTTTAATATCCCGCGGATTTGTAGAATTCGTTTTTAAATTTTCTTCTATTTTATTAACGTTTTCAATCGGAACTTCTGTACAAAATTTAAAGCAAGGAATTATCGCTTCGTCTGCCAATGCCATTATTTTTCCATACATTTCTGCCGGCAAATCATTTAATGCTACAAATCCGCCTTCGCTTTTTGACATTAATTTTTTCCCTGTCTTCGGATTTTCCAACAATGGAGTAGTAACGACAAACTTTTCTTTTTTATTGTATATTTTTACCAAATCCCTTCCAATTAACATGTTAAATGTTTGGTCAACTCCTCCTACTTCGGCATCTACGTCCATTGCGACAGAATCATACCCCTGTAAAACAGGATATAATAGTTCGTGCATATAAAGATCCGTGTTGTTTCTTTCTCTCTCTTTGAACATACTTCTTTGTGTGATTTGCGCATGCGTGACATTGGAAAGTAATTTCATCACATCTGTTAAATTCATTTTTGCCAGCCACTTGCTGTTAAATTCAACTTTAACGGGATTTTTAAATGATTTAAAATCTAAAATTTTGCCGGCCTGTTCTTTATAGGTTTTGTAATTTTGCTTAACCTCTTTTTCTGACAATGCTTTTCTGGTCGCTGATTTTCCGGTAGGATCTCCTACTTGAGCTGTAAAATCTCCTATAAGGAGAATTATCTTATGCCCCATGTCCTGCAATTTTCTTAGTAGCAAATAATTAGTAGAGTGCCCTAGATGCAATTGTGGGGCAGTTGGATCAACGCCATGATAAAAGACCAGCCTTTTAGATTTAAGAGTCCTTAAAAACTCTTCTTTTGATGGATAAATTTTATCCGCCCATCTTTCTAAAACTTCCTCTATTTTTTGTTGGTCAATTTTTAGCATATTATGTGATTATACACTATATTTAAGGAAAATTAAAAGTGGAAAACTCAAAATGCGGGCTTGACAATGAGATTT
>CAYICD010000010.1:0-8405 GCA_964361855.1 uncultured Candidatus Saccharibacteria bacterium
CAATGCTTGCAAATTTGATTTTAAGAATAAGTTTTTGGGGCGGCGGAAGAAGAAGTAATTCAGACGACAACAAAGCCGGTGCGCTTTTAATGGTTTTGGGGATTGTTGCCGCAATTTTAGCTCCAATTGCCGCCAGTTTGGTGCAACTTGCCATTTCAAGGAAAAGAGAATTTTTGGCAGACGCAGACGGCGCGTTGCTTACACGATATCCTGAAGGCCTTGCTTCAGCTTTAGAAAAAATTTCATCAGACCAAAGTCCAATGAGAATTACCAACGACGCCACAAGTTCGCTTTTTATTGATTCGCCCTACAAAGGAAAACAAAAAACCAACTGGTTTACAAAGATGTTTATGACCCATCCGCCCGTTGAAGAGAGAATAAAAGCCCTTCGAGATATGGGAATTTAAAATTTTGGAGGAGTCGCATAGCGGCCATTGCAACGGCTTGGAAAGCCGTGACCCGAAAGGGTCCCGTGGGTTCGAGTCCCACCTCCTCCGCCGAGTTTTCTGTTCTTTACCAAGTCACTAACGGGAAGCACTGGAGATATACCATGAGTAAGCTTTGCTATGGCGGAAAGCATCCGAAGGGTTTGAATGCCCGCGTGCTTTTGACGAGTGTTTTCGGGCCTTACGGCCAAGACGATGAGTACGGAAGCCGAGCAATGAATCCTATGGAACTTTACCACAACCAGGTAACGCGCACACAAGGCGCGTTCTCGTTGAGGATGTTCCATCGGAGCTGGGGCTTGATGATGATTCAGGCGAACATCAACGCGCCTTGCACGGTGCTGGATTTTCCGACATTGGAATGGTTTTCGGACGAACTGTGCCGATACGAGTACGACATCATCGGTATTTCGTCCATCATTCCCAACCTTTTGAAAGTAAAGAAGATGTGCGAGCTGATTCGGTATTATCAGCCAAAAGCCGAAATTGTCATTGGCGGACACATTGCAAACGTGCCTGACTTAGAAGAGCGCATTGATGCCGATCACGTCGTAAGGGGCGAAGGCATCCGCTGGTTCCGCCAGCATTTGGGCGAAGATGAAAACCGCCCGATTCACCACCCATTGATCAAGTCTGGAATCGGCACGAGAAACTTCGGTGTTCAGTCAGAAGGCCGGGAGGGAGACGTTGCTGCAACGATTATCCCTTCAGTGGGATGTCCGATGGGCTGCAACTTTTGTTCAACTTCCGCAATGTTTGGCGGAAAGGGACACTCGATCAACTTCTACGAGGCTGGAGACGAGTTGTTTCATGTGATGCGCCAAATCGAATTTGGAATGCACGTCAATTCGTTTTTCGTGATGGACGAGAACTTTCTTTTCCATAGGAAGCGCGCCTTGCGATTGCTGGAATTGATGGAAGAACACAAAAAGCCTTGGTCGCTTTATGTGTTCAGCTCGGCCAACGTGATCCGTTCCTACACTATCGACCAGTTAATTCGTCTAGGAATTTCTTGGGTTTGGATGGGCATTGAGGGCAAGGACAGCCAGTACACAAAACTCTCTGGCATAGATACTTTTGCTTTGGTGCGCGAATTGCAAGCCAATGGCATCAAGGTGCTTGGTTCAACAATCATCGGATTGGAGAACCACACGCCAGAGAATATTAACGAGGTGATTGACCACGCTGTAAGGCACGACACGGATTTCCACCAGTTTATGCTATACACGCCTATTCCTGGCACGCCCTTGCACGCAGAGCTTTCTGCAAAGGGCGTGATGAAAGACGAGAGCGAATATCAGCAGGCCGACATCCATGGGCAGGATGGCCTTAACTATCGGCATCCCGCGCTTTCAGATAAGCAGACAGCCGAGTTTATGGTTCGAGCGTTTGATCGAGATTTTCAGGTGAATGGACCAAGCACTGTGCGAATCGTTCGCACAACTTTGGCTGGCTGGCGAAAGCACCAAAACCACCCTGACCTTCGTGTTCGCGCCAGGTACGAATGGGAAGTGCGCGAGCTGGCATGGAAATTCTCTGCTGTCGTCGGAGCTTCTGCGCTCTACTTTCGCGATAACCCTGCGATGCATGCCAAGATGTCTGCATTGTTGCGGGAATTGCGGGAAGAGTTTGGAGTAAAGTCCTGGTTGGCGTCTGCATTTGGCGGGCGCTGGCTGCGGCGGCAAATGCGAAAAGAAGAGCAACGGCTTGCTGTCGGATTCAGCTACGAGCCGCCTATTTTCTACGAGCGCAATGCAATGGTAACAGATTGCCCGGAAGCCGACCTTTGCCGGTTTGCAACTCCGTTGCCCAATGAAAAGCGCTAGATATGGCTGGACGTCCGCGTGACGCCCGGCCTCTTTTTTTGCATTTCAATGAAATTTTGCGTATTATAATAATATACAAGCAATATAATTAATTTAAAAAAAACATGGACGAACAAACAATAAAATTTTTAAATAAAACTTTCACGCTCGCTGCTGTTTTAATTGTGGGCGTTTTGATTTTTTTTGTCGGGCAGTTGATGTTGCAGCAGCAAACAGTTGAGCATCAAAATCAAAATCAGATTACGGTTTCAGGCGAAGGAAAAGTTTATGTAAAACCGGATGTTGCTTTAATCAGCTTAGGGGTTACAACCCAGGCAACAACTGTTGCCGATGTGACAAAAAACAACACAGACAAAATGAACGCTGTAATCGCTGCGGTAAAAGCTTTAAAAATTGACGAAAAGGATATTCAAACCACAAATTATAGTTTAACTCCTGTTTACGAGAATTATTCAACTCCGGTGGCGCTTTCAATGATGTACCCAGTGAGAACCGGCACAACTTTAAAGGGATATAAATTAGAGCAGGACATTCAGGTGAAAATAAGAGATTTTACAAAAGTTGGCGATGTTTTGTCTGAAGCTACAACTGCAGGCGCTAATTTGGTCGGAGATTTGCAGTTCACAATTGATAACCCAGAACAATTTCGTGAACAGGCAAGAGCCAAAGCGATAGCGCAAGCAAAAACCAAAGCTAAGAATCTTTCCAGAGAATCAGGAATATCACTGGGAAAATTGATTAATGTTTACGAAAATTACATTTATCCTGGAGCGTACAAAAGCAATGCTTTGGGAATGGGAGGTGGAGTTGCAGAATCAGCTCCGGCGCCGACAATTCAGCCAGGCCAGCAGGAAATAGATGTAACAATCAATTTGACTTATCAAGTCAAGTAAAATAATGGATTGCATTTTTTGCAAAATTATAAATGGAGAAATCCCCTCTGCTAAGGTTTTTGAGAACGATACTCTTATTGCTTTCAACGACATAAATCCAAAAGCTAAAGTTCATGTTTTGATAGTTCCCAAAAAACACATTGAATCAGTGAAAACTTTAGAAGATGCAGATAAAAATTTGGTTGGCGAATTAGTTTTGGCAGCTCAAAAAATTGCCAAAGAAAAAAATCTTGAAGGATATAAATTGATTTTTAATGTTGGCAGAGAAGGCGGCCAGCTTGTAGACCATTTGCATTTACATTTGGTAAGTCCCGATGTAAGATAAAGCAGATTCAATCTTATCAATGCAAGACTCTCAAATTGAGGAAATAAAGAACAAGCTCAACGTTGTTGATGTTGTCGGCAGTTATATAAAACTCACTAAAACCGGGGCTAATTACCGCGGGGTTTGTCCTTTTCATTCAGAGAAAAAGCCGTCTTTTTTTGTCTCGCCCGCAAGGCAAATGTGGAAATGCTTTGGCTGCGGAGCTGGCAGCAGCATTTTTGACTTTGTAATGAAAATTGAAGGCGTGGAGTTTGGCGATGCTTTGAAAATTTTAGCAAATAAAGCTGGAGTGGAATTGAAAAGGGAAAATCCGAAATTGCGCACAGAAAGGCAAAGGTTATATGAAATTTGCGACTTGTCATCAAGATTTTTTGAAAAACAGTTAGAAGCCAGCTTGGTGGGCAAAGAAGCAAAAGAATATTTAAAAAAACGCGGTATTACAGAAGAGAGCATTAAAAAGTGGAGATTGGGCTATAGTCCTGACACTTGGCAGGGCTTGTCGGATTTTCTGGTGGGCAAAGGATACAAAAGGGATGAAATTGTAAGGGCCGGTTTGGCAGTGGAAAAGGAAGGAAACAGGGCGGATTCTTATGACAGGTTTCGCGGAAGAATAATTTTTCCGGTTTTTGATTTAAATTCGCAGGTTATTGGCTTTGGCGCGCGGGTTTTTAAAACAGCCAATGAAAAAGAAGTTGCAAAATATATAAACACCCCGCAAACTTTGCTTTATGACAAAAGCAATACGCTTTATGGCTTGAACAGCGCGAAATTGGCTGTAAGGAAAAAGAACCAGTGTGTTTTGACAGAGGGTTATACAGATGCAATAATGTGCCATCAGGCAGGTTTTGAAAACACAGTTGCGGTTTCTGGAACCGCCTTAACCCCGCGGCATTTAGACATTTTAAAAAGATATTCTGAAAATTTGCTTTTGGCTTTTGACATGGATATTGCCGGAGATTCAGCCACAAAAAGGGGAATTAATTTGGCGCAAGACAAGGGGTTTAACATTAAAATTATAGAAACATATTCTGGAGCCCTGCCTGCCGGCAGGCAGGCAAAAGATCCGGCCGACATAATTTTAGAAGACCCGAAAGTTTGGGAAAAGAAACTGGAAGACGCGAGGTCCATAATGGAATATTATTTTGACTCTGCGTTCTCTAAGTTTGATAAAGACACTCCCGAAGGCAAAAAAGAAATAGGGAGAATTGTTTTGCCGGCTGTTAAAAGAATTCCGAACAGAATTGAGCAGTCGCATTGGATTCAAAAATTAGCTGAAAAATTAAACGTAAAAGAAGAGGCGATTCAGGAAGAGCTAAGAAAGGTTAAATCTAGCGAAGCGTTTTCAGGAAAGCAGGAGGAAGAACAGGCGGGCAGCCTTCCTCCGCCAGAGGCTCCGGCGGGGCGAAGAAAGAAGATGATTGAAGACAAAGTCATTTCTTTGGTGCTGAAAGACCCGGAAAACTTGAACTTGATTGAGGCGCCCCAGTATGAATTTTTCTGCGACAAAACAAAAAATTTCCTGCAAGGCTTGAAAAAATTTGTGGGCGAGAAAAAATTAGAGTCAGAGGAAGAAAAAGACATTAAAGCGGTTTTTGCGGATATCAGTTCGCGCAACAATATTGAAACGGGATTTGAAGCAGAGCTTAAAAACTTTATGGCTGCCTTAGCTTTAAGGGCAGAAGTTGATTACGAGGAAGACGGTTGCGATGAAGTAAGGCTTTGCATTTTGCATCTGAAAGATATAGAATTGAGAAACAATTTAAACCAGATGTCGTCGGCCATTAAAACAGAGAAAGACGAGCAAAAAAGGGACGAGCTTGTAAAAGAATTTGATAAAAAAGCAAAAGAATTACATGCCAAAAGTTAAAAAGAAAAAGATAAAAAGGGGAAAGTATGTTACCAAGCGCGTAAGGAACGAAAAAAAAGCCAGAAGAGCGCAAAAAACCAAAAATGCCAACAGGGCTACAGAGTTTAACGCACAGATGGATATGCTTTCAAAAAAGGGAGAACAAAGGGGTTTTATTACAACCGCGGAAATTTTGTATGCCTTTCCGAATATAGAAAAGGAAATTGACCAGCTGGAAGAAGCTTACGAAGTTTTAAAGGAAAGGGGAATTCAGGTAAAAGATGTGCAGGAGTTTTTGGAGGTAAAGCCAAAAAAAGAAAAGAAAGGCAAAAAAGCTCTTATAGGGAAAATAGATCCTATCCAGATGTATTTAAGAGAAATCGGGAAAGCCAGCTTTTTGTCGGCAAAAGAGGAAAAAGAATTAGCAAAGCGCATTGAGAGAGGAGACGAAGAAGCAAAAAATAAGCTGGCATTGGCAAACCTGAGGCTGGTGGTTTCAATTGCCAAAAAATATGTGGGGCGCTCGCCAAATTTAACTTTGCTGGATTTAATACAGGAGGGAAATTTGGGGCTTTTCAAAGCCGTCAAGAAATTTGACTGGAGAAAAGGTTATAAATTTTCAACTTACGCAACCTGGTGGATAAGGCAGTCTATTACAAGAGCTTTGGCCGACCAGGCAAGGACAATCAGGATTCCGGTGCACATGATTGAAACAATTTCCAAGTACACAAAGATTAGAAAAACTCTTTTGCAGGAACTTGGCCGGGAACCTCTGGCCGAGGAAATTGCAGCTGAAATGGGCTTGGAAGTTGAAAAGGTTCACCATATAAGAAAAATTGCGCAGAAAGCTGTTTCGTTGGAAACTCCGGTGGGCGAAGACAAAGACAAGCAGGACTCTGTTTTGGCTGAATTTATAAAAGACGATAAAACGATAGCTCCAAACACCGAAGCCTCAAGGAAACTTTTAAAAGACAGGCTTGTCGAAATTTCAAGCGAGCTGACCCCCAGAGAATTAAAAATTCTTGGAATGAGATTTGGTTTGGAAGACGGCGTAATGCACACTTTAGAAGAAACCGGCGAGGAATTTGGAGTAACCCGTGAAAGAATAAGGCAAATTCAAGCAAAAGCATTGGAAAAATTGAGAAAGCACAGAGAGCTTAAAAAAGTCAGAGATTACTACTAAATCTTTAAAAAACAGTAAAATCTATTGACAGGGGTGCAAAAAAGGTGAAAATAGTATATAATAGCCAAATAGTTGTAATAGTCGAAAAGAAAAATATTATTAAGCATTATTAATATATGCCAGGAAAAGCAAATTCGGCCTTTATGAAACCCTTAAAGGTTTCCGTTGCTTTAGAAGAAGTAGTCGGGAAGGGTCCGCTACCTCGCTCTCAAGTGGTCAAAAAATTGTGGGCTTACATCAAAAAGAACAACCTGCAAGACCAAAAGAACAGGAGAAACATCAACGCCGATGCCAAACTGAAAGTAGTTTTTGGCGGAAAGAGCGTTGTGAACATGTTTGAGATGACAAAATTGGTTTCAAAACATTTGTCATAATCTCTGTTAAACTAAAAACCGCCCAGCTGGGCGGTTTTTAGTTTGTTGAAGTTATCCACAGCCGTGAAGTTTAAACGGGCTTGGCATAGTTGTATAATAATTGAATAATTATTAAATTTTTTTAATATGTTTGAGAATGCTTTAAGCGCCCCAAATATCTCAAAAAGAAATTGGATTATTTTAATATCCGCAGCTATTCTGCTGGTTGTTTTAACAGTGGGAGGATATTTGCTTTGGAATAATTATAAAAAATTAAAAGCGCAGGAGGCGCTGGATAATGCAAAAGGGACGGCAGAAAAAATAATTGAAGATGCAATAAAAGGAACGCTGCCGTCTTTTGGAACAAACCCGCTTGAGGGCAAACCCAATATAAACCCGGCCGATTCGGGCAATCCGATAAAAAATATTAAAACTAACCCTTTTGAATAAAAATATGAAAATAAAACTTTTTGCCGTTTTCACAACTTTAATTACCGGCCTTGTTTTAATATCAAGCGTTTTTGCCCAAGGGCTGGCTGATGTCCAGTACCCTGTAAATGAGCTTGGCAGTTGCAAGGACGAGGCCTCATGCAAGGCTTTTTGCGACAATCCTAAAAATGTGGGCGACTGCATGAAATTTGCCAAAGAAAACAACCTTATGTCTGATAAAGAAATCAAGGTTGCCGAAAAATTTTTAACAGGTGAAATCAACGGCCCGGGCGGATGCGACAGCAAGGACACCTGCGAAGAATATTGCAATGACATGGCCCATATTAATGAGTGCGTTTCTTTTGCAGAAAAAAATAATTTGTTGCCGGCAGGCGAGTTAGAAGAGGCAAAAAAAGTGCAGGCAGCTATTGCCAAAGGCGTAAAGCCGCCTTCTTGCGGGAACAAAAAGGCTTGTGACGCTTACTGCGAGAACTCGGACCACATGGAAGAATGCATAACTTTTGGAATAGAAGCAGGTTTTATACAGGGCAAAGAATTGGAGGATGCTCAAAAAATGCTGCAAGCAGTAAAGCGGGGCGTAAAACCGCCTCCGTGCAAGGGCAAGGACGCTTGCGACCAATATTGCTCAAATCCGGATAATATTGAAGTTTGCATGAATTTTGCGATAGAAGCAGGCATGATGTCAGAGGAGGAAAAAGTCAATTCAGAAAAAATGCTTCAGGCCATTAAAAGAGGCGTAAAACCGCCCCCATGCAAAGGCAAAGAGGAATGTGATGCTTATTGCCAGCAGGAAAATCATATGGAAGAATGCATTAATTTTTCAGTAGCGGCCGGTATGATGACAGAAAAAGATGCAGAAATGACTAGAAAAACCGGCGGCAAGGGCCCGGGCGGTTGCAAAGGCAGGGAAGAGTGCGATGCATTCTGCAACAACCCGGACAACCAGGAAACTTGTTTTAATTTTGCCAAAGACAACGGAATGATACCGGAAGAAGATTTAAAAAGGATGGAAGAAGGAAAACAGCAGATGAAAAATATGTTTTCACAGGCATCTTCGGAAGTTATAGATTGTTTGAAAAACGT
>CAYICD010000010.1:8415-24318 GCA_964361855.1 uncultured Candidatus Saccharibacteria bacterium
ACGTTCTGGGCGCTGATATGGTTGAAAAAATAAAAAATGGGTTTATGCCGCCAAAAGACATGGGTGACAAAATGGGGGAATGTTTTCAAAAAATGGGCCCCGGCGGGCCTGGCGAGGGAGGCAATATTCCGCCCGCAGGCCAGACAGGGCCAGGAGGGTGTAAAACTGCTGATGAATGCAAAGCTTACTGCGAATCCCACCCCGACGAATGCCAAAAATTCCAGCCGGGTCCGGGCGAAACAAATCCGGGAGGGCAGATGATGCCGCCGCAGGCGGGCCCGGGCGGTTGCAAAGGCCCGGAAGAATGCAAAGCTTACTGCGAATCCCACCAGGATGAATGTAAAAACTTTTATCCGGCAGGCGACGAGAGCCGCAGGGGTCCCGAACCGCAGCAAGGCCAAATGCAGCCTGGCGGACAGCAGCCGCCCTGCACGGGAGAAAATTGCCAGGGCGGGCCACTACCGGGCCAAGAGTTGCAGCCGGGCCAAAATATCCAGCCGCCCTCAACTGGGCCAGGAGCAGGCGGCGGTTCTGCGCCCGGAGATTATGTTGCGCCCATAGATCAGCAACAGCAGCAACCACAACAGCCGGCGCCAGCGCCCGAATCTTCGCCAGTCAGCCGAATTATAAATACCGATTCGCTGGTAGGGTCTTTGATAGGTGCAGTTTTTAACTTTCTTGTAGGCATTAAATAGTTTTAAAACCAAAAAACGTCCCGACTTTGTCGCGGACGTTTTTTATTAGATTGATAAGCTCCGGTGGTAGGATTCGAACCTACGACCCACGCTTTAACAGAGCGTCGCTCTACCGCTGAGCTACACCGGAATGTAGTTTTTATATTACCTAAAATATCAAAAAATTTCAAGCAAGGTGGTTTTTTTATAGAAAAAAGATATAATTAAAACAGGCCGATAATTATAAAATTAAATTAAAAAAATATGAAAGGATTTTCAGCAAACATTGAAAAAGAAACTTTAGAAAATAATAATTTTCGCAAAGTGCTTTATACTGGAAAACATAGCCAGCTGGTTTTAATGAGCCTAAGGCCGAACGAAGAAATTGGAATGGAGGTGCACGCAGACAACGATCAGTTTTTCCGTTTTGAAAAAGGGCAGGGGAAATGCATTATTGACGGCAATGAGTATGAGCTTCATGACGGGAGCGCGATTGTTGTGCCGGCCGGAGCTCAGCACAACATTATCAACACGTCCGGAGAGGAAGATTTAAAACTATACACCATTTATTCGCCCGCCCACCACAAAGACGGCATTGTAAGAGCCACCAAAGAAGAAGCCGAAAAAGACGGGCCAGAGTTTGATGGCAAAACCACAGAATAAACAAAATGCCGTTGAAAAAGTTTCGCAGATTTACCGTTACAAAACGCGAGCAAGCTCGGCGTTTTGTTTTTCAAAGAATAAATTACTTTAATAAATTTTATAGATTTAAAATAAAAAGAGTTGCAATTAAGAATACGAGTTCAAGGTGGGGGAGCTGTTCGTCTTTGGGAAATTTAAACTTTAACTACAAAATTATTTATTTAAGGCCGGCCGTGGCAGACTATTTAATAGCTCACGAGCTTTGCCATTTAGGAGAGCTAAACCACTCAAAACGCTTCTGGGCTTTGGTCAAAAAAGCCCTGCCCGATTATGTTGGACTCAACAAAGAACTCCGCCGAACTCCGGTAAACAGAATTTGAAAAATGTTTAGCCGCGGGTTAGAATAAATTATGAAAATAAATTTAAGAAAAGCAGAAGAAACGGATAAAAAAGATATTTTAAGAATTGCAGACGAGCTCTATCTTGATATTCCCGATTTTGTGTGGAACAAAGACGAATTTGTCAGCCGCCAAATAGAAAATGGCGGTTATTATATTGGAGAGGTCGGCGGGGAGCCGGCAGGAATTATAAGCCTTCGGCAACGCAGGAAAAAAATGTACGTTGAAACGCTGGCTGTGGCAAAAAAATACAGAAATAACGGCATAGGGTCTGAACTTATTAAATTTGCAAAAAATTACACAAAAGAAAGGGGACTTTCAATTTTATTGGCCTGCTCTTTTTATGAATACGAGCTGCTAAATTTTTATTTGGGGCAGGGCTTTTCTCTGCTCAAAAATCCCGGCATTTATAACGGACGCAAATATCATTGTTTTGAGATGAAGGTAAATTAAATGGATAAACTAGAAAAAATACTCAAAAACGAGCCGAAGTTCAGGTTGGGCCAGATAAAAAAGGCCTTGTTTTTTGATTTGATAGAAAATTGGGATGAGACCAGCGTTTTGCCCAAAGATTTGCGGGAAAAATTAAATAAAGAATTTAACCTGGCAATAGACGCTAAAGTTTCTGATTTGGGAGAGGAAGTTATAAAAGCTTTAATTACTTTAAAAGACGGATTAAAAATTGAAACGGTTTTAATGAAACATGGTGACCCGCTTCGCAGCGAGGCGAGTGGCAGAAACACCGTGTGCGTGTCCTCGCAGGTTGGATGTCCTCTAGGTTGCGCCTTTTGCGCAACAGGAAAATTAGGATTTAAAAGAAATTTAACAGACTGGGAAATTATTCAGCAGGTTTTATTTTTTGCCAGATTGCTGAAAAAAACAAAAGAAAAAATTACTAACATTGTTTTTATGGGAATGGGAGAGCCATTTTTAAATTACGACAATGTTTTGCAAGCTATAAAAACACTGAATGACAAAGAGGGGTTTAATTTGGGTGGCAGGCATTTTTCCATTTCAACAGCAGGCATTATAGAAGGGATTGAGAGGCTGGCGGACGAGAAAATCCAGATTACCCTTGCAATTTCGCTGCACGCGCCGAACGATAAATTAAGGTCAGAATTAATGCCAATAAATAAAAAATACAGCATCGAAAAGATTTTAAAAGCAGTTGACGATTATATTAAAAAAACCAGAAGCAGGGTGATGTTTGAATATATTATGATAAAAGGAGTTAATGATTCTGATAAATGCGCGCAAGAACTTGCAAAGATTTTGAAGGGGCGTCTTGCCTTTGCTAATTTGATTTCTTACAACCCCACCGGCATTTTTGATGCTTCGCCGGGAGTGCGCATTAAAAAATTCAGGGAAATTTTGGAAAAAAACGGAATAAATGTTACCCAGCGGTATAAATTTGGAGGCAAAATAAAAGGCGCTTGCGGCCAACTTGCAGGAAAATAAGCAGTTTTATGGTACAATCAAACAATAAAGGTCGCTTAATAAAATAAGATTTTTATATGGAAGACATAACTCAAAACAAAGGAAAAAAGACGGGCATGGCTATAGTGGCCTATATATTATTTTTTATCCCGCTTTTAACCGACGCCAAAAATGACCCCTTTGTGAAATACCATGTAAAGCAGGGGTTGGTTTTATTCATTTATTTTGCCATAGCTTGGATTGTAGTGAACGTGATTCCAGTTGTGGGGTGGGTGCTTTATCCGGTGCTGGAAATTATAGGTATAGTTCTTTTGGTGCTGGGAATTCTAAATGCAATTAACGGCAAAGAAAAACCGCTTCCTGTTATAGGCAAGTATGCGGAAAAATTTAATTTTTAATGTTTGCGTATTATTTGTAGTTTGCAGATAGCGAACAAACTAGTTTTCTCAGGGTAATTTGCGGCCAATTCGCAAATAACAAGGCGCCCCTTTATGGGGTGTTTTGTTTTAAAAAA
Source organism: uncultured Candidatus Saccharibacteria bacterium (assembly GCA_964361855.1). GTDB lineage: Bacteria > Patescibacteriota > Minisyncoccia > Minisyncoccales > Staskawiczbacteraceae > CAYICD01. Next base: position 12,081 of record CAYICD010000010.1, read on the forward strand.
AATTAAAACTATTGTAATTTTCAAAAAATAGGTATATAATTAAGCCGTTTATTTTCTAAAAATGGAAGAAATATCTTTAAAGGCGCAGGAATTATTCAAGATAGGAAGCTTTGGCATAACCAATAGCGTTTTTTTAACATTTTTTGTTTCTGTTATATTGATATCCCTAACTTTTATAATCTATAAAAAGATAAAAATTATCCCTGGAAAATTGCAGTTGGTGGCTGAAATGGGGGTTGAGGGGCTTTTGGGGTTGATGGGTTCAACCTTGGGGTCAAAAGAAAAAGCTGAAAAATATTTTCCGCTAGTTGCCACAATCTTCATTTTTATAATGTGCTCTAATCTTTTGGGCATTTTCCCGGGAGTCGGTTCTTTTATGATAGAGCATGCGGGCAAAGAAGTGCCGCTTTTCCGCTCGCCGGCAGCTGATTTGAATTTTACCTTGGCTTTTGCTGTAATTTCGGTAATTGTGACAAATATTATTGGAATGGCTTCGGTTGGAGTTTTCGCCCATATAGGAAAATTTATAAATTTTTCAAATCCGATTAACTTTTTTATCGGCATACTCGAGTTGATATCCGAACTCGCAAAAATTATTTCTTTGTCTTTCCGATTGTTTGGAAACGTATTTGCCGGCGAGGTGCTTTTAACCATTGTTTCTTTTCTGGCGCCTTATTTTATACCTTTGCCGTTTTTATTCCTTGAAGTATTCGTTGGCTTGATACAATCTTTCATTTTTGCAATGATTACCTTGGTGTCAATTTCCCTTCATACAGCAACGCATGAGCATTAAAAAATATAATTAATAAATATTATTAAAATAAAAACCATGGATATAGAATCAATAAGGTTGTGGGCGACAGTTGCGGCAATTGCCTGCGGAACAATATTTCCGGCAATTTCCATTGGCTGGATCGGCTCTAACGCTGTAAAGTCAATTGCCAGAAACCCGGAAGCCGCATCAAAAGTGCAGACAATGGCAATTTTGGCAATTGCTTTTGCTGAAGCCATTGCCATTTACGCTTTGGTTGTATCGTTGATTGTCAAGTTCGTTGCTTAAAAGTTAAAATTTGCCCCGAGCCAGCAGGCGAGGGGTAAGATTTAGTTTTTAAATTTATGGAAAATGCATTGTTAGGTCAACTCGGAATTAACTGGCAGCTTTTTTTAAGCCAAGCTGTTAACTTTTTCTTGCTTTTGGGAATTTTGACATTCTTTTTGTACAAGCCTTTAATGAAGGTGTTAAAAGAGCGTACGCAGAAAATAAAAGAAGGTTTGGAAAAAGCAGAAGAGGCAGATGTGAGATTAAAACAAGTTGATGAAATAGCTAAAGAGAAAATAAAACAGGCCGATCAGGACTCAATTGCGATTATCAAAAAAACCGAAGCCAATGCCAAAGTTTTGGCAGGCGAGCTTGCCAAGAAATCTGAAGAGCGCCAGAAAGAAATTTTAAAACAAATTGAACAGAACAAGAAAAAACAGGAAGAAGAGGCAAGGGAAATGGTTTTAAAGGGAGCGGCTGAACTTATAAAAAAGACAATTATCAAGACAGTTGAATTGAGCCCGGACAAAATTGACGAAGCATTAATAAAGAAAGCTATCAGCCAGGTGAAAGAGGAGAAGTAGAGAATAAAGTCGCGTTGGTTGCCCTAGGGCAACCTGAAGAATCTTGAAAAATTAAGTAAAAAAAGAGCCCCGACGAACGCCAGGGCAAAGCATATCAAGTGGAGATTTGCAGAGACTAGTTTTTGCAGAGAACTCTGCGTCCAGACAGAAACAATTTGTGGCCGAATCCGTTATAGACCGGCTCACCTCCAACCCAGTGGAGTCGCCCGCATTTATCGCAGGCAAAAGCCATTTCTCTTCCTGGAGCAACAATGTCAGCAACTGGAAGGTCAGTGCTTATATTATTGTCCACATGTCCGTCGCAGTTTTTTTCACTGCACCGAAACATCTTCATGAATATGCCTCCTGATTGGAAAGGAAACTATAAATATAATATCAAATAAAAATTATATTGTCAAATATCCGATATACGCGACACAAAAAGCGTTGGTTGTCATATGACAACCTAAAAAATATAATGGATTTAGAAAATAAATGAAAAATAATAAAGTAAAATTATACGCAAGAGCCTTAGCTGATATTGCAAGCGGACCCGCCTCCGCCCACGAGGCTTTGGCGAGGCAAGAAAAGATTGCCAAGAATTTTTTGGCGCTTTTGGAAAAAGACGGCCAAATGAAAAAAGCCAAAGAGATTGTTGCAATGGCTGAAGGTTTGTTTATTAAAAAAACAGGAAGAAGAAAAATTGTTTTAGAAACTGCGCGCAAAGTAGACAAGAAACCAATTTTAAATGCGCTTTTGGATGCGGGGGATGTTGTGGAGGAAAAAACAAACAAAGATTTAATTGCGGGAATTAAAATTATAATTAACGACAGGCAATTGGATTTGTCGCTTCAAAAAAAATTAAATACTATATTTAAATGAGTCAAGAAATTATAGACAAAATAAAACAGGCAATTGAGGGTTATAAAGACAATCCGCAATGGGAAGAAATTGGCAAAATTACCGAAGCGGGAGACGGAATTGTCAAAATTTCAGGATTGAAAAATGTGCAGTCACAGGAGGTTTTGATTGTGGAAACCGAAAAGGGAGAAGTGAGAGCTGTGGCTTTAAACCTTGAAGAGGATTCTGTCGGAGGTTTGCTTTTAGGAGACCCGGCAAATGTAAAATCGGGACAGACAGTAAAGAGAACAAAGCAATTGCTTTCTTTGCAAGTTGGAGAACAATTATTGGGAAGAGTTGTTGACCCATTGGGAAATGCCTTAGACGGCAAAGGCCCGATTTTTGGCGAAAAAGAGAAAAAAACTTTTTATAATTTGGAAAACGACGCGCCCAATGTTTTAGCCCGTGAAGGCGTAAATTACCCTGTGCACACGGGAATTAAAGCCATTGATTCTATGATTCCAATTGGCAGGGGCCAGAGAGAATTGATTATTGGAGACAGGCAGGTTGGAAAAACAGCTATTGCTTTGGATATGATTATAAACCAGGGGCAGGATTCAGGCGAAAGAGAAAAAGCAATTTGCATTTATGTGGCAATTGGACAGAAAGAATCAAAAGTTGCCAAAATTGTAGAAACCTTAAAAAAGAATAATGCGTTTTCTTACACAATTGTGGTTTCAGCCGCAGCTTCTTCACCCGCAGCTTTTTGGTATTTAGCTCCCTTTGCAGGATGCGCCATTGGAGAATATTTCCGCGACAAAGGAAAAGACGCCTTGGTAATTTATGACGACCTTTCAAAACACGCTTGGGCATACAGGCAAATTTCTTTGCTTTTGCGAAGACCGCCAGGAAGAGAAGCATATCCCGGAGATGTGTTTTATTTGCATTCAAGATTGCTTGAAAGGGCAGCCAAACTTTCAAAAGAAAAAGGCGGAGGTTCGCTTACAGCCATTCCAATTATTGAAACCCAGCTGGGCGATGTGACGGCTTACATTCCTACTAATGTTATTTCTATAACTGATGGACAAATCTACCTTGAGTCTGATTTGTTTTATCAGGGAATGAGGCCTGCTGTAAACGTGGGTTTGTCGGTTTCAAGAGTTGGAGCTTCAGCTCAAACCAAAGCCATGAAAAAAGTGGCGGGAAAGTTGAGGCTGGAATTGGCGCAGTTCCGCGAATTGCAGACATTCGTTCAGTTTGCTTCAGATGTTGACCAAGCCACAAAAGAAAGAATCCACAAAGGCAGAATTATTACAGAAGTTTTAAAACAGTCAGATTTAGCCCCAGTGCCTTTTGAAAAACAGGTTTTGGTTTTGTATGCGGCATTGAACGGATATTTTGATAAATTTGAACCGCAGGAAATTGGCAAAGTTGAGAAAGACTTTGTGGAATACGTAGACAAACTTCACAAAAAATTAATTGAAAAAATAAAATCAGAGCGAGCCATTTCAGACGAAACCGAAGGGGAGATTAAAAAAGTAATAACGAGTTTTATAGAGAGCCAGAAATAAGGGGAGTACGTATTTTTCACTCGAGTGAAAAAGCCGCACATGAAGAAATACGGCTCAACGCGTTGAGCCGTAAAAGAGAATATGGAGTCACCACAAACATTAAAGAAAAGATTAAAGAGCGTTAACAGCATTGGCAAGATAACCAAAGCCATGGAGCTGGTTTCGGCTACAAAGATGAGAAAGTCCCAGCAGATTGCGCTGGATAGCAGGCCTTACGCTTTTTCTGCCCTGGAACTGCTGGCAAATGTCTCGGTTTTGGAAAATCTTGATAAATGGGAAATTCCGCTGTTTTTAGTGAGAAAAGAAATTAAAAAAGTTTTGTTTGTGCTGGTGGCTTCAGACAAAGGGCTGGCAGGAGCTTTTAATAGCTCGGTATTTAAAAAATTTGCCGCCCATTTTGAAAAATGGGCGAGCCTCGCCCCAGAGGGGCGGGAAGAGCATCTGTTTCTGGCAGTGGGAGAAAAAGCTAACGCATATTTGGCAAAAAGAAATTTTAATATTGTTAAAAAATTTGTGCAGGCGGGAGATTTTACAACCCCAGAACAAGTTCAGCCGGTTACTAATTTTATAATAAACGGTTATTTGGAAAAAAAGTGGGACAGAGTAATTGTTATTTCAACGCATTTTAGAAGCGCTTTAAAACAGGAACCGCACGTAAGAAGAATTTTGCCGATTGATTTTGACCATTTAGCCGACACAATAAAACAAATTATTCCAGAAAGGGGAAAATTTGCAGATTTAATAAAAGAACAAAACATAAACTTTGTGCCCGACAAGTCAAAAATGAAAGAATATTTAATTGAGCCTTCACCAGAAAAAGTTTTAGAAAAATTGGCAGAACATTTATTTTTTATGCAAATGTATCACTTGATTTTGGAAGCCAATGCTTCAGAACATTCAGCCCGCAGAATGGCAATGAAAACAGCATCTGACAACGCGCAAGATTTGGGTGAAGGATTAAATTTGCAGTACAACAAATCCAGACAAGCAAAAATTACCACCGAAATAAGCGAAATTTCCGCAGGCGCCGAAGCGTTAAGCTAAATATATGAAAAAAGATTATAAAAAATGGATGGGGCTGAAAGCGGGAATTCATAACGAAAAAATACGTCCATTTTTCCACGAGCGCGAAGTTTGGTTTTCATCTCTGGGAGAGAATGTTGGATTTGAGCAAGACGGAAGCGGTGAAAATTTTATGAGGCCAGTTCTTATTTTAAAAAAGTTTAACAACGAGGTTGTGTGGGCATTGCCGCTTACTCGGACAGATAAAACCGGAAAATATTATTTTCGCATATCTCTGGTTGCCGATGATGGTAAAACCGATGACAGCCAAAGCGTTGTTATTCTTTCGCAAATTCGCTTAGTTGATGCAAAACGATTACAATATAAAATAGGAACAGTTAAAGAAGATGAGTTTATAAAAACAAAAGAAGCGCTGGTAGCGCTCCTAAAATAGTTACTCCCGCTTGCGCGGGAGAGGGCCGAAGCCATTTGTAGATTAAGTATACACCCTTATTGTGCCCTGTCAAGACCCGCATAAATTTCAGAAATAAGCGCGGGAGCAGAGGCGTTACAATAAAATTATCGCTTGGCAACAAACTTTTTCTGCGAGGAGAGCCTCTCTACGGGGCGCCCTCTTCTCGAAAAAGTTCATTGCCTCGCTAATTTAAAAATATTTATAAAAAAATTATTATGACAAAAGGAAAAATATTGCAAATTATTGGGCCGGTGGTGGATGTTGAATTTTCAGAGGGAGAAAAGCTTCCCGCGCTTTTTAATGCGTTGAAAGTCCGTAGAGGCCCGTCCTCCACGGATGGCGAGGTGATTTTAGAGACAGTCAAGCATTTGGATATGACAAAAGTCAGGGCAATTTCTATGCACTCAACAGACGGGCTTTGCAGAGGCGCTGAAGTGGAAGACACAGGCGACCAAATTTTGGTGCCGGTGGGAGATGAAGTTTTGGGAAATTTATTTAATGTTATCGGCCAGCCTTTAAATAAAACTGACAAGAAATTTAAAAAGTTTTGGCCAATTCACAGGCCTTCCCCAAAATTTACAGAACAGGCAACTGAAACTGAAATTTTTGAAACCGGAATTAAAGTGGTTGATTTGATCGCTCCGTTTATTAAGGGAGGAAAAGTTGGATTGTTTGGGGGGGCAGGAGTGGGAAAAACAGTTTTCTTGCAAGAACTTATCAGAAACGTGGCTGAAGAGTCAGGCGGCGCTTCGGTGTTTGCCGGAGTTGGCGAAAGAACAAGAGAAGGAAATGATTTGTACAAAGAAATGACAGATTCGGGAGTTATAAACAAAACAGCTTTGGTTTTTGGGCAAATGAACGAAGTGCCGGGAGCCAGAGCAAGAGTGGCGTTAAGTGCTTTGACAATGGCAGAATATTTTCGTGACGAGCAAGGCAAAAACGTTTTGCTTTTTATTGACAACATTTTTAGGTTTTCTCAAGCGGGTTCTGAAGTTTCAACTTTGCTGGGCAGAATGCCTTCGGCCGTGGGTTACCAGCCAACTTTGGCGCAGGAAATGGCGGAGTTGCAGGAAAGAATTGCATCCACCTCCAAAGGCTCTATAACCTCGGTGCAGGCTATTTATGTGCCGGCTGATGACATTACAGACCCGGCTCCTGCCACAACGTTTTCGCACCTTGACTCTACGATCGTGCTTTCAAGGTCCTTAACTGAAATTGGCATTTATCCTGCGGTGGATCCATTGGCTTCAACTTCATCGGCTTTGGACCCAAAAATTGTTGGTGAAAAACACTATAAAGTTGCCAGAGACGTGCAATTGACCTTACAGAGGTATAAAGATTTGCAGGATATCATTGCAATTTTGGGAATGGAAGAACTTTCTGAAGAAGACAAAAAAATTGTAAACAGAGCAAGAAAAATTCAGAGATTTTTGTCACAGCCGTTTTTCGTGGCAGAAGGTTTTACCGGCAGGCCTGGAAAATATGTAAAATTGGAAGACACCATAAAAGGATTTTCAGAAATTTTGGAAGGAAAGCACGACGATTTGCCCGAAGAGAATTTCTATTTGAAAGGAGGAATAGACGAAGTAGTGGCTTAATCGCTCGGGAAATGATTTTTCGCTAGCGTTCGCCCGCCAGCGCGGGCTCACTCAGGCTTCGGCATTTTTCCGCTTCGCGGAACCGTGCAAAATGCCTGCAGGGTACGCTCCAAATCATTTTCCTCGCTATTTTATATGAAACTGTCAATATATAGTTTAAAAAAGATTTTGTTTCAGGGCGATGCCCAGCTTTTGAATGTAAAAACTGTGACGGGCGAAATTACGGTTTTAGACAACCACGAGACTTTTATTACGGTTTTGTCAGCCGGGGTTATGAAAGTTGTTGATAAAGATAAAAAAGAGCATTTTTTTCCGGTGACTTCCGGCTTTTTAGAAGTAAAATCAGGAAACGAAGTTCGGTGCATAGTAGAATAAGGTAATGGAAGAAAAAAATAATATTTCAGAAAAAAACGACCAGGAATTGGTTAAATTAGCGCTTGGAAACCAGGAATATTACGGATATTTGATACAAAGATACCAAGACAAGCTGAAGCGCTACATAACAAGGCTTTCCGGAGGAAGGCAAGAAGATGCAAATGATATCTTGCAAGACGTTTTTATAAAGGTTTATAAAAACCTGAATGATTTTGATTTAGACCTGAAGTTCTCTTCATGGATTTACAGAATCGCCCATAATGAAACGATTACTTTCTTGCGCAAAATAAACAGGCGCCCCACGACGTATAATTTTGAATTGGACGCGGTTTTGGTGAAAAACTTGAAAGCCGAGCTTAATGTTGATGTGGAAAAGGAAATTGACCAGAAAATAATGGCAGAAGACGTGTCAAAGATTATTTCAAGCTTGGATAAAAAATACCAGGATGTGCTTTTGTTAAGGTATATGGAAGACAAAGATTACAGCGAAATTTCAGACATTCTAAAAAAACCGCCGGGAACCGTGGCAACTTTGCTTCGCCAGGCGAAAGACCAGTTTAAAAAAGAAATTGCAAAAAACAGCCATTTTTCATAATTATGGAAGAAGAAAAAAACATAGCAGAGGAAACTCTGAAAAAAATAAAAGAGGATAATATAAGGCCCTATCCGAAGTGGTGTTTTGCATGTAAAAATTATTCTTTTTGGATTTTGTTTTTTATTTCAGCTTTCTTATCCGCGCTTTCAACCAGCGTTTTAGTTCACGTCGTTTTTGAGGATGAATTGTACGCAGAGGCAGATGACATATTTCAGGGCACCTCGCCTTATTTTCCTTACTTTTGGCTGGCCTCTGTTGTTCTGTTTATACTGTTTTTATATGTTGCTTTTACAAAAACTAAAAATAGCTATAAATTTGAAACTTGGTTTGTCGCCACAGCCCTTATTTTGTTGATTCTTATTTTGGCGGCACTGTGTTGGCAAATTGGCCTCGGAATCGTGGTGCACCAAATTTTTTCTCCTTAATTTCGTAGTATGCTTGGAGGGAGCCAGAGCCTGACTCCCTCCTTTTTTTATACTGAGATTTTTGTGATAGAATAAAACAATGAAAGCCGAGGGAGTCATTAAAAAATTATATAAAGAGCTTAGAAGAGAATATGGCAAGCCCCTGGGCCAGTGGAAACTTTGGTGCAAAAGGCCTAAAACTGAAAAAGAAAGAGAAGAGGTAATAATTGGGGCGATTTTGACGCAGAGAACAAATTGGAAGAATGTAGAATTGGCCTTAAATAATTTGAAAGGCGCCAGGGAGGATTCGTTAAAGGATATTTATCAATTAGGGTTTAAAAAATTAGCGCCCTTAATCAGGCCGGCGGGTTTTTACAAAACCAAGGCACGGTATCTGTTTAATTTGGCAAAGTTTATCGTTGAAAATTATGGCGGCTTGGAAAAAATGAAGAAATCAGAGCTCAAAGAATTAAGAGAAGAACTGTTAGAATTAAAAGGCATCGGGCCAGAGACAGCAGACAGTATTTTACTTTACGCATTAGACAAGCCAATTTTCGTGATAGATGAATACACCAGAAGGCTGGCCAGGGCTCGTAATCTACCGGGCGAGACGGATTATCATTCTTTGCAAAAATTATTTAGAGAAAGCTTGAGAAGGGATTACGGGCTGTATCAAGATTTTCACGCCTTAATCGTTATTAACGGCAAAAAATATGGAAACAAAAATAAAAAATTTAAATAAAAAAGACATTCCAGCTTGCCTGAAAATTATTTTCAGAACAGGAGTCAGTTCTTCGAGAGCAGAAGCAAAAAAGGTAATGCATTTTTCTTTAGCGCCCGGAATAAAGCCGTTTAACCCAAATTATTATACTCTTTGGCTTGATGATAAAATAATTGGCGTTTCGGGCCTGTATCATGATTATGAAGACCCGAAAAATATAATGTGGATGGATTATTTTGCAGTTTTGCCGGAATATCAAAAACAAGGGCATGGAACAAAAATGCTGGAAAATCTAGAAAATATCTGTAAAAAGGGAAAAGTAAAAATGCTTTGCGTTTTCACCGACAAAGAGGGTGCGCTGGAATTTTACCAAAAGAAGGGGTTTAAGATTTGCGGAAGAATAGAAAATTATTATAATAAAGGCAAGCCAAGGGTGTGGCTATTTAAAAAAATATGAATTTCAAACATTTTTTTGTCATAATTGCTGTTGCTTTAATTGTTGCTGGAGTTGGCTTGTGGTTCAACTATTATTTGATCATAAGGGGCGAAGTTAAAGTTCCTTCTGTGCAGGCGCCGGATAAGGCCATTGAACTTACAAAATGAAAAATATTTTAAATAAAATAAAAATACATAAGATTTTCGAAGTCGGGCTTCTGCTGAAAGCTTTCTTCGGCATCTTCGAAATTTTAAGCGGTGTTTTAATAATGGTGACAGGCCACAAAATTATAGACAATTTTGTGATTTTTTTGACGCAACAAGAAATTGCAGAGGATCCCAGTGATTTTCTGGCCAACAGCATAATAAAGCTATCAAACAATTTTTCCCAAGGCTCCCAATTTTTTGCGGTCTTTTATCTTCTGTTCCACGGCATAATTAATGTATTTTTGATTGCAGCCATGCTAAAAAACAAGTTATGGGCATATCCCTCAGCAATAGCTTTGTTTTCAGCGTTTATTGCTTATCAGCTTTACAGATATTTCCACACTTTTTCTTTATTTCTGCTTTCTTTAATAATTTTTGATATTTTCGTCGTAGTAATCATATGGCTAGAGTACGGCAGGCATAAAAAGCGCCTTGATTTATGAAAAAAATATTAAGCGATGATTTCGGGCCAGAGTACATTGTAAAAGTCTACAACGAAAAAGTTGGGTTGAAAGGCGTGTTGGTAATTGATAACACCAACCTGGGGCCCGGCAAGGGGGGAATTCGCATGACCCCCGATTTGACCGAGGAGGAAGTGGCAAGGCTTGCACGCATAATGACATGGAAAAACGCTCTGGCTGGAATTCCTTTTGGAGGAGCAAAGGCCGGAATCGTTTGGCAAGGAGGAGATGACCGCAAAAAAATGGCTGTAATGCAGGAGTTTGCCAGAGCCTTAAAAATTTTTACGCCCCACAAATATATTGCGGGGCCCGATGTAAACACAGGAGAAAAGGAAATGGCGTGGTTTGTGGGGGCAACAGGGGTTTGGAACTCTGCCACAGGAAAACCGGCTAATCTTTGCATGCAAATGTTTGGAAAAAAAGGCGAGGTTTGCGGGATTCCCCACGAATTCGGAAGCACCGGGTTTGGCGTTGCCGAATCAACAAAAGCCCTGGTGGACATTTTGGGATTGGACATGAGCAAAATTAAAATTTCAATCCATGGGTTTGGCAATGTGGGCACTTTTGCTTATAATTTTTTGACAGGCATGGGGGCTAAGGTTGTTGCTATTGCCGACAAAAATGGCGTTGCGTATTCTGAAACAGGATTTGACCAGGTAAAAATAAAAGAATTGATCAAACAAAAAAAACCGATAAAAGAATATAAAGCCGCCGAGCACTTATCTTCTGAAGATTTTTGGAAAATTCCCGTTGATATTTTAATTCCGGCTTCTGTGACGGATGTCGTCAATGAAAAAAACAAAAAAGATATCAAGGCAAAAATTATAGTGGAAGCCGGCAATATTCCAATGCAGGAAAATATTGAGGACGAGCTTTTTAAAAAAGGCATTATAATTATTCCAGATTTTGTTGCCAATGCCGGCGGGGTGATATCTTCTTATGCTGAATATAGGGGATATAACCCAAAACAGATGTTCAAGACCGTAAGAGATAAAATTGTAGAAACCACAAAACTTGTTATGGAAAAGTCTTTAAAACAGCAAAAAAATCCGAGAAAAGTTGCAATGGAGCTGGCGCAAAAGCGCGTGCTGGAGAAAAGGTGTTGACAGCCTTTTTTGTGGTATAATAGAAGAAAGGTCGGTTTTTAGTATTCGAATATAAAAAATTGATCTAAAATGTCAAAATTAACTGTCGTAGACATAGTCGCCCTTGTTTTAGTAGTTATCGGAGGTTTAAACTGGGGTTTAATGTCAATCAGCGCCAGCTGGAACGTTGTTGCTATGCTTGGTGACGCGCTGGCAAGGATAGTTTACGCGCTGGTAGGGTTAGCAGCCATATATGTGGCGGTTATCTCTGTAAAGCTGGAGAGAAAATAAGATCTCATAAAAAACGCCCCGATGCAACATCGGGGCGTTTTTTTATTTGAGATGAGTTTATAAGATTTAGTAGAGATACCCCCAAGTTTGAAGCTTGTCTGATTCTTCATACCAGCCAAGGCCGATGTCGGTTCTGTAAAACATATTTTGCAAAAGTATGTTGTCTAATCTGCTGTAAACCTGCTTTCGCGCATCCTCTACAGTGATGCCAGATCCTGTAACTACCAAAGCATACCCTGTGTTTCCTGCAATGCGCCAGTTTTCATCAACCAGTTTTACGTCGCCCAAATGAACGCCTTCCAACGAAGGTTTTTTAAAAATTATTGATAGGTCTTTGTAAAGCGACATTTCTGATTTATCATCGTAAGGAAAAGGGGGAACGGCGACTATAACGCCGATTTGAAATCCCTTTTTTGTTTTTAACTCGATGTTCTCGCCTTTCGCTATTCTGTATAAAAATTCTCCCCATTCTGACGTTACGCCCTCTTCGGCTATTGAAATGTGGGGATACCCAAATCTGCAGGTAAACTCTAAAGGATAAATCCCTCTTGCGTTGGCTATGCAGTTAATATCAAA
>CAYICD010000011.1:0-22902 GCA_964361855.1 uncultured Candidatus Saccharibacteria bacterium
TGAAGACGCAGAAAACACTGTTTATTTCAGGCCCGAGACCGCGCAGGCAATGTTTGTAGATTTTAAAAATGTATTAGGCACAACAAGAAGGAAAATTCCTTTTGGAATTGCCCAAATTGGAAAAGCTTTTAGAAATGAAATTACTCCGGGAAATTTTATTTTCCGCACAAGAGAATTTGAGCAAATGGAAATAGAGTACTTTATAAAGGAAGAAGATTGGAAAAAAACATTTGAGATGTGGAAAAAAGAAATGCAGGATTGGATGACAAATGCTTTGGGTTTGGAAAAAAGCAAAATTCACGAGCTTGATGTGCCGGAGAAAGAGAGAGCCCATTATTCCAAAAAAACAATTGATTTGGAATATGATTTTCCGTTTGGAAAAGACGAGCTTTATGGTTTGGCCTACAGGACAGATTTTGATTTGAAAAACCATTTTAAAGAAGAGCCGTATGTGGACACAGAAACAAACGAGAAACTTTTCCCGCATGTAATTGAACCCACTTGGGGAGTGGACAGGTCTGTTTTAGCTGTCTTGTGTGATGCTTATTCAGAAGAAGCGGATAGGGTGGTTTTAAAGTTAAAGCCGAGTTTGGCACCGTATAAAGTGGCTGTATTCCCGCTTTTGAAAAATAAGCCGGAATTGGTTAAGAAGGCAAAAGAAGTTTACAATATGTTAAAAAAAGATTTTATGGTTGCCTTTGACGACAGAGGAAACATTGGGAAACGTTATTATTCGCAGGATGAAATTGGAACTCCGTTTTGTGTAACAATAGATTTTGATACGCTGGAAAACGAGGACGTTACCTTGAGAGACCGCGACACAATGAAACAAGAAAGAATAAAAATCTCCGAATTGCCAGATGCTATAAAAAATCGACTTTAATTTTATGGCAAAAAGAGAGGGTCCAGAGGAAGAAAAAACACCCGAAAATGCGCCGGAAGAATCCGTCATAAATTTTGAAGGCCAGGAAATCAATCCAGAAACAGAAGCGCAGAAAAGTCAGCGCATTAAGTCAGAGGAAAAAGAAATGGAATCTGTCCGTAGTCAGATAGAAGAGCAATTCAAGGGCGGTTCAAAAGAGCTTGTTTTGCCAGATGAAGCTGAAATCAAAGAATACCAAGAAAAATATATACCCTCTTATCTTCATCAAAAAAAAGAAAATGGTTCTTTTTTAAACCATCTTATGGCTTTTTTTGCTGAAAGATTTAGACCCTTTGAAATAGACTCGGGAGAAAAGAAAAATTTGCCCGAAAATGGGCCTTTTCTTGTAATAAGCAATCATTTTGGTGGAGAATCGCCCATTGTTTTAAGTATTCTTAAAAATTATGACACTCATCTGGTTGCGGCTGAAGAGCTGCATTTCAAACGAGTTCCTCTCCGCGCACCTTTGCTTCGGCTGGCGAGAATGATTTCGGTTAAAGAAAGCCTGGTTAATCTTTCTGAAAACGAAAAAGAAGAGCTTGTAAGAAGAGTGCCCAAAGAATCCCATAAAAGAGGATATAGGAGAGTTATAGAAAAAGAAAAGCAAGGAGGGCCTCCGATGAATAAAGAATTTATCCGTCAGGCAGTAGCCCTTTTATCCAGAGGCGATGTTGTGGCAATGTTTCCAGAAGGGCTTATGTCATACGAAAAAAAACCGGCTCTCCAAAAAGCTTATGGTAGCATGGAGCTTATAGCAGGAAAATTTAAAGAGCTCACGGGCCAAGAATTGCCAATTGTTCCGGTGGCTATTTTTGAGCAAGGAAAAAAAGAAAAAAGAGTCAGGATCGGCAAGCCCATGCTTTTGTCGGAAAAAGATGAAGACATTTCTGGCACGGACTGGTGTATGAGTAATTTGGCGGAATTACTTCCAGAAGACAGAAGAGGTTATTATAAAGATAAATCAAAGAATGAATAAATTCCTTTTAAACTTTTTCAGGCTTACAAGACCTTTAAGCAACGTAAAAAACATTGCCATAGTTTCGCTTGCTTTTTATCTTTCGGGCTTAAAGCTTAACTCGGCCCTTTTTGTTTTGGGCGCTTTGTCGCTCTCTTTTATCTTTTCTGCGACCTACGCATACAATACTCTATGCGATATAAATACCGACAAAAAAAATGAAAATAAAAAACATTATTTAAAGGCAGTGCAGTATTTTGGAGAAAAGAAGTCGCTTTTAATAAGCGCCGTTCTTTGCGGTTTGGGGTTAGTTTTTGGCTATTTTGTTAATATCTATTTTTTTATTACCTTATTTTTCCTCTTGCTTGTGGGTTTTTTATATTCCTCCGAGTACACCCGGTTTAAGGAGAGAGTCCTGTTAGACGTGCTTTTTGGGGCTTCCCTAACGTTCTTATTGAGGTTCGTGGCTTCCTGGTTCATATTTGAGATATCCTTTCCGCCTTTATTGCCCATGTTTGCTTTAGTGTTTTTAAAAAACGGCGGGTACATGCTTTATAAAGGGTATGACAGGCCGCATTTAATAAAAAGCAAAATCAAAAATTCAATAACAGCCCTGCCCGAAAAAACAACATTAATAATCTCTGCTTGCTTTTTTGTCGCTTCTATCGTCCTTTTTATTTTAATGTGCCTGAACTCAATTTATCTAAGGCTGGGCATTCTGGGATATTTGTCCATAGATTTTTTGGCACTTTTAATTCTTTTTATTCCTCCCATAATAGTGCAGTATCTTCTGTTTTTAAACAAAATTAAAATAAAACCCAGGTATGTCCGCGCAGCAGGACTTATTTCCTTGCTATTAGTAATAATCATTGTTTTGATAATACAAAGATGAGAAAAAGATTTTTAAAAAACTTTCTACCTGATTTTTATTTCCCCAAAATTACGGATATTAAGGCTGATTTTTTTTCCGGTAGCCGCCTGATTCTCCTTGACGTTGACAACACGCTAGTTTTTTCAGAAACAACAGAGACAAAAAAAGAAATCATTGGTTGGTTTTACGGGATAAATAATATATATAAATGCATTTTAATATCAAACAGCAAAACCATTAAAAAAAGGAGCGGGGCAATTTCCAAATTATTGGATTGCCAGATATTTTTAAGCCCTTATAAAAAGCCCTTTAAAAAACTGTTTTTAGACCTTGAAAAAAAATACAATTTTGGAAACGGCAAAGTTTTTGTCGTTGGCGACAGGATTTTTACAGATATTTTGTTTGGCAACTTAAATGGCGCAACAACCGTTTTAGTTGTTCCATTGGGTGGCAAAGAAAATATGTTAATTAAAATAGTAAGGAAGATAGAAAATTTCACGCTTTTTTTAGTAGGTTTTTTAGGGTATAATTAAAAAAATGTAATGTACAAAAAAACGACATTCAAAAGCGGATTGAGATTGATTGCGGTTCCGATGGAAAACGCCAACAGCGTTACGGTTTTGATTTTGGTGAGCACGGGTTCAAAATACGAAACAAAGGACATAAACGGCATATCACACTTTTTAGAACACATGTTTTTTAAGGGCACTAAAAAGAGGCCCAACACCTTGAAAATTGCAGAAACATTGGATAGGGTGGGCGGAGAATACAATGCTTTTACCTCAAAAGAGGTTACGGGATTCTGGGCAAAAGTCGACAAAAAACACCAGGATA
Organism: uncultured Candidatus Saccharibacteria bacterium; assembly: GCA_964361855.1. GTDB lineage: Bacteria > Patescibacteriota > Minisyncoccia > Minisyncoccales > Staskawiczbacteraceae > CAYICD01. Next base: position 3,583 of record CAYICD010000011.1, read on the forward strand.
TTGCTTTAGACTGGATATCAGATATGTTTTTAAATTCAAAATTTGACGAAAAAGAAATACAAAGAGAAAAAGGCGTGATAATAGAAGAGTTAAATATGTATTTGGACAACCCCATGGCATATGTTTCAGAGCTGTGGGAAAAACTTCTATACGGAGACCAGCCGGCGGGCTGGAGGATTGTCGGAGAAAAAGAAAATATTTTAAACTTTAACAGAGAAAAAGTTGTAGATTATTATAAAAGCCATTATTCTTCAAAAAATACGGTAATATGCGCAGCCGGAGCAATTGACCCGGAAAAAATAGAAGGAAAAATTAAGGCATATTTTAAAGGCATTGAAGAAGCGGGGACTTTGGGAAAGGCAAAAGTAAAAGAAAAGCAAAAGAGCCCCGAGATTTTAATACATCAAAAGCAAACCGACCAGACTCATTTTTGCCTGGGGGTAAGGGCATTTAATATATTCAACCCTAAAAGATACGCTTTATCCTTGCTTTCGGTGATGCTGGGAGGAAATATGAGTTCCCGGCTTTTCATACAGGTCAGGGAAAGAAGGGGCCTTGCATATTACATCCACACCTCAGTTGATGCCGGCTCAGATGCCGGGTTTCTTGTGACTCAAGCCGGAATTGACCATAAGAATATTGAAAAATCAGTGGAGTTAATTCTTCGTGAATACAAATCATTTAAAGATAAAAAAGTTTCAGAAAAAGAGCTTCAGAAGGCAAAGGATTATCTTAAAGGCAGCACATCGCTTTCATTAGATTCTTCAGACAGCCAAGCGTCTTTTTATGCTGTTCAGGAAGTGGTAGAGGGCAAAATCTTAACGCCCGAAGAAAGATTTAGGGAGATTGACAAAATTTCTGCAGATGATATAAAAAGGGTAGCAGAAGAAATTTTTATTTCAGAAAAACTTAATTTAGCAATAATCGGGCCGTTTCAAGAAACAAAAAAAGAAGGGCTAAAAAAGATATTAAAAATATGAGCAACGAACAGATATTAGACGTTTCGTGGGAAACAATCCTAAAAATTTTTATTGCGGGGTTTGTTTTTTATATTATTTATCTGGTTAGAGATATCGCCGTTTGGTTTTTTTTCGCACTCGTAATTTCTGTGTTGCTGGAACCGGCTATCAATTTTTTCAGATGGTTCCGTCTGCCAAAAGTTTTGGCGGTAATTCTAGTTTACTTGCTGATTTTTGGCGCTATCGGGCTTTTTATTTATTTAACCGCACCGTTGCTCCTTTTTGAGTTAAAAGAATTTTTAAAGTATTTGCCCGGGTATTTTGAACAAATAAGCCCGCTTTTAAAGCAATTAGGCGTTTACGCCCTGAACAATTTTCAGGATTTCTCGAATAACCTTGCCGGCGTTTTAGAAAAAAGTTCCGCTGGCATTATAGACGCCGTAATGTCTTTCTTCGGCGGCCTGGCTTCCGCTGCCTTTATTTTAACTATTGCATTTTTTCTTTCTTTGGAAGAAAAAGGCACTGAAAAAGTTCTCATCCTTTTAACGCCAAAAAAATACGAGTCATATATATCCTCGCTTTTTGAAAGGGTGCAAGCCAAAGTTTCTGGATGGTTTGGAGCAAGAATTTTGGCCTGTCTTTTTGTGGGACTGGCGTCTTATCTGGTTTTTATACTTTTTGGCGTAAAATACGCTTTTATATTGGCTTTGATTTCCGCGGTTTTAAATTTCGTTCCTTATATCGGCCCGTGGATTACCACAGTTCTTTTGATTATCTTTATCGCCGTGTCATCGGGATCGTGGCTTATTGTAATTTACGTGTTAATTGGAATAACGATCGTCCAGGAAATTGAAAACAAAATTTTAACTCCGGTGTTGATGAAAAAGATGATTGACCTGCCCCCAGTTTTGGTTTTAATAGCCCTGCTCGTAGGAAGCCAGATTTTCGGGTTTTTGGGCACTATATTTTCGGTTCCGGTTTTCGGAATTATCTATGAGTTTTTGAAAGAATTTTTGGAAAAGAGGAGGCAGGACGCCGCAGAGATTGCTTAAACCCTCAATAAAAAAATAGAAATAACAACTATTAAAATTTGGCTTAAAACTCTCCAAAAATTGGAGATTTTTTTGTCTTTTAAAAAATGAACTTTTTGATGCATGTTGTTGCGAGTATCTGACAATTTGTTAGAGAAAAACAATCTTAAAAGTTCAAATCCGTCCGGCACTATGGAAAACAGGGCAATTATTAAAATATTGAGCTGACCGTCCGAAAGCAACAGAATGAGCAAGACACTGAAAGAAAAATCTATAAAAACCTTTGTAAAATCAGGAAGCGCCCTGTGCCACCGCTTATTTTTGATGTTTTCAACAGAATACTCAACATGGGGTATTAAATCCAAAAGATAGTGGCTTGTAAAGCTTAAAAAAGCAGCCAAATATATGTTTGGGATTTTTGATGCAATGGCGGCTCCGAGCAATAAATGGGGCGTTAAAATCATGGAAATTTATCAAAAATGTGATAGAATCAATTTAAATCAATTATGACAGAAACAAACAAAAAATTCTATATCACCACCAGCATTCCCTATACAAATGCGCCGCCGCACATTGGTTTTGCGTTGGAAATTATACAAGCCGATGTCTTGGCGAGATATCATAGGGGTCTGGGCCAAGATGTTTTTTTTCTGACCGGCACCGATGAACACGGGGCAAAAACTTTGAAAGCCGCACAAGCCGACGGAAAAGATCCGTTAGATTTTGCCAATGAATTATCTCAGAAATACCAGAATTTGACAAAAGCGCTTAATATTTCAAATAACGATTTTATAAGAACAACTGACGAAAAAAGGCATCTGCCCGCGGTATATAAATTATGGCAGGCTTATAAAAAACAGGGCGATATATATAAGAAAAAATACAAAGGGCATTATTGTGTTGGGTGCGAAGCTTTCAAAACCCAAAAAGAATTAATTGACGGCAAATGCATAATTCATCAAAAAGAGGTTGAAATAGTTGAAGAAGAAAATTATTTTTTTAAGCTTTCAAAATATCTGCCCCGGATTAAAGAACTGATTGAAAAAGACGAGATAAAAATTATTCCAGAAACCCGGAAAAGCGAGATTTTAAATATGATAAAACAGGGTTTAGACGATGTGAGTTTTTCCAGAGCTAAGGAAAAATATTGGGGCTGGCCCGTGCCGGATGATGACACTCAAAATCTTTATGTCTGGCAGGATGCTTTGCCAAATTATATTTCAGCTATTGGCTACGCCGAGAACTCGAAAGAATTCAAAAAATATTGGCCTGCCGATGTTCACTGCATTGGAAAAGATATTGTTAAATTTCATGCAATTTATTGGCCCGCCATGCTTTTGTCGGCAAATTTAAAGGTGCCAAAATCTATATTCATACACGGCTTTATTAATGTCGGGGGCCAAAAGATGTCTAAATCCCTCGGGAACGTAATAGATCCGTTTGAGCTTTCAAAAAAATATGGCACAGATGCCGTGAGGTATTATTTGCTAAGGGAAATTCCTTCAACCGAGGATGGCGATTTTACATACGAAAAGTTTAAACAAAGATATAATTCAGATTTGGCCGGAGGAATCGGAAATTTGCTTGCCCGCGTTCTCGCGCTGGCCGAAAAATTTAACGTGAAAAAAGCTGTTTTGGATAAAAATGATAAATTCAGCGAACCTTTAAATGATTTCATAGAAACCACAAGAAAAGATTGCCGAAAATATTTAGATGATTTTAAATTTAATGAATCCTTGGGTGAAATTTGGAAATTGATCTCGTTCTGCGATAAATATATTAGCAATGCTAAACCGTGGGAGGGAAAAGACAACGCAAAAGCAACTATTTCCAATTCTCTTTATGCCCTCAAGAATATAGCAGAATTTCTGCAATATTTTTTGCCCGAGACCGCAGAAAAGATTAAAAAGGCAGTGGAACTTGGAAAAGCGGATACGCTGTTTCCAAAAATAGTTTTATAGCAAGCGGTCCCGGCAAAGCGGGGCTTTTTGTTTGCTCTTGACTTTTGGGTTTTTATGTGATAAGTTGAGTGTAGCTTTTTACTCGAGTCGAAGATGCTCGAGGGCTAAGACCCAGCCCCCCCCTAAAGGAGGAATGTGAAATGCTAGTTCTTTCTAGAAAGAAAAACGAAAGCATCGTCATCAACGATGACATCACCATCGTCGTGGTGGAAATCCGAGGCGCCATAGTTCGCTTGGGCGTAGAAGCGCCCAAAGAAGTGCCGGTGCATCGAAGAGAGGTTTTTGACGCCATCAAACGCGCCGAACAAGGGCTTCCTCCGGTGGAGAAAAAGGAGGCTCCACCGTCCTTTTTCATGGGGGTAAAGAACAAGCTCCGCCAGATATTGGGGATGAAAGCCCCTAAAAGCCCATCACTAAAGATTACCCATTAGGTCGGGCAAGATGCCCGGCAGACCCTTTTTGGCAGGAAGCACATGCAACCTGCCTCTTTTTTTACCTGCCTGCCGGCAGACAGGCATAAAATATGCTATATTTATATTATGATTATAGACACGCATTCTCATTTAAGTTTTAAGGCATATGATGCCGACAGGGAGGAGGTAATAAAACGCACTCAAAAAGAGGGCGTTGTTTTAATTGACGTTGGCACAAAATATGAAACTTCAAAAAGAGCTGTTGAGCTGGCTGAAAAATATGAAAATATATATGCGGCAATCGGGATGCACCCGATTCACATTAAAACCGATTTATTAAAACTAAAAACGGACGAAGATGAGGGCGCATTTGTCCCGCTTGGCGAAGAACTGGATATTGCAAAATACAGAGAGCTGGCAAAATCTAAAAAGGTTGTAGCAATCGGAGAGATTGGTTTAGATTATTATTACAAGCCAAAAGGAACAGCCAAAAAAGAAAAATTTAAACAGCTTCAAAAAGAAATTTTTATAAAGCAGTTAGAACTATCAGAAGAATTAAAATTACCTGTGATTATCCATTGCAGAATGGCATTTGCTGATTTGTATGAGATTTTAAAAACGCAAAAATCGCACGGAGTGATTCACTGCTTTGCTGGGAATTTAGAAGAGGCTCAACAATTTATTGATTTAGGATTTTGTATTGGTCTTAATGGAATAATTTTTAAACTGGATTTAGATGAAGTTATAAAAAATTGTCCGTTAGATAAAATTTTGGTTGAAACAGATTGTCCGTATCTTACTCCTCCGGCGGAGGGCAAAGACAAACGCAACGAGCCGATTTTTGTAAAACACGTTATCCAAAAAATAGCCGATTTGCGCAAAATGACTTTCGACGAAGTTGCCTCTGCAACTACTCAAAACGTCAAAAAATTGTTTAGAGTTTAGACAAAAGGACGGAGGGCAAAAGAATGCAGTTGCACGGTACGCCATAATTATGCGGTCGCATAATTATGGCGTATTTAATTACGCTATGGTATTATAAGCATATATGAGCAAATACAAATATTATTTTAGGAAGCCAAAATCTGAAATAGCAAAAGATATTTTAGGGCTATTAATTATTGGGGGCGCAGTGGCCATTGCTGCGACTTCTCCGTTTTTTATTGTTAACCTTTTGAAAGGTCTTAAAAGACTCAAAAAATATCCAAATAAAAAGGTTTACGATACTTTTTACAAACTAAAACATCAGGGGTTGGTAGATTTTTATTACAAAAATAATCAAATTCATATTTTTCTCACGGAAAAAGGAAAGCAAAAGGCAGGTTGGATGCAAATAGATTCATTGAAAATAAAAAAGCCGAAGAAATGGGATGGACTATGGAGAATATTGCTGTTTGATATTGCAGAAAAGCAAAAAATGCACAGAGAGGCTTTGAGGGGGAAGCTGATTGAGTTGGGATTCAAATTATTTCAAAAAAGCGCGTGGGTTGTTCCTTATGAATGCAAAAGCGAGATAGATTTATTAAAATCATTTTTTGGATTGTCTGACAGGGAAATTAAATTAATAGTTTCTATGGAAATAGAAAGGGGAAAGGAGTGGGAAAAAGCGTTTAATCTGGTTTAATTTAATACGCCCTAATTCAGCGGTCGCTAATTAAGGAGTAGTTATATTTTGTATAACCGCGTGAAAAGTAAAAAAAAGACCGCCTCGAAAGTAAAAAAAAGACCGCCTCGGACGAGTTCTCTCGTCGGGCGGTTTTGCCTGCCGTGGGCAGGATTTTCAGTCAGGTATTTTTTTGTACCGACTGTAGAGTAGGGGCTGGCTGTCCCAGTAAGCCATGTTTGCTTCATCAGCGTTGTGTATAATGATGAGGCGAGGAGTCTTGTCGTAATGGATTTTTCCGTCAAACTCTCCGATAAGTGCTCGACGCTTGCTGTAGTCTGCAAAGAACAAACAATACTCCTTGCCACTTATGAATCCCATTTGGTCAGTGGCTCCTTGGCTTTGCGCCAGAAAAAACACGGCATCGCAAAGCTGGTCGTTTTGGCGCCGTTGTTGAGCATTCTCTGAAATGGCAATGTAAATGAGAATGCTTAAGACCACGTTAACCACAACCAAACCAGTTATCCACGCATTGACCGCTTTCATCTCGCACCTCCGGTTGGTTAGGGCAAAAGGACTGAGTCAATGATAGCATTTTTATAAACAATGTCAAGGTTTACTGGGGCAAAAAACTCTGATATCATTATTAAATATGCAGAGATATAATCCGGCAAAAATTGAGAAGAAATGGCAGGATAAATGGTATGATTCCGGGGCCTTTAAAGCTAAAAATGGCGCAAAAACGCGCAAATTTTATTTGCTTCTTGAGTTTCCCTATCCCTCCGGCGACGGGCTTCATGTGGGCCACTGCCGAAGTTATACTGCCTTAGATATTATTGCAAGGAAGAAGAGAATGGACGGGTTTAATGTTTTGTTCCCGATTGGCTGGGATGCTTTTGGCTTGCCTACTGAAAACTATGCAATAAAAAGGGGGGTTCATCCTTCTATTGTTACAAAAAAGAACACAGACAATTTCAGGCGCCAGATGAAAAGCATTGGCCTGTCTTTTGACTGGTCGCGGGAAATAAATACCACAGACCCCAAATATTACAAATGGACTCAGTGGATTTTTTTGCAGTTGTTTAAAAACGGGCTGGCTTACAAAGATAAAATTGCAATTAACTGGTGCCCAAAAGATAAAATTGGTTTGGCAAACGAAGAAGTAATAAACGGAAAATGCGAGAGGTGCGGAACAAAAGTTGAGAAAAGGGAGAAAGAGCAGTGGATGATAAAAATTACAAATTATGCAGAAAGATTAATTGATGATTTGGGCTTGGTTGATTATTCAGAAAGAATAAAAATTCAACAGAAGGATTGGATTGGCAGGTCAGGGGGAGCCTTAGTCAAATTTGTTTTGGAGGGCGCTGAAGACGCCATAGAAGTTTTTACAACAAGGGTTGACACTATATTTTCAGGAACTTTTGTAATTGTTGCCCCGGGAAATTCGTTTATTGATAAATACAAAGATAAAATTGAAAACATAGATGAGGTTCTAAAATACAGAGAAGTTTCAAAAAATGCTTCTGACATTGACCGGACCAATGAAGAAAAAGACGTGACAGGAGTTGAATTAAAAGGAATTATAGTAAGGAATCCTGCAACCGGCGAAGAAATGCCGGTTTGGACGGCTGATTTTGTTTTAGAGCAATATGGCACGGGCGCTGTGTTTGCAGACGCGCACGATAAAAGGGACTTTAAATTAGCAAAAAAATATGGCATTCCTTTGAGAACTTCAATAAAACCGGATAACGAGGAACTGGCCGACAAGGTAAAAAATTTGGAAATATGTTATGAAGGTGAAGGCACGCTTTATAATTCTGCGCAGTTTGACGGGCTGACTTCCTTGCAGGCGAGGATGCAAATTACAGCATGGCTGAAGGCCAAGGGCTTTGCAGAAAATGAAACAAGCTATAAACTTCGCGATTGGGTTTTTTCGCGCCAGCATTATTGGGGCGAGCCCATTCCTTTAATTTATTGTGAAAAATGTGGATGGCAACCGGTCTCTGAAAAAGATTTGCCTGTTGAATTGCCAAAAATCAAAAAGTATAAACCAACCGACACTGGAGAATCTCCATTGGCTTTAGTTAAAAAATGGGTTAATGTAAAATGCCCAAATTGTCGCGGCCCCGCAAAAAGAGAAACAGACACAATGCCGAACTGGGCAGGTTCTAATTGGTATTTTTTAAGATATGCTGACCCGAAGAACAATAAAAAATTAGCAGATGAAAAGTTATTAAAATATTGGCTTCCAGTTGACTGGTATAACGGAGGAATGGAGCACACAACTTTGCATTTATTATATTCAAGGTTTATTTTTAAATTTTTATGGGACATTGGGGCTGTTCCAAAAGTTGTGGGACCAGAACCATACAAAAAAAGGACTTCTCATGGAATGGTTTTGGGCGAGGGCGGAATTAAAATGTCGAAATCAAAAGGGAATGTTATCAACCCCGATGCTGTTATAAAACAATATGGAGCTGACACTTTAAGGGTTTATGAAATGTTTATGGGGCCTTTTGAGCAAATGATTCCCTGGGATACAAAAGGGGTTGTCGGTTGCCGTAGATTTTTAGAAAAAGTTTATAAGCTTTCAGCAAAAACAGGAGAATCTGCTGACCTGGCAAGACTTTTACATAAAACAATAAAAAAAGTTACAGAGGATATTGAGTTGATGAAGTTTAATACTGCTGTTAGCTCTATGATGGAGTTTGTTAATGCGTGGAATGTTTCTGAAACCGGATTAGCCAAAAAAGATTTTGAAGATTTTTTGAAAATTTTATCTCCTTTTGCTCCGCATTTGGCAGAAGAACTTTGGAAAAATGCGGGGTTCAAGGGCCTTTGCTGCGAACAAAAATGGCCAAAATATAATGAAAAACTAATAGAGCAAGAAAAAGTCTTGCTGATTGTACAAATTAACGGTAAAGTTAGAGATAAAATAGAAATTTCTTCTGGCATCAGCCAAAAAGAAGCGGAAAAAATTGTTTTGAAATCAGAAAAAATAAAAACCTGGATGGGAAAGAGAAAATCCAAAAAAATAATTTTCGTCCCGAACAAATTAATTAATATTGTTATTTAGATGAAAAAAGTTTTACTTGGAAATGAGGCAATCGTAAGGGGAGCCCTATCCGCAGGGGTGGATTTTGTTTCCGGGTATCCTGGGTGTCCTTCTGCTGAAATAGGAGACGAATTCGGCAAAATTGCCAAAGAAAACGGGGTTTATGCTGAATGGTCTACTAATGAAAAGGTGGCTTTGGAAGCTGCCATTGGCGCCAGTTTTTCTGGATTGAAAAGCTTGGTAAATATGAAAAGTTTCGGAATGAATGTTTGTTCAGACAGCCTGTTGCCTTTGGCCTATACGGGAACCAAGGCTCCTATGGTAATTGTTGTAGCTGACGACCCTTCTTGCCATAGTTCAGCCCAAACCGAGCAAGACTCAAGGGTGTATGCCTATTTGTCGCATTTGCCGATGTTAGAACCTGCAGATGTGCAAGAATGTTATGATTTTACAAAATTGGGTTATGAAATTTCTGAAAAATTTAATATTCCGGTAATTTTACACACAACAACGCGCGTAAACCATCAGCGGGCACCGGTGGAGTTTAAAAAAATAGACACGAGGCCCATGGCGAAAGGCGAATTTGTTAAAAATCCTCATCAGTTTTCAACAATGCCCCCGCGTGTTATGGAAATGAAAAAAGAACTTTTGGAAAAGATAGAGAAAATAAGGCAATTTGCGGAAAAATCAAAGGCTAATGAGATTTTTGGCGATAAAAAATCCAAAATTGGAATTATAACATGCGGAGTTTCTCATTTGCATTTAATGGAAGCTCTTTTGGAATTGGATTTGAATTTGCCTGTTTTAAAGCTCGGATTTTTCTATCCTTTGCCTGAAAAATTAATTGCCAATTTTATAAAAGACAAGAAAAAAATATTAGTTGTTGAAGAACTTGAGCCGTATTTGGAAAAAGAAATTGCGAGAATCGCAAAGAGCGTAAATCCAAAGTTAGAAATTTTTGGTAAAAATGTTTTGCCTGAAATCGGCGAGTTGAATACAGAAAAAATAAACTTGGCTGTTGCAAAGTTAACCGGAAAAAAAATCGATTTAAATAAAGAAAAGCAATTAAATCTTCCAAAAAGAACGGCTCGGTTATGCGAGGGCTGCCCGTATTGGCATATTTTTCCAACATTAAAAAGAGTTGCGCCAGATGCAATTTTCGGAGGGGATATAGGGTGTAATATGATTGCAGGCCTGCCACCGCACGATATGCATGACTATTTATTTTCAATGGGAGCTTCCTTGGGCATTTCGCATGGGGTAGCAAAAGCCGCAGGCCCTGAGTCGAAGCGAAAGGTAATTTCAATGATGGGAGATGGAACCTTTTTTCATGCCGGAATTCCTGCTTTAATAAATGCTGTTTATAACAAATCAAACCCATTAATTGTAATTTTAGATAACAGGATTACTGCAATGACCGGGCACCAGCCAAACCCAGGCATGGGAAAAAATGCAATGGGAGAACCGGCGGAAGAATTAAAAATAGAAGACATTGTTAAAGCTTGCGGAGTAAAACATGTAAGGGTTTTAGACCCGATAAACACAAAAGAATTTGAGGACACAATTAAAGATTTTTTGGGAAAAGAGGAGGTTTCAGTCATAATTGCAAAACGAATTTGCGCCTTATTATTAAAGCGCCAGGCAGCGGAACAACATGACCAATAAAACATTTAATATCATAATAACCGGTGTGGGCGGGCAGGGATTGGTTACTTTGGTGCAAATCATTGACGAGACGGCTTTTATAGAAGGTTATGACATCAAGTCTTCTGAATTGCATGGTTTATCCCAAAGAGGGGGAGCTGTCTTGGTGCATATACGCTTTGGCAGAAAAGTTTGTTCTCCAATGGTTTCGAGGGGCCAGGCCGATTTGATTATTGGTTTGGAAATGCTTGAAGGGTTGAGAGGAAGCGAATTTAGCGGCCCTAAAACTAATTTTTTGATAAATAAATATTCTTTGCCTTTTATGGGCGGATTGAAAGGAGAAGAAATTATAAAGCTGTTGCCAAAAGAGAATTTGCATTTGGTTCCGGCTTCTGAAATTTGCAAAGAAAAATTACAGAACGAAGTTGTCAGCGGGCTTTATCTTTTAGGATATGCCATTCATAAAAAATTAATGCCGCTTGATGAAAAATCAGTTGCAGAGGCAATAAACAAAATTATTCCTCCGAAATACCAGGAATTAAATTTAAAGGCATTAAAATTACCCCATGAAAATAACTAAAGTTGTAATAGCTGCTGCGGGCCAAGGAACCCGCATGCTTCATCTATCGGACGATAAGTCAAAGCATCTTATTTGTGTTCAGCAGAAGCCGTTTTTGGCGTATTTGTTGGATAATATTTTGAAAGCCGGATATAAAGAGATTATTTTAGTGGTGGGATTCCGTGAAGACATGATTCGGGAATTTCTGAAAAATTATAAATTTGACGGTTCAGATTTTGATATTAAAATTGTCAATCAGTTCAATATTTTAGGGCCGAAGGAAAAGGAGTACGGCACCGCCTGCCCTATAAAGTGCGTTAAAGATTTGATAAAAAATGAAGATTTTATTTCTTTGTGCGGAGATAATTTTTACGCAGTTGAAGATTTGAAAGCAATGAATATTGATGATAAATTTTGCTATATTGCCGGGTTGAAACAGGAGCATCCGGAAAAATACGGAGTTTTGATAGAGGACGGAGGCGATTTTTTGGAAAAAATTATTGAAAAGCCAAAAGAGTTCGTAGGAGATTTGATTAACACAAGTTTGTATAAATTCACGCCGGAAATTTTTGAAAAAGTTTTACAAATAGAAAAATCTCTCCGCGGAGAGTACGAAATTACAGACGCGATTTCGCTGCTGGCTGAAGAAAAAAAGGTCAAAATAAAAAAAATCAATAACTTTTGGATGGACTTCGGCAGGCCCGAGGATGTAGAAAAATTATCTAAATTTTTTAATGAAAGTTGTAAAACAATCAAAACAGTCGCAGGCGCTGGCGATAAGAACAATTAAAGCCGGCGGCGTTGTTGTTTTCCCTACAGATACGGTGTATGGCTTAATATGCGATGCTTTTAACAAAAAAGCAGTTGAAAAAATATTCAAAATAAAGAAACGACCAAAAGGGAAGTCTATTTCTATTTTTGTAAATGATTTGAAGTCTGCCAAGGAATTTGCGAAAATAAATCTAAAATACGAAAAGTTTTTAAAAAAGAGCTGGCCCGGGGCCATAACGGCGGTTTTAAAGCCGAAAAGAAAGCTACCCCCAAATATATCGCAGGGTAAGGGGACAATTGGCGTAAGAGTTCCAAATTACAAATTAATTGATGGATTGATTTTAAAAAATAAAGCACCCCTTGCCGAAACCTCTGCTAATATATCTGGCCAGCCGGCAACGACCAAAATTAATGAAGTTCTGAATTATTTTATTGATGCAAAATTCCGTCCAGACTTGATAATAGATGCCGGCAATCTGCCCGAGAGAGGGCCCTCAAAAGTTGTTGATTTAACAGGCGATAAAATTAAAATATTAAGGCCATGAAATTAAAAAAACAGGATGCAAAAGTTTACAAGGCAATTCAGGGAGAATTAAAACGCCAGCAGGAAGGCATGGAGCTTATTGCTTCAGAAAACTATGTTTCACCTGCTGTGTTGGAGGCTTTGGGTTCGGTTTTTACAAACAAGTACTCTGAGGGCTATCCTGGCAGACGATATTACGGCGGACAAACTTATACGGATGTGGTAGAGAGTTTGGCGATTGAAAGAGCAAAAAAGTTATTTGGGGCAGAGCACGTAAATGTGCAGCCGCTTTCCGGGTGCCCGGCAAACATGATTGTTTACAGCGCAATTTTACAGCCCGGAGACACGGTTTTGGGCATGGATTTGTCTCATGGCGGACACCTGTCTCATGGCCATCCGGTTACGCTGGCGGCAAAAATTTATAGGTTTGTGCGGTATAAAACAGATGCTTCTGGAAAAATTGATTATGACGAGCTGGAAAAAATGGCATTGCAGGAAAAGCCCAAGCTGATTTTAGCCGGTTTCTCAGCATATACGCGCCAGCTGGATTACAAAAAGTTTAAAGATATTGCCGAGAAAGTTGGGGCAATAACAATGTTTGACATTGCCCACATTGCAGGCTTGATAGCCGGCAAAGCCATACCAAATCCAGTCCCGTTTTTTGATATTATCACAACAACTACGCACAAAACTTTACGAGGACCTAGAGGCGGAATGATAATGTGCAAAGAGAAATACGCAGAGGTTATTGATAAGGCGCTTTTCCCTGGATTTCAAGGGGGGCCCCATATGAATAACATAGCAGCTTTAGCAGTGGCCCTGGGAGAGGCTCAAAAGCCCTCATTTCGCGCTTACGCAAAGCAAATTATAAAAAATGCAAAAGTTTTAGATCAGGAACTCAAAAAGTATGGATTTAAAATGATGTTCGGCGGAACAGACAACCATATGGTTTTAGTGGACGTTTTTTCAAGCAAAGGAATAACAGGCAAAGAGGCAGAGAAGGCGTTAGATAAAATCGGGATTACAGTCAATAAAAATATGATACCCGATGACCCCAGAAAGCCAATGGATCCTTCGGGGGTGCGCATAGGGGTTCCGGCCATTACCACAAGGGGGATGAAGGAAAAAGAGGTAAGACTTATTTCCCGCTGGATAAATCAGGCAATAGAAAATCATACCGACCAGAAAGCGCTTGAAAAACTCCACCGAGATGTGGTTAAGTTTTGCAAGAAATTTCCGCTGCCAAAATAAATGAATATAGATTTATATATTTTTAATTTGATAAATGGTTTTGCGGGAAAATGGGCATGGCTGGACTATGCGGCAATGTTTTTTGCCGAATACTTTGAGTACTTCTTGTTTTTAGCATTAGCTTTGTTTTTAGCAGTAAATTTCAAAAAATATTGGAAAATGGTTGTGCTGGCATTGGTTTGTGCTGGCATTTCAAGGTTTGTGGTTGGAACAATTATTAGAAACTTGTGGTTCAGGCCGCGGCCGTTTGTGGTTGAAAATTTTATTCCTTTGATAGACCAGAGCGCCAAAGAGGGAGCTTTCCCTTCAGGCCACGCACTTTTTTATTTCGCACTATCAACAATTATTTATTCATATAATAAAACCGCCGGCATTTTATTTTATATCGCCAGTTTTTTAATAGTTCTGGCGCGCGTTTTTGTGGGCGTTCACTGGCCATCAGACATCTTAGCCGGCGCTTTGATAGGAATTTTAGTTGCTTGGGTAATAAATAAAACATTCAAAAAACATGAAAGTTATATTCCTTGGGGTGGGCGAGGCGTTTGATGAAAATACGCCGAATAATTCGCACTTAGTAGCAACAGAAAAAACAACAATGTTGCTGGATTGTGGTTTGACAGCGGCTCCGCAGGTTTGGAAATACAACCCAGACCGAAGTTTTTTGGATGCAATTTACATAACCCACTGGCATGCAGACCATTATTTTGGTTTGCCCGGGCTTTTGTTGAGAATGTGGGAGGGCGGAGCAAGCGGAAGAACAAGACCGTTAACCATCATTTCTAAAAAAGGCTTTAAAGAGCAATTTGAGAAATTGATGGATTTGGCATATTTGGGATTTAAAGATAAATTCAGTTTTAAGGTGGAAATAATCGAGGTTGAAGAGGGCAAAGAAATAGAGTTTCAGGATTTAAAACTAAATTTTCAAAAGACAGTGCATTCAGGAGAAAACTTTGCTATTAAAGTGAGTGATGATAAAAATACTATGGCATATAACGGAGACGGCTCGCCAATTGCCGGCACAGATTTTTATAAAGATTTAGACTTGCTTATTTTAGAAACCTATCTACTGGATAAAGAAATAATAGGACATTCCTCCATTTCTTCTGGAATTAAATTTGCAGAGGACAATAACGTTAAGTGTTTGGCGTTGACCCACATTAATCGAGATTTTCGTAAAAACGAACTTGAGAAAAATAGAGAAAAAATAAAGAGCGACAAGGTAAAAATAATTATTCCGGAACCGTTAGATGAGTATGATTTATAACAAGCAAAAAGCGGGGAAAGCCCCGCTTTTTATTTTAAGCTTTTTCTGGTTTTACTAAATTAAGAAATTTATCCACATTTCTTGATAATCTGACATGATATATAATTTTTTGATTATACTTATATAAGCTTGTCCCCCTTTTTATTTTATAGAGATGAGGCTTGAATCCTAAGGAGACTGCAATGTCGTAGAAATCGTTTGCCAATTTTGAGATTATGGTTGTAAATATCATCATTTTGTATCCTCTATCGGTATAAATACATCCATCAGTTTCTATTAAACCTCGCAGACAATTAATTTTATATTTTTCATTTTCCTTTACCCAACTTGGTATAGAAATGTTTTGATAAAATTTAGAACCTCCTTTTGCTTTCCAGCCAAGAATTTTTTCTAAATGATTAGAATAAACACTTACATCTAAACAGCTTTCTTTTTTATCCACGATACTTACTTTATTCTGGGGCAACAAGGATCGTAGGGTTTTGATAATGCGTTTTATTAGAAGAGGATATTTTTTATCACAAGTTATTCTTAATCGAGTCGCGCGTCCGTTTGGGTTCGAAAGATTGCCATCTCCTAGTGCGAGGCCAATAACATACGATTGCAATTCTCCATTTGGATTAAGGGTCTTATAACTCATGTGCCGCGGGTGGGAATCGAACCCACATGAAGTTGCCTTCGCAGGTTTTTGAAACCTGTACGTCTGCCTATTCCGTCACCGCGGCTTTTTTTTAAACTCTACCATAATTTTAGAGATTTTTCAACTCTTCACCTTGTAAAAAGGTGAAGAGTCAACCCTACTTCCACGAAGCGGTGATTATTTTATCCGGGAATTTTTGGGCAAGCTTTTGAAAGTTGGGGCAAGATATTTTGTGTAAAACCGCAGCCCGATATTTTGTCAGATATGCCGCAACCTCATTTCCGGGCTCCGGGTTGCAGCATTTTGCTATGTGAACCAGCATTCCTTTCTGTCCGGCAAGATAGATTTGCCTCGGCCTTTCTCTTTTTACCTGCTGTTTTTCTTCTTTTATTTTTTGGGCCCGCTCTGAAAATTCACTAAATTTTTTTCTAATAAATCCGGGTATCCCGAAGGCAAATCCTGGTTCTGACTTTGAAACAATTTTTTTAATATGCGACTTTGCAAGCGAGGTTTTTACAAATTTTAGCCAGTCTCTAGAAGGTTCTCTTTTTTTGTTTGTAGCAACTTCAATGATATCCCCGTTTTCTAAAACGTGATTTAACTGAACAATTTTTCCGTTAATTTTTGCAGATTCCGTATGGTTTCCGATGTCAGAATGCACAGCATAGGCGAAATCAACAATTGTTGCTCCGCGAGGCAGAGAAATTATGTCGCCCTTTGGAGTGAATGCAAAAATTTGGTTTGCAAAAAAGTCTATTTTAAAGGTTTTCCAAAATTCCGGTATTTTTTCTGTCCATTTTAATTTTTCGCCCTCTTTTTTCAGATCAACCTGTTCTTTGTAAGACCAGTGGGCGCATACGCCGTATTCTGCTTCCTTGTGCATTTCTTGTGTTCTAATTTGAATTTCAGATATTTTGTCTTCTTCGTAGAAAACAGTCGTGTGCAGCGACCTGTACCCATTGGGCTTGGGCTTTGCTATATAGTCATTGATTTCCTCAGAAATGGGCTTAAAATGCTTGTGGATGATTCCCAATGCTTTATAGCATGATTCTACGTCGGCAACGATTATTCTTAGAGCAACCAAATCATGGATTTTTTCAAAATCCATATTATGCTTTAGAAGTTTTTTATAAGTGCTCCAATATGATTTCGCCCTATAGTTTATGTCTTGGATATTTATCCGCTCTTTTTTAAAGATTTTTTTTAGGTGGGGAATGAATTTTTTGATATTTTCTTCCCTTTCTTCGTATTTTTCTTTTAGATTGGATTTTAACCAATTGAATTTTTCTGTAAAAATATAATAGAAAGAAATATCTTCAAGGTTTCTTCTTATCTCGCTTAAACCCAGCCTGTTTGCTATTGGAACGAAAATTTTTAAAGTTTCAAGCGCATACAATTTCTGCTGTTCTTCGGGGAGATAATGCAGAAAGTTTAAACCGTCAATTCTTGAAACAAGCTCTACTAAAATTACCCGCAAATCTCCGGCAATCGCAAAAAACATTTTTCTCAAATTCTCTGTTTTTTCTCTGGTAAAAGCTTTTTTTTCTTTTATATTTATTACCAGAGAATACCTGATTTTTTGGAGCTCTGAAATTTTTTCTACAAGCTCCGCTATTTCCTGCCCGAATTTTTTTTCAATTTCCTTTATTTCAACCTTTTTCGCGGAAGAGGGCATATCGTCTACAACATCGTGCAAAAGCCCGAAAGCGATTGTCTTTGGGTCCAATCCCATTTTATCTAAGGCCTCGGCCACCCTTAAGGCATGAAAAATATAATTTTCTCCAGAAATCCTGTTCTTGTCTTTGTAATTTTCTTTGGCAAATTCAAAAGCCGACTCAATCAGTTTTGGGTCTGGGCTTTTCTTTATAATTTTTTGTATTGCGTTTTGCACTCTTTATTTGAGCATTTAACTTTTTCGCTTTTTGTTTTAACAAGAATAGACCCGCATTTTTCGCAAAATTCATTTATTGGCTTGTCCCAGGTTGCAAAGTCGCACTTTGGATACATGTCGCATCCGTAAAATATTTTTCCGCGTTTTGTTTTTTTAACAACCATGTTGCCCTCTCTACATTTTGGGCATTTAATGTCCAATTTTTCTGATTCCAAAGATTCCGTGTGCTTGCATTTTGGAAAGGCAGTGCAGGCGTAAAATCTGCCGAATCTTCCCATTTTTTCCACCATGGGAGACCCGCATTTCGGGCATATTTTGTCTGTTTTAATGTCTAAGTTTTCTTTGGGAACTTCATTGTATTTCTCTTTTAAATTTTTTGCAAACGGCCCGTAAAAATCTTTGCAGGTTTTTTGCCAGGTGTCCTTTCCCTCGGCCACCTCGTCTAATTCCTTTTCCATTTTTGCGGTAAAATCTATGTCTACAACTTCAGGAAAGTTTTCCACTAAAATATCATTGACTATTGTGCCGGTTTCCGTTGGAATAAATCTTTTTTGTTCGTTTTTATCAATATAGTTTCTGTCTTGTATCGTGGCAATTGTTGGGGCATAAGTTGACGGCCTGCCAATTCCGTATTTTTCCAAAGTTTTTATAAGGCTCGCATCATTATATCGAGCCGGCGGCTCTGTAAAATGCTGGTCGTTTGATAATTTCACCAGCTCTAAATTATCATCTTTTTCTAGGTTTGGCAGGTCTTTTTGCTCAAATTTTGTGGGGTAAATTTTTAAAAACCCGTCAAATTTCAAAGTTTGGCCGCTGGCTCTGAATGTGTAATTTTTTGCCTCAATATCAGCTGCGACGCTGTCAAAAACGGCGCTAGCCATTTGAGAAGAAATAAATCTTTGCCAAATTAAAGTATATAATTTTAACTGTCTTGCATCAATGCTTAATAATTGCGGGGTTTTTTCAGGATATGCCGGCCTTATTGCTTCGTGGGCTTCTTGGGCCGAATTGCTTTTTGTTCTGTATTTTACAAATTTTCCAGCCCAATAATTATTACCAATATTTTCCGTAATATATTTTTTAGCTCCGGCCAAAGACGCTTCAGAAAGATTAAAAGAGTCTGTTCTGTGATAGGTAATATGGCCTTCTTCATAAAGCCTTTGGGCCAAAGACATTGTCATTTTTGCTGTAAAGCCGAATCTTTGAAAAGCTGCCTGTTGCAATGTGCTGGTTGTAAAGGGCGGTGAGGGATATTTGTTTGTTTCTTTCCTTTCAACATTTTTTACAATATATTCTGCGCCGTTTAAGTCAGAAAGTATTTTTTCTGCCTCTTCCTTGTTTTTTATTTCTAATTTATCAACAGGTTTGCCGTCTTTTTTTGACAGGCCTGATTCAAATTCTTTGCCGTCCCTTTTTAAAAAAGCAGAAATACTCCAGTATTCAACAGGTACAAATTTTTGAATTTCTCTTTCTCTTTCAACAATTAATCTTACAGCAACAGATTGCACTCTGCCTGCTGACAGGCCCTTCATCACTTTTTTCCATAAAAACGGGGAAAGCTTGTATCCAACCAATCTGTCTAAAACTCTCCTGCCCTGCTGGGCATTGACCAAATTTTCATTTATTTTTCTTGGATTTTTAAGCGCTTCCTCAATGGCGGTTTTAGTAATTTCATGGAAAACTATCCGCTCAGTTTTTTCCGGCGTTAAGCCCAGCGCTTTGATTAAATGCCAGGCAATAGCTTCTCCTTCGCGG
>CAYICD010000012.1:0-5857 GCA_964361855.1 uncultured Candidatus Saccharibacteria bacterium
AAAGTTTGCTATCATAACATTATGAAAAATTATCTGGCGAAAACCGAGTCTTTCCTGGAAAATCTTGACAGCTACCGGGACAAATTTCTTTTCCTTTTTATAAAGCCGTACTGGCCGAAAGCCATAACTCCCAACCACATAACATATGTAAGGGTGGCTGTGGGCATTATTCTTTTTGTCCTGCTATTCTTCTTTGATATTGAAAACAAAGCTTTAATTTTATCGCTTTTTTGCTTTGGCGCTATAACAGATTTTATTGACGGTCCGGTTGCCCGAGGAACTGACCGAGTAACGGAATTTGGAGCCATGCTCGACCCCACGGCCGACCGGATTTTAATAATTCCGATTGCGTTTTTCAGCCTGATTCACTCAAATAAATGGCTTTTGCTGGCTATTATACTAATCGAAGTTCTTAACGGCCTGTTTTCGCTTTACTACCGGTCAAAAGAGATGTATATGGAATCAAATATCTTCGGCAAAATAAAAATGGTGATATTGGCAGTTGTTTTTGTCGTAATTTTAATTATTTTCCCATCAAGCCCTCCGGCCTTTTTCATATACATGCTTTGGCTTACCATTCCTCTTTCATTTTTAAATATTTTTTCAAAAGTATTAGAACTTTATGAAACATCAAATCAAAATTTATAACACGCTATCTGGAAAAAAAGACCTGTTAAAACCCAGAAAAGGCAGAAAAGTAAACTTGTTTGTCTGCGGGCCGACAGTTTACGATTATTCGCATCTTGGGCACGCCCGTACTTATATTGCCTTTGACGCTTTTGTCAAATACTTAAGAGCCACTGGTTTTGATGTTTTTTATTTGCAAAATATTACAGATTTAGATGATAAGATAATCGCCAGAGCCCGGGAAAAGGGAGTCGCCCCCAAAGATTGGGCCGAATCGTTTATCAAGGAACACCTGAAAAACATGAAAGATTTGAAAATTGACAGCGTAAATAAATATGCAAAGGCCACAAGCTATATAAAACAAATTATAAGCCAGGTAAAAAGATTAATGGAAAAAGGATATGCCTATGAAATTGCAGGCGATGGAATTTATTATGATATTTCAAAATTCAAGAATTATGGAAAACTTGCGGGAAGAACAGCTCTTGGAGCCGAGGATTCGGTTTCAAGAATTGATTACAGCAAAGACAAAAAAAACAGAGGTGATTTCTGCCTTTGGAAAATCTCCGATTCTGACAATGAACCAAACTGGCCCAGCACATTTGGAAAAGGCAGGCCCGGCTGGCACATTGAAGACACTGCCATTACAGAGACGTTTTTTGGCGCTCAATATGACATTCATGGAGGCGCGAGGGACATAATTTTTCCCCATCACGAAGCTGAAATTGCCCAAATGGAAGCTTTGTCTGGAAAAAATCCGCTTGTAAAATACTGGATGCACACAGGATTTTTGACTATTGAAGGCCAAAAAATGTCGAAGTCTTTAAAAAATTTCATCACTATAAATGATTTCTTAAGAAGACATCCTGCAAAATATTTGAGATTTTTCGTGGTAAAAAACCTGTGGCGCTCTCCTGTTGATTATTCAGAATCTGCAATGATTGAAGTGAAGTCAGCCGTTGAAAGAATAGAACAATTTTTGCGAAAATTAAAGGAAGTAAAGGCCGTAAAATCGGGCGATAAAAATTTAAAAAATAAATTTAAAGCCTTTAAAGAAAACTTCTACAAGGAGCTGGATGACGACTTTAACACTCCAAAAGCTTTTGCCGTGCTGTTTGATTTTATAAAAGAAACGAACAAAACTCTTGATGAAGATAAGGTTTTTAAAAAAGAGGCGGTAGAAATTTATAAATTTCTTGAAGAAATAAACAAAATATTCGGGATAATTGATTTTAAGGAGGTCTCAAAAACTATTCCGGCTGAAATAAGAAAGCTTTTAAAAAACCGCGAAAAATTCAGAAAAGAGCAAAACTGGGCAAAGTCCGACGAGCTTCGGGCTGAAATTGAAAGGCAGGGTTATATTATAGAAGACACAAAAGACGGCGCTATTGTAAAAAAAATCTGATTTGGTATACAAAAGGATAACATGGCAAAAGAACTAATAGATAAACTCCCTCCGCAGAATATAGAGGCAGAACAATGCCTGCTGGGGTGTTTAATGTTGGATAAAGACGCTATCCTGCGAATCATTGATTTTATAAAATCAGAAGATTTTTACAAAGACATACACCAAGAAATATTCCAGTCAATGGCGGATTTATATTCAAAATCAGACCCGATTGATATTTTATCTGTTTCTGCAAGGTTAAAAGAGCGCGGAAAATTGGAAGACGTCGGCGGTTCCGCTTACTTAACCTCTTTAATAAACTCCGTGCCGACTGCAACCCACGTTGCAAACTATGCAAAAATTGTCCGGCAGAAAAAGATCTTACGAGATTTAATTTCGGCTTCCCACGAAATCGGGCTTTCGGCTTTTGATGAAGCTGAAGACGTTGATATTTTGCTCGATAAAGCGGAAAAAACCGTTTTTAGCATAGGCCAGAGGGCTTTAACGCAAAGCTTTACCGCCATAAAAGACATCTTGCCTGAAACCTTTGAAAGGCTGGACACCCTTTCAAAAAATCAGGGAGATTTGCGGGGCGTGCCAACCGGTTTTCGGGGTTTAGATAATATTTTAGCGGGCCTGCAAAGGTCTGATTTGGTTATTTTAGCTGCAAGGCCTTCAATGGGAAAATCTTCATTGGCTTTAGATATTGCAAAAAATGTTGCCATAATGCAAAACATGCCCGTTGGATTGTTCAGTCTTGAAATGTCAAAAGACCAATTAGCCGACAGATTAATTTCGAGCGTGGCAAATGTTGATTCCTGGCACCTAAGAACCGGCAGGCTGCAAACAGATGATTTTCAAAGAATCCAGCACGCCATGGGAA
Organism: uncultured Candidatus Saccharibacteria bacterium; assembly: GCA_964361855.1. Lineage (GTDB taxonomy): Bacteria > Patescibacteriota > Minisyncoccia > Minisyncoccales > Staskawiczbacteraceae > CAYICD01. The sequence goes on from CAYICD010000012.1 coordinate 2,898, forward strand.
CTTTATCTGAAGCTCCAATTTATATTGACGACGCAGGCTCTGTGAATATTTTGCAAATGAGGGCAATGGCAAGAAGGCTTCAGGCAAGCAAAGGGCTGGGGCTTTTAATTGTAGATTATTTGCAGTTAATGGAACCCTTAAATAAATTTTCGTCGTCCGTGCAGCAGACAACCGAAAACTCAAGAGCGTTAAAGATCCTGGCAAAGGAATTGAATGTGCCTGTTTTGGTTTTGTCACAGTTGTCGCGAGCGGTTGAACAAAGAGTTCCGCAAATTCCCCGCCTAGCCGACTTGAGGGAATCCGGCGCGATTGAACAAGATGCTGATGTTGTAATGTTTATTTACAGAGAAGACCGCTACAATGAAAACAGCTTAAAAAAGAATATCGCAGAAATTATTATAGCCAAACACCGAAACGGGCCGTTGGGGTCGGTTGATTTATACTTTGATGAACAAAGAGTGAGCTTTAGAAATTTAGAGAAAGGAGAATATGCCGAATATGCGGGAGACGCTGGAGAATCGGCATAAAAACTATGGATTCAATTGAAAAACTAATTAATTTATTTAGAAAATTTCCAACGGTTGGCCCAAGAACAGCGCATAGATTTGTTTTTTATTTAATAAACCAGCCAAAAGAAAAAATCGACGAATTAATAAGCGCGCTTTCAGAATTAAAAAATAATATAAAACTGTGCCAGTTTTGTTTTTTGCCATTTGAGCCCCTCGACACGGCTCAGGGTAAAGACGATTTATGCCCAATTTGCAAAAATCCAGCCAGAAATAAAGACCTGCTTTGCGTTGTTGAAAAAGAAAACGACTTAATTTCAATTGAAAACACAAAGAAGTACAATGGTTTGTACTTCATTTTAGGAGGTACGGTTCAAGCTTTACGAAGCGAAGATATATCGAAATTAAGAATTGATGATTTAAAGAAGCGAATAAGGAACAATAAATTTTCAGAAATTATTATTGCGATAAATCCTACTGTTGAGGGCAAAGCAACATCAATGTTGATTGAACGTGAATTAAAAAGTTTGCAAGGCAGCTGGAAAATTACTCATTTGGCCCAGGGCCTGCCCGTAGGCGGAGAACTTGAATATACCGACGAAGAAACTCTTGAGTCGGCTTTTGAAGGCCGAAAGTAGAAGCTTATTTGTGGCGGTTTGTTTCGGCTTGCCTTACTTGCTGCTCATCCATTCCAAAATGATGGGCTATTTCGTGCCAAACCGTGTCTTTTACCGCGCTTTTTATGGCTTCTGGAGTAAGAAACATTTTTTCAATGGAATGTTTAAAAATAGTTATTTTATCAGGCAAAACCTGCCCATACTGCTCTCGTTTTGTTTGCGGAACCCCCTCATACAATCCAAAAAGCACCGCTCCGCGAAGTTTTAATTTTTCTATCTGTTCGGGGGTCGGATCGTCCTCAATCACAATTTCCACGTTTTTCAGCCTTTTCAAAAATTTTTCGGGTATTGCGTCAATCCCATCCCCTACTAATTGTTCGAATTCTTCGTGGGTCATAATATAGTAATTATACGCAAAAAGGCGCTTTTTACAACGCCTTTTTGTATTTCATTTTGTTAGATTTGAGGCCAAGCTTCTGAAGCTTTAATTTGGGTAATTCTGGTGTTTAATTCTTTCTGCGCTTTGTAGTCTGTGTTTTTAAGCTTTCTGGAATCAATCCATTTCTCAACCCCGAAAATTCTTGACCTATAGGCCCAGAACCCCAAAATTGCAATGATTAAGGGAAGTGCGAATGAGTCAACAAAAGGATTGTTTGTCAAACCGGTGTTAATGGTTGTAGCTCCCAAAACTCCTGTTTTTGTGACAATAACTGTTACGCTTCCTGTGGCGGCCACTCCCCCGTTTTGATTCTGCACAGAAACTGAATTATTCAGGGTTGTTGTTCCGTAAGAGAAACTTGCAGCTGGAGCAACCTGCGCCTGATAAGTTATAGTCACAGTTTGCCCTGCAGGAATTTGAGCCAAGGTTATTCCCGAGGCTAAATCCGACCCGCCATAGTTGTAGTTGCTGTAGTTGTACCCGCTAGTTCCGGAAATTACCAAATTGTTTTGATAAGTAAGGTTGGCAGGCAGCACATCTCTAACAATCACGTTGGTGGCTGATTGGTTGCCCAAAGCCTGTATGGTTATTGCAAAGTTCAGCACGTCAGACGGGCTGGCACTTACAACGCTTGACCAATTGAGATTTCCGGATGACAAGTTCCTTCCTGTTTTATTCACAGACAAGTAGTTGCCGACATTTCCGGCTCCTGTTGAAAAGGTTAAATCCTGGCCGTAAACAATTCCGCTGTTTCCCTGAGCCACTGCCCTAAAATGATAGGTTGCGTTTTGGTACAATCCTGAAACAATCTGGGTAAAATTACCCGTGTAATTCATTGCCTGGTGCGCGGTTTCGTTGCCATAAGAAGTGGTTTGCCCCCACTGAAACCAAACATATGTATTGTAATAATTGTAGCCTGTATTGTAGTTGTTATTTCCGTACAGATAACCGTTTAATGTTACCTGGCCATTGGAAATATTTGATGCACCGTTAGTTTGAACGCTTACATTTTGCTGGTTGCTGCAGGAGTTGTTGTAACATCCATTCAAGCAATATTGAGAATCCTGCCTGTTTCCGCAAGAGTCATACCAGTATAAATAACTGCCGGAGCATTGCTGATATGAATGGTCTGTACAGTTATTAGAGCAGCTGCCGCTTGAACATGTTTGGTTTCCCGTGCAGTTTGTAACCAGCTGGTCATTGTTAGAACTTGTGCAGTTTGAATTTGCTGAGCCCGGATTATTGCAAGTGTAAGTTCTGTAAGTTTTGTAAACATCTCCGCTTCTGCAGAACGGGTCTCCTATGTATCCGCTAGAACCGCAGTCAGAGTTTGAATCGCAAACAATATTTACATTCTGGCATTGGCCGCTTGAACATGTTTGGTTTCCCGTGCAGTTT
>CAYICD010000012.1:5957-21330 GCA_964361855.1 uncultured Candidatus Saccharibacteria bacterium
AATATTTACATTCTGGCATTGGCCGCTTGAACATGTTTGGTTTCCCGTGCAGTTTGTAACCAGCTGGTCATTGTTAGAACTTGTGCAGTTTGAATTTGCTGAGCCCGGATTATTGCAAGTGTAAGTTCTGTAAGTTTTGTAAACATCTCCGCTTCTGCAGAACGGGTCTCCTATGTATCCGCTAGAACCGCAGTCAGAGTTTGAATCGCAAACAATATTTACATTCTGGCATTGGCCGCTTGAACATGTTTGGTTTCCCGTGCAGTTTTGGTAAATGCCTTCTTTCACTCCGCATGAGTTGTACCAGTAAGAATCTCCATTAAAGCATCTCTTTTCAAAGTGAGTGGTGCATTCTTGAGGCAAACAGTTTCCATTTGAACAGCCGTACTGGCAGTTTTGGTAAATGCCTTCTTTCACGCCGCATGAGTTGTACCAGTAAGAATCTCCATTAAAACATCTCTTTTCAAAGTGAGTTGTACAAACAGGTGATGGACTTACAACGTTGGTGCTCTGAATTGGATCAGCTTGCACGGGAGTACATCTTGGGTCCAGCGCGTAAGAGAATATATTGCATGTGTTCTGCTTAAGTCCTGCTTGTGTGGCGATACAGTCAAACACTGCAGTAGTTCCTTCCCATGTGTTTGCAAATTCGCATGTAGTTCCGGCATGAGTAGGTTGTATACAACCTACCTGAACTCCGAAGTCGCATTTTATTTGAAAAGTATCTCCTAAATTGACTGTTGCTGGGGCATAAGATGAAATTAAATGCAACTGGGTTGGCTGCGGAACCGTGCATGTTTCGGCGCATGTAACCGTATCAATTCCTGTGTTTTGATTGCACGCCCAGACACGGTTTACACTTGAACCTGTCCATTGCCACATAAAGTTATCTGAGCATGAAGTAAAAAATCCCGACTGGGTTGTAAAGCTTGTTGAGCTGTCATAACCTTTAAGCTGGCACAGTTTATTGGCAGTTGTCTGGTCGGGGTAATAACCTCCGTCGCAAGTTTGCCCGACAGCAGCGCCCGGAACGCTTGAACACGGCACAGGAGACACCACGCTGCCTACTCCTTGATATATTTCGCTATTACTGAATGCGTGAGTATCGCAGGTGGTTGTAGTTGCGTTTACCAAGGGTGCGTTTGTGCTGGCAAAAAGACCTAATGACAGCACCAAAACAACACCTGTAAAAACAGTTGCCTTTAAAAACGTAATGTTTTGCTGTTTGTTCATAATATTTGAACCTTTTAAATAATTTTTAATTAATGCCTTATACTATCACGCCATAAAATTGTGTCAAGTGCCAAGCCCCTTTTTAATTTAATGAGGCTTGAACTGCGATTCTCTGGTAATTTTTTCCCGGCGGCCAGCAGCTCACTAAAAACAGTGTGCCACCAGATTTTACATCCCCGTTTGGGGCCACCTCCTCGCCTTTTTTGACAATTGATTTGCTTTGAACCGTGTAAGTATATTCTTTGTTGTCCAGATAAATGCGAATCTGGCTGCCCGGATTTAATTTTTCCAAATCAGAAAAAACCCAGTCATGTTTTATTTTGGGCCAGCCAACAGGAGCTGAATGGCCTAAAATTATAATCTGACCGTTTTGACCAGGCAAAACAGAACCCGGATAATATATCGCGCCCTTATCAAGGGCAGCGACCAAAATCGAGGGGTTCGTGCTTGCTGGAAATATTATTGGAACATCAATTCCGATATCGGGAATTTCAATGGAGTTCGCTTTTTCAGAATATACATAATTAACCTGTTTTGCATTTTTAATATCGCCCAAAACGGTTGAATAGCCGGCGGCAGCCGGAAATGCCTCGACGGTTTGGTATGGTGTGAAAAAATCGTACAAAAGGCCGGAGACCGCCCTGTAATTTAAAACCCATGAAACATCATTCCAATTTATTATAAAAAATCCTGCAATATATAAAATTGCAACAATTTCTGCCGCGCTCCAAAAATTTTCAAGTTTTTTCTTTTTGTTCATAACAAAACTCAAGGTTATATAATTATTTGATGCGGAATCAGCAAGGTTATTATGCCGCTATCAACAACCGTGGCAACTGCCAATAAAAATAATATCAGAAAAGATCTTAAAATTAAATCTCCGTGTTGTATATTAAAATGAATTACAATATTTAGCAATATGGCGATGCCCACCAAAATCAGCAAACCATAAATTATGTAGCTCAAGAAGTCGTTGTAACCGTAAGTAATAAAATTCAAAAATTGAAAATACAAGGTGTTTCCGGTTTGCCTGCCGGCCTCTTTCAGTTGAGGATATTCGGAAATCTGAGACAAAACCTCTGGACTTGTCTCTATTGTTTGGTTTTCCTCAAGCTCAACAGCAGGAGCTTTCGGCTGCTCTGCTTCTGCTGGTTCCGGCTGCGGTTTTGGCGCTAAAGCAACGGGCTTTGTTGCAGCAGCCACGGGCACCGATGTTTGGAGCTTGCTTCCAAAAAGCTGGACAATAATTGTGGCACTATTCCCCTGAAAATTCCCGGACAAAACAGCTGTTCCAAATTCCTTGTAATTCGGGTTCAGCATATTTGCTTTGTGCGTTGGAGAATTATACCAGGCATTATAAACTTCTTTTGAGTCTAAAAATCCTATTGCCAGATTTTCGCCTGCATATTTATATGCATATCCTGCTTGTGAAAACCAATACCAAGGGGTTAAACCTTGCGGGCTTTGGTGCGCGAAATATTCGTTATTCATCATATCTTGGGCTTTCATTGCGGCCGCCTGGTCAAGTTTTTGATTTTCAGCCAGAGTTTGAAGGCCGAGGGCTTGCCTGCCCTCATTCACAAAAACCATCAAAGCCCCTCTTGTGATATCGGCAAAAAATATATTCTTTGGAAAGTTTATAGAAAATACAGAAGTTAAAATGCGCAATAAAAGCAAACAAACAACGCAGTAAAGCAAAATTTTATTTTGCAAAAACCTCGGACGGTAATTGTTTTCGTCTGAGGGTATAAACAAAAGCCCTAATTGGAATAATATTTTTTCGAGCAATTCCTCTTCCTCAAATGTATAATCCATAATCTTGAAATTTCGTTGAATTTACCCTATTCTTAATTATACTATATTTATATATCTTTGTCAATATTAGTTGTTTTTTACATCCTTCCCCTATTTTGCCACAAATCAAAGTCAAAATGCAATAAAAAATCCCGCCAAGCGGGACTTCTTATTTGTAATATGCTCTGTCTTTAAACCTCAAATCAATGTAGTGAAGATTTTTGCGGGCAGCTTCTGCTATCTCCCCATTCAGCAGCAAATTCATCTTTGTAATTTGCATATCAACATTAAGGTTCGACAAATCAAAATAAATTTTCCAGCCCTCGCCCGTTGCAAGGTCCAGCCTTCCAGAATCAAAAACGACAGCTTCTCTTGCGTCTATCTGGAAATTATCCTTTAAATCTTTTTGGATTTTCAAAATCGCCGACATCTTGCCGGGTTCTACAATGCTTTTGCCTAATTGGATCGAACCGGGCTCCGAATTCTGTCGCACAATAAGATTATTTTGTCCAACCATCTGCGCCTCTTCAAAAATTACGCCGGCCTCATCAATGTCAAGGCATTTGGCGTCTGCCGTACAAAAAACAGCGGCCGGTTTTCTTTCCTCTATTTTAACGCTTATCAAATCAGGAAAATTTTTACTCACCGATGCGGTTTTTATGGCTGGAAATTCCGCCATAATCCTTTTATACATTTCACCGGTATCTGCCAAAAAAATGCTTTTAGACCCTATGCCAAACCCAAATTTTTTTTCTGCATAGTTTTTTATAATGCTTTCCACCAAAACGGCGCTTACTTTTTGGTTTCCTGATATCAGTATCCTGTCAACCTGGATTTTTGAAAAAAATAACACCAGATACACGGCGGCGGATGTAATAATTAAAACTAAAATTACAATCCAAAAAATTAGCCTGGTTAAAATGTTTTTTCTCGGCCTTATGCTGTGAATCTTCTTTTTAATATGCCTTTTTCTGTAAGCCATAAAAGCTAAAGCCCCCGGTTTAGTTTCCGCGCAACTTCTATTATATAATTTATCCAGTACTTGTTGGAAATAATCAAATCCTGCGTTTTTACGTATTCTTTTTTATATCCGCCAAAGCCCATTTTAAATAAAGTTGGCCCAGCCCAAGGATGCTTTGGATATTTTCCAGGGTCAACAAAACCCCAGAAATCGTAAATCTTGCACCCCCTCTTCTCTGCCTCCTTTATTGCTTCCCATTGCATCAAATATGGAATTGAGTATTTCGCAAATTTTGAAAGTGAGGCTGCCTGATGATAAAAAGCTATTCCTGACCAAAAAATCACAAGCGAGCCGGCGGCAATTTCGTCTTTATGTTTCCCAAAAATGAAAAGGGCTTGTTCGTCCCTGTCAAAAACCTCAAACTCATTTTTTATGAATTTATCTGAAAACGGAGAAAATCTCTGCCTTTTTGAAACATCTTTGTTCAGTTTTTGGTAAATTTCAATACTCTTTGCGTCATTGCTTTTTTCAATTGAGATATCTTTATTTTCTGACTCTTTTCTGATTAAATACCGCGTTGTTTTGCGCATATTTTTTAAAAGCTGGTCTTCCGCCTCTGTAATATTCAGTTTCCAGGTTGCCTCATAAGCAGAGGAATGCATAGGAGATTGGCGAAATCCTGCGTCTTTAAAAACCTTTACGTTCTGTTCGGTTTTTGCCCAAAGCGGGCTTATTCTTATAAAACTGGCCTTTTCTTCTTTAGCAATTTCTTTCAATGTGTTTGTTAAAACGCTTAAAGCCCGCTGATTTTCAATTAGATGCGGAACAAACAAAAATGTCCCCCTTTTAGCTATGACCTTTACAATCAAAGCAACAGAAACTAAATTATTATTTTTATAAACTCCAAAACGCCAGATCTTTTGGCCCATTTTTATATTAAACTCGCCCCAATTCCACGACTGCAAAAAAGTCTTTTCTTCGCACTGCAAAAGAAAATCCTCCCATTCTTGTTTATTTATAACTTCCTTTATTTCCATTGCTTTAAAAATGTTATAATTCTTTCGGCGTCTTTTGGGGAAATGTTAATATGTGTAGGCAGATTCAGGGTCATTTTTGAAAGCACCTCAGCATTGGGACAACTGCCTTGTTCGTAATGCATTTTTTTCAAATTAGTGTCAAAAGGAGCTATGGGCGTTGTGTACCAGTCGCCAAGTAAAATGTTTTGTTTGTGCCAGGCCTCATATATTATTTCATGGGCTTTTGGGTGCTTGACGGGAAAGCGCAAAAAAATGCCCTGCCGGTCAGAATACTGTTCTGGCAGAACAAATTTCGAGCCGTTTAATTTTTCAAAATAAAGCTGGGAAATTTTTGCCCTTCTGGCATTAAATTTTTCTATTTTTGAAAGCTGGTTTAGCGCCATTAAAGACAGGGCATTGGGCAGAGCTTTTGGGAAATAGTCGGGTTTCTCGCCCTGCTTTTCTTTCCAGTGGACCGCTTTTGATAAAATGTGGAGAACTTGAGCCAAAACGAGAAATACTTTTCCCAAATCCAAAAAATTATAAATTGGCAAAATCATAAAATGCAATAAAACGGGGTGCAATAATTGCTGAAAAATCCAAAATGGGCTCGGCATGCCCATTTTGCCCTGAGCCTGCCGAAGGGCTTGCCCCATCCTATCGTCGTTTGTGGCAGCCATTCCGCCATAAACGGAGGAGATTGCTTTATCGCGGGAAAAACTAAAAAATGCGGCCCTCCCGAATGTACCGACGTTCTGGTTTTTGTATTTAGCGCCTAATGCATGGGCGCAGTCCTCAATAACAATTAAGTTATTCTGCTGGGCGATTTGCATTATTTCATCCATATTTGCGGGCAATCCAAAAGTATGCTGAACCACCAGGGCTCTGGCTTCTGAATTTTCTGCTATTTTATTTTTTAAGCTATTTACATCCATATTGAAACTATCGGTATCGCAATCAACATAAGCAGGTTCCATGCCTGCCCACAAAATCGGGTTCGGAACGGCATTGCAGGTAAACGCCTGTATCAGCACGTCAGAGCCACTGGCAAGGGCGGCCTCTCTTTTTAGAGCCTCTAATATTGCGTAAAAGGCGCTTCGTCCTGAATTAAAAGACACGGCATATTTTACGCCCAAATATTTTTTAAACTGATTTTCCAATTCGCTTATTGCTTTCCCCTCTTTCCAAAGCCACGGGCGTATAATCAAATTTAAGACGGCCTGAAGGTCGTCTCTTTCCACATTGGGCGACAAAGAAATGGAGATTGGTTTTGAATATCCCATTTAATTTATAACAATTATTCGGACAGCAGACTGATAAGTTTTCCAGGCACGCGGCCTTCAAGCAAAACAGCGTCGCCTTTCTCGCAAAACAGCGTGATTATAGAATAGATGTCGTCGGGGTTCTCGCAAAAAATTATATCTTTTTCTTTCATGCCAAACTCTATTGCCCCGATTTTAATGTCGTTAAATCTTTCCTGGGTTGTCACTATTGCAAGATTGCATGTCTTGCCTATCTTCTCGCCAATTTTTTTGTGCGCTTCAGCTGACTTTTTGCCAAGCTCAATCAGGCATGGCATAACGACAACTCTTTTTTTTGGAAAAACAGAAAGATAATCAATGTCAGCAATGACGCCATCTGGATTGGCAGAATAAGAGGAATCAATAATATTAATCCCGTGTTTGCCGGGCTTTAAAATCATGCCTGCCTGAACTTCTTTTATATCTTTTGTTGCAAGAGCTATTTCTTCCATGCTCATGCCCAAGGCTTGTGCCACCAGAATCGCCGCCAAAAGGTTTTGAACGTTTTGTTTTCCTAAAACACCGACTGTAAAATGCGCCATCTCGCCCTTTTTATTTCTTGCCACAAAAGAAATTGAATTTTCAGCGGCTTGAACGTCCTCGGTCCAAATGTTTGAGTCTGCGTTGCCCTTGTCAATGCTGTAAACTTTCTTTTCGGTGTCAGACACCCTATAAAGATCCAGGCAATATTGGTTTTCTCCGTTTAAAACTAAAAATCCGTCCGGCGGCAAAGCCTCGGCCAGCTCTCTCCCGCCCTCCGCCGAAAGCAGATTTTCAATAGACCCGAACAAAGACAAATGCTGCTCGTTGACTCCGGTGACTATGCCAATCTTAGGCTTTACCATGTCGCACAATAATTTTATTCCGCCCTTTTTGTAAGAACCCATCTCAACAATAAAAATCTGATTGTCTTTATTGAGGTTTTCCAAAATGCACTTTGCAATTCCAATTTCGGAATTTTGGTGCTCTTTTGTTTTCAAAACGTTAAACTTTTTTGAAAGAATGGTAGACAAAAATTCCTTGGTTGTTGTTTTTCCATATGACCCGGTGATGCCGATAACCGTAAGGTTGTTGTCTGACGATGCAAGGCTCTGAACCTTGTTTTTTGCTTTCCTTAGAATGCTGTTTCTCAATAAAACTGTAAACGGCTGGAACAGCAGAACAGTTAAAGAAATAATTAGCGGCAGCAGGATGTCAAACAATATTACTGACAGCAGCGCCAGAGAGTTGCTTTTCTGGCCCAAAGAAACCCACGCTAAAAATAAAATTATCAAACCGAAAGAAACCAGCATCAAAACTAACGACTTTGCGGTTTTTACGGGGCGCTTTGCGGTTTTTAGCATTATTGCCCGGCCAAACACAAGCGACTCGACAACATAGGTTATAAACAAGGCTGTAAAAAGTATTGAAAACGGAACGGTTGTGAAAAAAAGGAATAATATTGCAACCTTGAACATCAAGAGCGGATTGAAAATGAGCCTCTGCCCTTTCGCCGTGCTGAAATGATCAAAAAAGCGCCCCAAATGATACTCTTTTAACTGCCACAGATACAGCCAAAAAAGGACGTATTTTGATAACGCAAAAAACCAAATAATATTAAAAAGTATGAACATAAGCTAGTTTAAGTTTTCTAAGACTTTTTCGGAAAGAACCTCGGGCGGTTTTCTGTTTAAATCGTGGCCCGCGCCTTGAATAATAGATAATTTTGAATTTTTTATCTGATTTTGTATAAAACGGGCGTCTTCAATGGGAGTCATTTCGTCTTTGTCGCCCCAAATGATTACAACCGGCGCCTTGATAAAGGGCAAATGAAAAGACAGATTGTCAGATATTACGTTTAAATATGTTTCTTTTATTATACCATCTACATACAAATAATCACTCTTTTTAATCACAAACTTATACACAGCTCTGCGAAAAAAACTGTAATACGGCAAAAAGTAAAAAAGCTTGACAACTTTAGAGACTTTTTGAAAAAGGCTCTTCTTTGCAGTCTTTTTTCTTATGCAGGCAGCTGACACCAAAAACAATTTTTTAACTTCCTGCGGGTGTTTTACAACATATTTTGACGCCAATGCCCCGCCAAACGAATGGCCCAGCAAATAAAACTCGCTTCTTAATTCCGGCTGGCTTTTTACAAACTCCTCAACCCAATTCACATATTTATTAGTATTCCATGGAATCTGCAAGGCATCTGATTTTCCAAACCCCGGCAAATCAGGGACAAAAACTTTTAGGCCCCTTTTAGACAAAGTTTCAGCAACCTCTATCCATTTGTCAGAGCTTGAATTCCATCCGTGCAAAATTAAAAAAGGCCTGCCTGCCTGCTGGGGCGAGCCCTCCCCATAAATTTTCACAACTGTGTTTACATTGTTTACTAAAATTTTCTTCTCCTGCATTATTTGAAGGCCTTTATGATTTTAAATCCGCAATATTTCCGCAAAGCCTTCGGCACTTTAATGCTTCCGTCTTTTTGCTGATAATTTTCCATTATCATAATTAAGATTCTGCCAATGGCAAATGCTGTGCCGTTTAACGTATGCGCAAACTGCATTTTATTATTTTTATCTTTGTAGCGCACGTTTAACCTTCTTGCTTGAAAATCGGTACAGTTTGAAGTTGAATGAGTTTCTCGGTATCTATTTTCGCTTGGCAGCCAGGCTTCAATGTCATATTTTGCTGCTGCCGGCCTGCCCAAGTCGCCAGTGCAAATGCTTATTACTTGATATGCCAAACCCAAAGCTTTCATTAGTTTTTCCTCAATTGCCAGAAGCAATTCGTGTTCTTTTTTTGAATCTTCGGGTTTTGAAAATACAACCATTTCCAGTTTATCAAACTGGTGCACTCTCAAAATTCCTTTTGTGTCCTTGCCATAGCTTCCGGCTTCTCTGCGAAAACAAGTTGAAAATCCGACATAGCGCAATGGCAATTTTTTTTCATCTAAAATTTCATTTGCGTGCATCGCGATTAAAGACTGTTCAGACGTGCCTGTTAAATACATATTATCGTCGGGTAAAAAATAAGCTTCATCTCTGTCTCCTGCCTCAAAATATCCTGTGCCTCTTGCCATTTCGTCTTTCAACATAACCGGCGGAATAATTGGAATAAACTTCTCTTTTTTTACAGTGTCCATTACCAGGTTTATCAAAGCAAATTCAAGCAACGCTAACTCATTTTTTATAAAGCCAAAACGCGAGCCCGCAACCTTACCTGCTCTTTCAGTGTCAATTAAATCCAGGGCTTCCCCAAGCTCCATGTAGTCTTTCGGTTTTGAAAATATCCACTTTGGTTTTTTGCCCACTTGCCTCAAAACAACATTCCCTGAGTCATCTTTTCCCACCGGCACGTCGTCAAAAGGAATATTAGGCAACTGCAAAAGCACTGCTTTTAATTCTGCATCAATTTTTTCCAATTCCGGCTCCATAGATTTTATTTTTTCTTTTATCTCTTTTGCTTGAGATATTAAAACATTGTTGTCTTTTCCTCCTCTGCTTATTTTATTCTGTTCGGCTTTCAATGTTTCTATTTCGGTCATTAATTCCCTCTTATTTTTGTCCAAATCTAAAACCCTGTCAACATCAATGTTCACATTTTTATTCTCGCAAGCCAATTTTACTTTCTCCGGATTATCCCTGATAAAATTTATGTCAAGCATTTTTTTGTTTATAGGGCTTTAACCTTACAATTTTAGGCTCTGATCCAATCTGCCTTAAAAATTTTTCCAGATGCTTTGAGAATTCTGAATGCTGGTCATATCCTAAACATATAACTTCGGGTTTCATTTCTTTGATTATCCGGTAGGGATCGTCTTCATAGCCAATTACAGCTTTGTCTACAATTTTGCACTTTTGCAAATCGTTTAATCTTTCCCTCTCGCTTCTTTTGGGAAGGTGTTTTTTTATTTTATGAATGTTTTTATCAAGTGCCGCGACAACAATAAGATAATCGCCGTATTGTTTTGCCTGCCGGAAAAAATCCAGATGCCCTTCATGGATGCCGTCAAACGTCCCAAATACCAATACTTTTTTCATATTTTTTTATGTTCTATTATGATACCAAATTTAGCAGTCAGGGTAAACACCTTGACATAAATATATATACGTGATAATATTAAAAATAGAGGTGTCCGACAACTAACAAAAAAATAGTAAAGGTGAAGGAATGGCAGAAACTGAAAAAAAGATTGTGGTCAAAAGGGTTTGGGATAAAGACGGATACTGGATGGAACAGGCTCACCTCGAGGGATTCGAAAACGAGCCGCGCCGAGGGCACAGTCCTGCAGACGCCATTGGCCATCTCGTCTACGACTTTACGATTTTTTACCCCGAACGCTTTGGTATTACCATTGTTGGAGAATAGCATAGCCACGAACATGTTAGCCTCGAAAAACGAGCGACGGACGCTCTTATGCCCCGTTAAGAGCCCAGCTCTTCTTCGGGGTCTTTTTTTACATTTTTATAACTTTATCTACGCAAATAATCTACTATTCTCTTATTCGTGAGAATTAGCCTATATGCGCTATAATTTAGGCTAAAAGTTTTAGTATATCTTTAGAAATGCCTTCTTTGATAAAATAAAATCTGTTCAATCCAGACTGCCGAACCTCTATCAAATCTGCGCCATATAACACCGATAGGTGGCGCGAAACGCTTTTGAAAGACAGAGCAATCATTTCTGCAATTAGGCCAACTGATAATTCTTTTTTATGCAAAAGATGCTTCAATATAGCCAATCTTCTTTCATTCCCCATCGCTTTAAAAACTTTAACTAATTCCTTATTATTCATATGCTTGATATAGGCTAATTCGCACGAATTAGCCTATATGGTTAGAAAAATAAAATAATAATAAACAAAAATTATACAAATCTATTATTTAGGTTTCATTAAGGGGAAAATCTGGCAGTCGCGGCTGGGTTTGTCCATTAAAAATGAAAATAATCTTTCGGAAACTCCGAATCCGCAGGTTGGCGGCATGCCGTGCTCTAAAGCTTCCACAAAATCTTTGTCATATCTTTGGGCTTCCAAGTCGCCGGCTTCTCTTAATTTTTGCTGTTCAGAAAATCTTTCTGCTTGGTCAACTGGATTGTTTAACTCTGAATAACCGTTACCCACTTCAGAGCCGGCTATAATTATCTGGAATCTTTGCGCCACGTTTAAATTTTTCTCGCTTCTTTTTGCAAGGGGCGAAACATCAATCGGTGTGTTTATCAAAAATCCGGGTCCTTGAATATTTTTCCTGCAATATTTCCATAAGTTATCGATTGCTCTTGTTTTGTTAAACCCTTTTTTGTCGTAGTCGATTTTCAATTTTTGCAAAACTTTTTCTATTTCGTCAACGCTGGCTTCTAAAACATTTACTTTTGTATATTTGCTGATTGTAGAAACATAATCGTATTTTTCCCATTTTTTGCCAAGGTCAACTTCAAAATTCTTGATTTTAAACTTTAAAGTTCCAAATGTTTTTTTGGCGATATATTTATACATCTCCTCAACAAATTCCATTCCTTGTTCGTAATCTGCATAAGCCCAGTAGAATTCCATTTGCGTGTAATCTTGCAAGTGCTCTGCATCCATTCCTTCGTTTCTAAATTGCCTGCCTATTTCAAATGTTTTTTCAAAGCCGGCAATCATTAACTGTTTTTGCCACAGCTCACCCGTTGAAATGCGCAAATAAACGTCCATGTCTAAAGCATTGTGATGCGTGACAAATGGCCTGGCATCGGCTCCGCCCGGAGTAACCTCCAACACAGGCGTTTCCACCTCCAAGAATCCTTTTTCCGCCAGGAATTCGCGCATTGAATTCCAAAAAACCGAACGCTTCACAACCATATCTTTCACTTCAGGGTTAAACATCACGTCTAAATATCTTTTTCTTAATCTTTCTTCAACATCTTGGAGCCCGTGCCATTTTTCAGGCAGAGGCAAAAGTGCTTTTGCCAGCATTTTGTAATCCTCAACTTCAATTGTTTTTTCACCCCTCTGGGTTGTAAACAAAATTCCTTTTACTTCAACAAAATCTGCAATATCAAAAACATCAAGGAAAAATTTATAGCCCTTCTCCCCCACTTTGTCTTGTTTTATAATTGCCTGAATTTTAGCAGAACCGTCGTTAATATCTAAAAATGTTGCGCCTCCGTGCTCTCTTTGCGCCATAATTCTGCCTGCCAAAACAACCTGCTTTTTCCCCAGGATTCCTCCTGACAATTTTTTAAAATTTTCTAAAACCTCGGCAACAGAATGTGTGCGGGCAGTTTTCGCCGGATACGCCAAAATCCCGGCTTTTTCTATTTTCTCAAGCTTCTCTAATCGCGTTTTTCTTAATTCCTCAATTGTTGGCATATTTTTATATTAATTTCTTTATAATACCAAAATTGAAGAAATCAGTAAATAGATTGACAAAATGATTTTTTGAGCGCATTATAAGTCTTGTATCATTTACCCGAACCTTAACATTTTGGAGAGCCATTATGAAGCCATTAACACGGCCACCGGAAGGAAAAGATGTTATCTCACAGTCCTCGCGACCGCCTGAGAGCAGTTGGTACTTCGGACACCACAAGCCCGCATCGTCTGGCACGAAGCCGACAGAAATGAAAGACCAGTCCGAACGAAAAGAAACCTAATTCCGCCTCGGCGGAGAAAGGATGGATATCCATGAATCCCCTTAGAATTTTTCTGCGCTTTGTAGTTGCGGCAGTATATGCCGTTTTATTCGGCATGTCGTTTGTCTTGCCGGGATTTTTTGGAATGACCCAGAGAGTGAGCAATATAATTATCATTTCAGTGGTTGTTGCCGGCGGACTCGGCGTTATCTGGCTTAATGACCAGATTGACAAGATTGGCCGGCGTCAACACCGCTATTTCCGTTGCGACAATTGCGGAAAAACCGGACCACTGAGAATGGCTTTGACCGACTCCAGTAGAATACTGTTATTCTGCCCGCAGTGCCGAAGTGGAAACGTAAACAAAATTCTAAACTAAATCAAGTCGTAAAACAAATTGCAGAGCCTTCGACAAGCTCTTCTTTTTTTACAAAAATTTCGATAAATCCAATATACTACAAATTTAGAAGCTTCCATATTTGTAGTATAATCATTTTTCAGAGAAATAATATTGCAAAACGTCGTGGGCAACAGGCAATGTTACGGCGCCAAAACCCTTAACATTCTCAACCGTGACAACGATAACAATTTCCGGATTTTCATAAGGGGCGAAGGCTGCAGACCAAACATTAAATTGATTGGCAACTCCGGTTTCTGCTGTTCCGGTTTTGGCTGCCACAGAAACCGGCAAATCGTTTAACATTGCGGAAAGCCCATATGGCTTTGTCACGCCGTCGCGCATTCCTTCCCGTATAACCTGCAAGTTTTCAAGGTCAATGAAGCCCTGCCTTATAATTTCGGGTTTGAATTCTTTTATAATGCTTTTGTTATTATCTATAATTTTTGAAACTAACTGGGGCTTGTATAAAATTCCACCGTTGGCAATAACTGAATACGCGTTTGCCACCTGCAATGGAGTTACCATCAAATCCGACTGCCCTATGGCCAAGTTATAAGTGTCGCCATCCCACCATGGCTGTTTTTTTGTTTGCTTTTTCCATTCGGGGGTTGGGATAAACCCCGAAACTTCGCCTGGCAAATCAATTCCGGTTTTTTGGCCCCAGCCAAAAAGGGAAAGATATTTTTTAATTCTTGTGGGGCCCAAACCCTGCTGATTTTCATATCCTCCGCCAATAGTATAAAAATAAATGTTTGAAGAAACAGCCAGCGCCTTTCTCATGTCAACCAATCCGTGAGGCGTTACTCCGCCATATCTGTAAGTTACGTTATAGTCATACTGGCTATGAACTAAAATATATCCCGGGTCGTTGATTAATTTATCCGGAGAAATTATTTTTTCCTGCAAAGCGCCCGATGCTTCAAAGGGCTTTATCGTGGAACCCGTCGGATATTTTGCAGCAACAGCGCGGTTGAACATCGGCTGGTTTGGGTCAGACGTTAAATTTTGATAATCGGAAACAGAAATCCCTTTGGCAAAAAGATTGTTGTCATAAGACGGAAAGGAAACCATGGAGAGCACAGCTCCTGTTCTGGGGTCCATTACAACTGCCGCTCCTTTTTTTGCCCCGACATTTTTTAGGCTTTTTTCCAGAGAATTATAAAGCGCCGTCTGCAACCCCAAATCAAGGTTTAAGACAAGATTTTCGCCCGAAACAGGTTCGGTCTCCGCTTTTTCATTGGAATTTTTATTGCTTTTGGCTACGCCGGGGGTTCCCCGCAAATAAGATTCATAAGATTTTTCAAGTCCGGTTTTGCCGATTAAATCATTAACGGCATAGCCCCTCATATTGCCCAGCTCGTCTGAATTTATTCTGCCGGTGTACCCCAAAACAGGAGAAAGAATTTCAGCTAAAGGATAATCTCTTATTATGTTGCTTTCAATTGAACAGGCCGGCAAATCATTTATTTTTGTTTCCAAAACCAAGAGAGCTTCCTGCGAAAGATTTTCGGAAACTAAAACCTGGGGATCCTGTGAAAAATCGAATTTATTTTCAATTTCTATGGGGTTGGCTTTGAGGGCAGAGGCAATGCCTTCTAATTGTTTTAATGCGAGATAAGGATTCTCGGGGAGTTTTCTCTTGTCGCACAACAAGTCAGCCGCGGCCGAGTTATAAACAAGCTTTTTTCCATTTCTATCGTAAACAATTCCCCTGGCGGGCCTTATTAATGCAACGCTTCCTTTATTGTTTTCTGACTGGATTTGCAGCTGTTTGCCTAAGAGCACCTGAAAATAAAAAATCTTGGCAAAAAGCACTGATGCCAGCAAAAGAAATATAAAAAAAAGAGAGTGCGCCACAACATCTTTCAGGGGCACCTCAAGTTTTTTTTCAGAAAGCCCAAGCTCCTCCTCTTTTTTATGTGCCATCCTGTCTAAAAAAACCTCATGAGGCTCAATGTCCCCCATTGATCGCTTTATTTTGTAACGGTTGCGCAAAAACATTTACTGGAATAATTTTAATTGCCGTGCGTTAGAATTTAATTCAATATATTTTTTATATGCATAA
>CAYICD010000013.1:0-20864 GCA_964361855.1 uncultured Candidatus Saccharibacteria bacterium
TCGGGGTACTCGGATTCGAACCGAGACTAAATCGTCCCAAACGATTCGTGCTACCATTACACCATACCCCGCAAAATTTTGGCTGGCCTATTAATATTTTCCATCGTGTTTCCACGCTGTCCCATAATGCAATATTCTATGACAGTTTGCGCATATTACTAAGCACTTTTTGATTTCATCCTTAACTCGTTCAATTCCGAGGTGGTTATGAGAAGCATAGCCGATGGTGAAACCCTTATTCCCGGGATGATGAAATTCTAGCACTCTGTGATCTTTTATACCGCACTTACAACATCCGCGCTCTGATTTGTAATCGGCCAATAACTTTTGATATCTATCTCTTAATAATTTTTTTGCTTTGTTGAAGCAATCCCGGCATTTTAATCGCCTATATACTTTTTTGCCTATGGTTTTTGCTACACCAAAGTCAGACTCAGAATAATATTTATTACAGTATTTGCATAGTTTCATTATTTTATTATAATATTTTTGGGAGCGAGAATCAAGGTTCAAAATGGAATATAAAAATGAAACTAGGTGAATTATAGCTTTATTTTTTTATATTGTCAAAGGGAAAATTCTATGTTAATATAAAAAGTATAAAATCGCCCCCATAGTTAAATGGATATAACTCTAGCCTTCTAAGCTGGTGTTGTTGGTTCGATTCCAACTGGGGGCACAAGTAGATTTATCCACAGAAGGATGTGTTTACTTTCCCTTTCGGTAGTGTTAATGTTAATTAACATGCCGATAGTTAAATGTAAACAATGTAAAAAAGAATTTTTTGCAAAACCAAGTTGGTTAAAAATTGGCTACGGAAAATTTTGCTCCAGCAAATGTCAGTATGAAGCGGCAAAAAAAGGGAAATTTATAGCTTGTGATATATGTGGGGAAAAAACATGGAAGCAGCCAAAGCAGATCAAACATTCTAAAAGCGGAAAGTTTTTTTGTAGTAAGTCTTGTCAAACATTATGGCGCAATAGAATGTATGTTGGCAAAAATCATCCAAATTGGAAAAATGCCGGAAGTAGATATAGAGAACTTTTAATAAAAAGTAGAAGAGAAGAAATTTGCGTTTTATGTAAAACCGAAGATAAAAGGATATTATTGGCGCATCATTTAGACGGAAATAGGAAAAACGCAAAAGTAAAAAATCTTATTTGGTTGTGTCATAATTGTCATTTTTTAGTTCATCATTTTTTAGAAGAAAAAAATAGATTAAATTGATCATGGCGGTCATAGCTTAATGGTAAAGCTCCGGTCTGTGGCACCGGTGATGGGAGTCCGATTCTCCTTGACCGCCCAAATAAAAACGCCCCCGCTTTAAGGGGGCGTTTTGTTAATTTTAAGTTTTAATATATAATAAATAATTAGTCAAAACTTGGCAAATATGAATTTTTGGGAAAAGTTGCTCGCTTATTTATTTGCAATTTTAATGCTGCCGTTTGCAGCCGCGCTTTATCTTTTAATGTTAAACAGCCAAAGCGCGGGTGGCAACTTAACAGCTTCGGTTGAATCGGCAGTAATCAAAAGCCAAGCCGCGCCGGCTGTGGTAGAGGAAGCGCCCCCCAAAAAACTAGCCAATCCCCCATCAATTATCAATGCAGTTTATGTTACCGGCTGGTCGGCGGGCAGTTCTAAATATTTCAAGTATTTGAGCAATCTGTTTTTAACAACTGAAATTAACGCAGTTGTGGTTGATATTAAAGATTACACCGGATTGGTTTCCTATAATTCACAAGCCCCAGAAGTTAAAAAATACGGCCTTACCGATGGCGCAATAAAAGACATAAATGCTTTGGTAAAATTTTTTCATGACCAAAATATTTATGCAATAGGCAGGATTTCCGTTTTTGAAGACCCTGCATATTCAAAAGTGCGTCCGGATTTGGCGGTGCAGGATAAGGGCGGAGGTTTGTGGCTGGACAACCATAAATTATCGTGGATGGACCCCGCCGCAAAAGAAGTTTGGGACTATAATATTTCTTTGGCGAAAGACGCATTTTTACACGGTTTTGATGAAATAAATTTTGATTATGTCAGATTTCCTTCCGACGGCAAAACCGAAAATATGGAACTTTCCTTTTGGGACGGAAAAACTCCAAGGCACGTTGTAATCAGCAATTTTTTTAAGTACGTAAGAGAAAATTTGCCAGACGAAAAATTATCAGCAGATTTATTCGGACTGGCAACTGTAAATAACGATGACCTGGGAATCGGCCAAAAGCTTGAGGATACTTTCAATAATTTTGACTATGTTTCTCCAATGGTTTATCCGTCGCATTACGCCAAAAATTTTATAGGGTTTTTCAATCCAGCCGACCATCCATACGAAGTTATAAAATATTCAATGGACAAAGCAATGCAAAAACAAGCCGCCTTTCAAAAAGCGCAGGCGCAGCTGGCGCTGGAACAGGGGAAAATGATAAATGTTTCTCCGGATTTAACGGCCAATTCATCGGCACCTCTTGCTCAGAGCCAGGCCGCAGACCTTTTTGTGGATGATTCAGAAGTTAAAACCAAATTCAGGCCGTGGATACAGGATTTTAACATGGGCGCTATTTACACTTCAGATATGGTAAAAAAGGAGATACAAGCGGTAAAAGATGCTCTGGGAGAAAATTATGCCGGCATTATGCTTTGGAACCCGTCAAACATTTACACGCAAGAGGCGGTTTTAAAGCCAAAGCCAATGCAATAGCACTGTTTTTTATTCACAAGTGAAACCCTTGACACAAGTTTGACTTATTCTGCGGGGGGGGGTATTATTAGATAATATAAATAATTTATAATTAATTTTTTAATTATATGAAAATAAGGCTCATCGTTTTATCGGCCGTTTTAGCAGCGGCAATTTTGTGTTCTGTGCCGATAGCAAAAGTGGGCGCAGTAACAATCGCAGAATTACAAGCTCAGGTAAATGCTTTGCTGGCGCAAATAGCGCAATTGCAGGCGCAACAAACAACGCCAGCTGCTTGGTGCCACACTTTTAATATTAATTTAAGAATCGGAGATGGCGGGCCAGAAATTGCCTCAATAGTTACAGCTTTTGTAAGAGAAGGATTATTAATGGGAGCGCCAGGAGAGGCTGTCAGGAATAATTTTGATGAGGAAATTGCTTCATATGTTACGGCTTTTCAAGAAAAATATGCTTCGCAAATTTTAACTCCAAATGGATTAACCCACGGAAACGGCTACGTCGGCCCATCAACCAGAAGAAAATTAAATGCATTGTATGGCTGCGTGCCTACGACAGCTTGCACTGATTCAGATGGAGGAGTTGTTACAGATGTTTTTGGTTCAACTTATGTTAAATCAGGCACTTTTGAATTAACGCATCCTGATGAATGCGCTTTAGTCTCAAATTATGATAACAATGGGAATCCAGTTGGTTGGCAAAGTGCAGATTTTTGTTCGGGAAATAATTGCTATATTCAAGAAGCCTTTTGCAGATTAGACAGTCAAGGAAATGTTATCGATGCTGATGCAGACAAGTTAATTAAATGTCCCAACGGTTGTTCAAACGGTGCGTGTATTCAATCAACCACGCCGTCTATCACCGTCACTTCGCCCAACGGCGGAGAAACGTGGCAGATTGGAGAGAATCATCAAATAACTTGGACAGCCACAGGAGTCAATAACGTTTTAATCATAATTGAGAACGATACAAATGGAAAAACTTGCAACTTAACGCCGACAACCGGAACTGCTGCCAGCGGAGGTGTCTGGAATTATTATCCTGTGGTTGCGACTCCACAATGCACACAGGATATTTTGCTTGGCAATAAGATAAAAGTATTTGTGAGAAATGCTGATTCAAGTTCTGTGCCAGGAGATATGAGCGATAACTATTTTACCATCGCTGCGCCAAATGCTCTTACATTAGTTTCTTCATCTGCATCGCCTTCTGCCAATGTAGGGGGAAATGTTCAGGTAAAATGCAATTTTGGAGTTCAATGGCTTGGTTGCGTTCAGGCAAGGCACGGAGATAGCAATTGCACCTACAAAGGTTATGACGGCAACGATTCGCTTTGGGACTGCGCGGCAACAACCGCAGGAACAGTTAAAAATTATTGCAATACTTTTGCCTATTCTGCAGAATCAAGAGTAGTTTGCACCGATCAAACAATTCAAATCCCGCAAAGCACAAATGTTGTTGCGCCGACGGCGAGCTCGTCACTAGATTTAAAGGCCAATAATTCCGACGGTCCTGTAACAATTACCGCAGGCGCTCCTCTCGCTTTGTCTTGGACAGCTTCAGGAGTTTCAAGCTGTACCTCAAACTGGGGCGGAGCAGTTTCCTCAGCAGGCGGCACGGCAACACTAAACAGTTCTGTTTTAGGCTCAACTCAAACTTACACAATTACTTGCACTAATTCAGCCGGCGGTTCCGCTGCAGACAGCGTGACAGTGAATACTGCAACCGCTACGCCGTCAATCACCGTCACTTCGCCCAACGGCGGGGAAACTTGGAAATTAGGAGAGACGCATAATGTTACTTGGACTTCTTCTGGAATGGGAACCGGAAAAGTTTATATCGGATTAAGAAGCAGCACCACTAATTATAGTTTTGCATACGATGTCCCAGCTT
Source organism: uncultured Candidatus Saccharibacteria bacterium (assembly GCA_964361855.1). Classification (GTDB taxonomy): domain Bacteria; phylum Patescibacteriota; class Minisyncoccia; order Minisyncoccales; family Staskawiczbacteraceae; genus CAYICD01. Next base: position 4,592 of record CAYICD010000013.1, read on the forward strand.
CCAGTGGGAGTTATTCCTGGACAATTGATTCTGCTCATGTGCCCACTGGCACATGGAAATTAGTCATTGGGGGCTACTCGTCGAGCATTGTTTATGCCGAGGACACTTCTGGTAACTATTTTACCATCGTTGCGACGGCGACTACTAGTTGCACCGATTCCGACAGCGGAAGAAATTATTACACAAGGGGAACAATGACCACAAACTCTCCGCAATGGGCAGCAAGCCCCAATAATACTGATTTTTGCGCCACATCAGTTACAGGCGGAATCCAATCTGTTGCTTCATGCTCAGGAAGCGGCTGTTTTATTAAAGAATATTACTGCGACGGAGCAACTCCAAGCCAGGAAATTGTTGTATGCCCTAACGGCTGTTCAAACGGCGCGTGCAATCCCTCAATCACTGTCACTTCGCCCAACGGCGGGGAAACGTGGAAAGTGGGCGAGACGCATAATATCACTTGGAATTCTACAGGCATGACAAAGGTTGCAATTAATCTAAAGGACTATTCTGGCGCTAATCACAATTATGGCATAGCATCGGGTGTTACGGCTTCGTTGGGGTCTTATTCTTGGACAGTGCCCGATAATACTTTTGTGGGAACTGGCAGTCAATATAAAATAGAGATTTCAGAATATGCAACTAGTACGCTCTATGTTTCAGACTTTAGCAACAACTATTTCACCATCGCTGCGGCGGCGACAACAGCAACCACCTGCACCGATACAGACAGCGGAAGAAATTATTACACAAGGGGGACAATGAGCACGAATTCTCCGCAATGGGCAGCAAGCCCCAATAATACTGATTTCTGCGCCACATCAGTTACAGGCGGAATACAATATGTCCCCTCATGCACGGGAAGCGGCTGCTTTATTAAAGAATATTACTGCGACGGAGTAACTCCAAGCCAGGAAATTGTTGTATGCCCTAATGGTTGCTCAAACGGCGCGTGTGCTCCCTCAATCACTGTCACTTCGCCAAACGGAAGCGAGCAGTGGACACAAGGCACTACGCATAATATTACTTGGACATCTAACGGCATAAGCAATGCATATATCTATTTTACCGCCTTTGATGCCAGCGGAACGCAGGCCAACAAAGAAAGCATAGTCTTGCCGGTTTCTGCCTCATCTGGCAGTTATTCGTGGGCTATCCCTTCAACTTTTGTTGTCGGACACGCGAATGCAGCCAGGTTGAAGGTTTTAATAACATCAACGCCAGGCGGAGTGGGAACAGGCAATGTGTCAGATTCCAGCGACAATTATTTTTCTATTGTTGCGTCAACGACAGGGATAAGCCAGCAAAACCAGATAGCCAGCATTTACCAGGCATTGTTGAATATATTGGCGCAACTGAATGCGACGCCGCAATAGCAGCAAATAAAACAAAAAGCCCCCCGATGCACATCGGGGGGCTTTTAAAATTAAATTAAACTTTTTCTTCCAGCTTTACTTTAAGCTCTATTTCCTTGCCGTCTCTTAAAACCTTTAAATTTGTTTCGCCGCCGATTTTGCACTTTTGCAAAGCATGGTTTAATGGGTTTTTCAAAGTTATTTTTTCCCCGTTGCAGCTTAAAATTATATCAAACTCTTTGATGCCCGCTTTTTCTGCCGCCGACCCTTTTATTACCGGAGATTCGCCCAAAACCTCCCTTACAACTAAAGCCCCGTCTTCAACTGGCAGCTTGTTTGCCTGCGCCATTTCTTTAGACAAAATAACATACTTTATTCCCAAAAACGGCATTACAATTTTCCCGAATTTTTTGACTTCTGCCAAGTCTTTTTTCACATAGTTTATGGGAATTGCAAAGCCAATGTTTTGGGCGCCCATTATCATGGCTGTGTTCACTCCAATAACTTCGCCATCCATATTTACCAAAGGTCCTCCTGAATTTCCCGGGTTGATGGCGGCGTCTGTTTGTATCAGCCCCCTTAAATTTTGCATTTGGTTTTCGATTCCGCCAAAAGCGGTAATGTATCGCGAAAGCCCGGAAACAATGCCAGCTGAAAGGGTGTCGGTAAATTCGCCCAAGGCGTTTCCCACCGCTACAACTTCTTCTCCAAGCTCAATTTTATCTGAATCTGAAAGTTCCAAACACGGCAGATCTTTTGCGTCTACTTTTAAAACAGCAATGTCATTTATGGGGTTTCGTGATAAAACCTTGGCAGGGTATTTTTTTGTCGGGCTCACAATAACAGTGTAGTCTGCTGTTGTGTCGGCCACCACGTGGTTTGAAGTGATAACATAGCCGTCTTCTGAAATTATAAAACCCGACCCTCCTCCGATTTGGGTTTTTTTCATTTTATTGGTTTTGCCTTTTTCCATTTTCGGCATTATTAGTTCTTTGCCCCCATAAGGAAAGCTGTAAAAATCTTCAATTTTCGGCAAATCTTTTGACACCACAACAGTGATTACTGCCGGGCAAACTTTTTTGGCTATAGCCACAATTGGTGATAAACTTTTTGGCATATTTTTTATTGTTTTAATTTTGTTTAATTATATACAAAAGACCTTTTAATAGCAACTTGATAAAGAGGAAAACTTATGTTAATTTAAAAATAAGAACGCCCTCGTCGTTCAACGGATAGGACGGAGGTTTCCTAAACCTTAAATGGAGGTTCGATTCCCCCCGAGGGCACCAAAAAGCAATATATTCGCCTGTGTAGAAACACTTGACTTGGGCCTTTGAAAGGGCTATAATTGACAAAGAAAGTGGATATGTCGGAATATCCTCTTTTTTATTAAAAATATGCCCGAAACTAACAAAAAAGGTGTAAAAAAGGTCTTTCCTGCGATGCTAATCCTGGCTGGAACCTTCTATTATTCTTCTTTGTTCGCGATAGGACTGTTAATCGGTTTTTTGGTTACCACGCTGATCTGCAGAAAATTCAATATTAATGAGTACAGCGGAAAGCAGATATTTGTTGACTTTGGAAATTGGAAACTTCATTTGCACCATTGGATAATGGGATTGTTGCTTGTGGGGCTTATTCTGCTGGGAGGCTGGAGGCCCGAAATACCTGCATTTGTCTGGGGTTTGATAGCCGGCATGATAGCTGAAGATTTCTATAACTATAGCGATTGGCACGAAATTTTGGTAAAAAACGGCTAGAAATTTTGTAAAATAAAAAAACTAAACTGCGGCCAAAAGCCGCATTTTAAGTAGCATATTTTAAAATTTGTAGTAATATAAAACTGGAGAGGTACCGAAGTGGTTTAACGGGGCGGTCTCGAAAACCGCGGGCCTTACGGCTCTCGTGGGTTCGAATCCCACCCTCTCCGCCTTCGCAATTTGCGCCCGTCGTTCAGTGGACAGGACATGGGATTGCGGATCCCATAACAGAAGTTCGAATCTTCTCGGGCGCACCAAGTAAAACATTATTTTTTGTATTAAAGGCGTTGTTCTTTCACATCAAGATTCTGCCGAAAGGAGGTGTGCAAACGTTGGCAGAATTGCAACTCGAAAGAGAGGTGCGCTATGGAAGAGACGAGGCAAGTCAACAGGTGTTTTGGAGGCCACTGCTCTCAAAACCCAACCCAGCAGAGTCAAAAAAGAGTAAAGGAGATGCTCTTTACAGCTGCTGAAAAAAGAAGGGCGAAAAAGGAGTTGGACTACCTTCTTCTGTCGTTTCATGGCAGGAAAAGCATTCTGCAACTTTTGCCTGCCATCAAACACCGTTGTTCGCGTGCTGCGTTAGCCCTGGCAATTGAGAGAGTGGAGGTAAGGAAAGATGGTCTCAAGATGGAAGATCAGGTGTACTTTGAAGGCTTCAAAGCCTCTCTCAAGGAGTGACCCATCGCTCGCATCAAGGCGCTTATTATTCAAGCCGAAAGGCAAGAAAATAGGCGCCTGTTTTCTTGAATTAAAACAGCTGGGCTGTTATCATGAATTTATGATTTCTCTGGATACAAAAATTGAAGAGGTGCCGAAAATCGGGCTGGCCTACCAAAAAAAACTTAAAAAATTCGGAATCAAAACGGTTCAGGATTTGCTTTTTCATTTTCCGGCAAGATATGATGATTTTTCAGAAATAATTTCAGTGACACAAGCGCGCCAAAGGTTGTCAGATACAATTTGTGTCCAGGGCAGAATTACTGAAATAAAAAACAGCCATACTTTTAAAAAATTTATGAGCCTGACCCAGGCGGTCCTTGCAGACGATTCAGGAGAAATAAAAGTTATTTGGTTTAATCAGCCATATTTGGCAAAAACCTTAAAAGAAGACGATTTTGTGTGCCTGGCTGGCAAAATAAGCTTGGGAAAGGGCGGGCTTTATTTGAATAATCCTTCTTATGAAAAAATTTATGACATTACAGAAAATCAAGATTTAACGCATACGGGCAGAATAGTTCCGGTTTACCCCGAAACGCGGGGAGTTACTTCCCGCTGGTTAAGATATGTTATAAAGCCCCTGCTTTACAGGTTTGTTGATTTTATACCGGAGAGCCTGCCGGAAGAAATAATTAAAAAATATAAGTTTTTGCCAATTAGCGAGGCTTTGCTTCAGCTGCATTTTCCAGATTCTTTTGAGGCGGCTGACGCGGCCAAAGCCCGTTTTTCTTTTGAAGAGCTTTTTTTAATACAGCTTTTGGTTTTAAAAGAAAGGGCAAAACTGATAAAAAAACAGGCGCTGGCTTGCAAAATGGATGCAAATTTGATGAAAGAATTTACAAGCACGTTGCCATTTTTACTTACAGATTCTCAAAAAAAATGCGCTTTTCAAATTTTGCAGGATTTGGAAAAATCAGTTCCAATGTCTAGACTTCTAGAGGGTGATGTGGGTTCTGGAAAAACGGTTGTGGCAGCAATGTCTGCTTTAAGCGTTGTTAAAAATAAGCACCAGGTGGCTTTTATGGCGCCGACAGAAATTTTGGCAAAACAGCATTTTAAAACCGTTGCAGAATTGTTAAAAGATTTTGATGTAAAAATTGGAATGCTCACCGGCAAAGACGCTAGAATTTTTAAAAGAGGCGAAACTTTTGAGGTTTCCAAAAAGAGCTTTCTTGGAGACTTGGAATTTGGCCAAATTGACGTTGCCATTGGCACGCACTCTCTGATTCAAAAAGGAGTTGAATTCAGCAGGCTGGGTTTGGTAATTTTGGATGAACAGCACCGTTTTGGCGTGGAGCAAAGAGATCATTTGATAAAAAATAAGAGATTAGTCCCCCATTTGCTTTCAATGACAGCAACCCCAATTCCCCGCACATTGGCTTTAACTTTTTATGGAGATTTGGACTTGTCTTTAATTGATGAAATGCCAAAAAACCGAAAAAAGGTAAAAACAATTATTGTTGAGCCAAGGCAAAGAAAAGAAGCCTACAAGTTTATAGAAAAAGAAGTAAAAGCCGGAAAAGGTGTTTTTGTCATTTTTCCAAAGATAGAAGGCAAATTGCGGGGTCCGACCCCGCAATTTGTTGCGGGGTCGGACCCCGCAATAACTGGCTCATTCAGCGTGCAAAATTATCCTGCCTTAAGTTTAAGCCAGCTTGCCATGAATGAAGTCAAAGCCTTGAAAGAAGAATATGAAAAACTTTCAAAAGAGGTTTTCCCAGATTTAAGAATTACAATGTTGCACGGCAAAATGAAAGCCCCGGAAAAAGAAAGAATAATGCTTGATTTTAAAAAAGGTGAAATTGATATTTTGCTTTCAACTTCTGTGGTGGAAGTTGGCGTGGATGTGCCAAGGGCCACAATTATGATGATTGAGGGAGCAGAAAGATTTGGTTTATCGCAGTTGCACCAATTTCGTGGCAGAGTTGGCCGAAGCGATATGCAATCTTATTGTTTTTTGTTTACTACTTCGCCCGACCAATTAAACAGAAAAAGATTAAAGGCTTTGGTTGAGTCAAATAATGGATTTGAGCTGGCGGAAAAAGATTTGGAAATTCGGGGCCCGGGGTCTCTTTACGGCACCCAGCAATGGGGCGTGCCAGACATGGCAATGCAAGGACTTTCAAATGTATTTTTAGTTGAAAAAACAAGAGCTGCCGCCAAAGAAATTTTAGAAAAAGACCCGGAACTAAAAAACTATCCTCTTCTCAAAGAGCGCTTAAAACAATTTGAAAAACGCATCCACTTTGAATAAAGCTACTTGCGTATCTTCTCCGTCACCCAGAAGCCCATGTATTTGCCGAGCATTAGGCGGATTTGCGCGTCTAGGGCCGGAAAAGCTCCAAAAAGGATTAAGGTAACCGGTAAAAATATCCACTGTAAAAACACGGATATTTTTTTTAGCTGGCTCATGCCTTTTGGCAAGGGGGGCAAAAGCATTGTGCTTAAAACAGCAGACACAAGCATGCCAAGCATGGAAATTGTCATAATCCTGCCGGTTAAAATAGGCAAATTGAAAGATAAAATAGTAAAGTTGAAACTCTTTCCGCCAAGCAGAATTGGAAGCCAGCCAAAAACCAATAAAAGCAAAGCTGCTGTTGCCCACGACCAAAATCCGTCTAATATTGTGTATAGATGAGAAACCCTTTTCCAGGCAGGTATGTTTTTATTTTTTAAAAATCCGAACATTATATAAGGAATTTCGTTGCACCCCCAAGCCCAGCGTTTTTGCTGTTTATATTGGTTTATCACGGTTTTGAAAAAGTTTTTTGCCATTACAGCATCCATTGAAACCAAGTAGTAAATGGGGACAACCCTGTAATCGCCATCATAGTACAAATATGCCCGCCAGAAAATTCTTGAGTCGTCGGAAACCGAGTTTTTTGGATATCCAACCTCGAAAAAAACTTTGCCCGGAATTGCGTGGGAAGAATAGGTAGTCAATTTTTCTGACCTTTCCTGCTGTATCATTTGCCAAAAAGTGTTTGAGGTTGAAACAACCCTCGAAAACGCGGGCGCTGACCAGATATTGTTGTTATAAACAGGAATGGGCTGATAGCTTGCCCGAGTCGGGTTTTCTTGGGTTAAATAATACCAGGTTAAACAAGAAAAATACTGCGGATAAACTTTTGTATCAATGTCGAAACTGGAAACCAAAATATTTTCATAGGGGACTTTGAGCGCGTCGATAATTTTTTCTTTGGCGATTTTCCCGGCATAAGCCACATTCGACCCTTTTCCGGCAATTTCGCCCGCAATGCTGTCGGGATGAACGGTTATTAAAAATTTGTAGAAATTATGAGAATATTTTTTTTCTATTTCTTTTGCTGATTGATAAAACTCTTTGCCCGCCCTTTCCTCAACGGCCAAAACAACGATTAATTTTTCTTTTGGATAATCCGAATTCACCAGCGAGTCAAGGCTTTCTTCAATTATTTTTTTACCCTCTTTGTATGTGGGCAGAATTATTAAGTGATAAATTTTTTTCCAATCTTTATTTTTTACCCCCTTAAGCTCTTCTAACCAGTCGGTTTTTAAATGTTTTTTTACTGTAAAGTATCCGATTATCTGGTGTATCGAAAAATAAATTATCCGGAATAAGTAATAAAAACAAAAACAAATGACAAAAATGGCAACCCACGATGGCAACAGCCAAGAAAAAACAAATACTCCTAAAAGAGTCCCCAAACTTAAAATTGCGGGAATCGTTTCAAAAAATCGATAAAGGCGCCTTTCTGTTGCGCCTTTTAAATCAGAGGCTTTGGAAATATTTAAATAGTTTTTCTCCATGGTGGCCCCACCGGGATTTGAACCCGGGTTTAGTGCTTGAAAAGCACGCGTCCTGGACCAGGCTAGACGATGGGGCCAAAATTCAAACTATTTAAACTTTAACCCAAAAATTGAAAAAAATCAAGATTTGTTGTATAAAAGATGATTATAAACTATGAAAATTTTAGCCATAGAAACATCTTGTGATGACACGGGAATTGCTATTTTAGAAGCCTCTGACAAAGGTGATTTTAAGGTTTTATCAAATATAGTTGCTTCGCAAATAGAAATCCATAAACAATACGGCGGAGTTTATCCCGCAATGGCAAAAAGGGAACACGAAAAAAATTTACCGCCAACTTTAGAAACTGCTTTAGCACAAGCTAAAATTTCAATGAAAGATATTGATTTAATCGCCATAACAAATGGTCCGGGACTGGAGCCGTGCTTGTGGGTGGGAGTAAACTTTGCAAAAGATTTATCAAAAAAATGGAATATTCCCGTTGTGCCGGTAAATCATATAGAAGGCCATATACTCGTTAATTTTCTCAATATACCTTGTATCCACGAACGTGAGTACAAGGTAGTAAAATTCCCTGCTGTTTGTTTGGTTGTTTCTGGCGGGCATACGCAGATAATTTTAATGAAGGGAATTGGAAAGTATAAAATTTTAGGCGAAACAAGAGACGATGCAGCGGGTGAATGTTTTGACAAGGCAGCCAGAATTTTAGGCTTGGGTTATCCCGGGGGTCCGGTAATAGCAAAGTTGGCAGCCACCCAGATAGAATCTGGGCGAGCCTCGCCCCTTCGTGGCGGGAAAATAGCCCTACCGAGGCCGATGATAAATACTAAAGACTATGACTTTTCTTTTTCCGGCTTAAAAACAGCTGTTCTATATGCTTGGCAGAAACAGCAGTTTTTTGCCTCGAGGCAAAAAACTGCTAATTTAAAAGTAGCTTTTGCAAAAGAAATTCAACAGGCAATAATTGATGTTTTAATTAAAAAAACTTTAAAAGCTGCAAAAGATTATAAAGCAAAAACAGTAATTTTAGGAGGCGGAGTTTCTGCAAACAAAGAGCTCCGCCGGCAATTTCAAAGCAAGATAAATACAGAGCTATGCGGTTTTTTGCCTCGAGGCAAAAAACCGCATGCTATAAATTTTTTAATTCCAAGATCGGACATATCTACTGATAATGCAGTTATGACCGCCATCACAGGCTATTTTCATAGAAATAAAAAAGTCTCCTGGAAAAAATTGAAGGCCGACGCGAATTTACGAATCTCCAAATAAAAAATCGTAAAAGAAAACCGCTGGATCCACAGAGGGAGACAGCGGTGAAAATCTGCGCGCGTCGTTTATCGCGACGCACCTAATCGGCTTTTTTTTCAATTTCCGACTCAAGTCGAATCTCGAACCTGTCTGCTTCGGCTTGTAAGTCGATTTTGAGCGGGTCAAAGTTGCCGGACTTGAATTCCATGGCAAGCAGGAAGAGGTAAAGAACACCTCCAAACAATCCCAGCCATAAAACTGGCCCAGAAAGATGCCCAAGAAACAGCCAGTGGCACAGTGCCACAGCGCCCATTGACCAGCCCGCCCCAAAGTATGGCATGTGAATTAGGCCATGGGCAGAAATCCTGCCGACTTCCGGGAAGCCCTGGTCGGGCTTGTGGTTTGGACCAAGGCACGATACAATCCCCACCACTGTCAGGATCATTGCTAGTAAGGCGGATATTGTCGACTGCACAGCGCTGATGTGGCCGTAGGCAACGAGGTGCATGTAAGCGTTCACGATGAGCGGTACGGCGATTGTGTCGCCGTATAATATCGTGTACCAGTCCCACATGTAGAGGAACGGCTGACGGGTTCCGGGGATTAGCGATCGTCGTGGCGGCAAGCTCTTGTCGAGTTCCTGCGCCAAGAACATCACACCAACCCACGCGAAATTACCCAGAACAACGAGTCCAAAAATCGCCCAGGAAAACTCCATTGCAATGCCCTTTCAAATTGTGGAGAACAATGAGAATAGCGAAGTACCACCCTCTTTTTTAATTATAGCATATTATAACCACATTGTCAACTTTACCCTATCGGATAACTTTGTTATCATTAAGTATTATAATTTCTCATGGAATTGCCGCCGCAATACAACGCAAAAGAGGTTGAGGACAAAATTTACCAACTTTGGGAAAAGTCTGGCTTTTTTAATCCGGATAACTTGCCCAAAAGGCATAAAAAACCTTTTACAATAATAATGCCTCCCACAAACGCCAACGGCAACCTGCACGCAGGCCACGCTCTGGTTTTGACCATTGAAGACATAATGACAAGATATAAAAGAATGAAAGGTTTTAAGGCTTTATGGCTGCCGGGGCTAGACCACGCTGGCTTTGAAACGCAGGTTGTTTATGAAAAAAAACTGGAAAAAGAAGGAAAATCAAGATTTCAAATTCAAAAAGACCAGCTTTACAAAGAAATTTGGGATTTTACAGAAGAGAATAAAAAAAATATAAAATCGCAGGTTAAAAGAATGGGTTCTTCATGCGACTGGTCAAGAGAAAAGTTTACACTGGATTCAGATATAGTAAAAACGGTTTACTCAACATTTGAAAAGCTCAAAAAAGACGGCTTGGTTTACAACGGCAAAAAAATAATTAACTGGTGTCCAAAGCACCAGACTTCCCTATCGGATTTGGAAACAAAAGACGAAGAAAGAGCTGATAAATTTTATTATTTAAAATACGGGCCTTTTACAATTGCCACAGCCAGGCCTGAAACAAAATTTGGAGATAAATATGTGGTAATGCATCCAAAAGATAAAAGATACAAAGACTACAAAGACGGCCAAAAAATTAATTTGGAATGGATAAATGGGCCGATTGCAGCAACTGTGATAAAAGACGAGGCAATAGATATGGAATTTGGCACGGGAGTTATGACCATAACGCCTTGGCATGATGCAACTGATTTTGAAATTGCAGAACGGCATAATTTAGAAAAAGAGCAGATAATTGATTTTCAGGGCAAGCTTTTGCCCATTGCCGGCGAGTTTTCTGGAATGAAAATTTTGGAGGCCCGGCCAAAAATAATTGAAAAATTGCAGTCAAAAGGGCTGGTTGAAAAAGTTGAAGAAAATTATAAGCACATTGTAAAAACTTGCTACAAGTGCAACTCGTTAATTGAGCCTCAAATAAAAGACCAGTGGTTTATTAGAATGAAACCTTTAGCAAAGCCTGCAATTGAAGCTATAGAAAAAAATAAAGTTAAATTTATTCCCGCATATTATAAAAAGATATCTTTGCATTGGCTAAAAAATATAATGGATTGGAACATTTCACGGCAAATTGTCTGGGGAATACCAATTCCAGATGACAAAGACGGACAGGTTTTTGATACTTGGTTTTCTTCGGGGCAATGGCCATATGCCGTGCTTGGTTTTCCAGCGTCAAAAGATTTTAAAACTTTTTATCCCACGGATATTTTAGAAACGGGAGGGGATCTTATATTTTTTTGGGTTGCTAGGATGGTAATGCTGGGAATTTATGCAACAGGAGAAGTTCCATTTAAAAATGTTTATTTGCACGGACTGGTTTTAGATGCAAAAGGTCAAAAAATGTCTAAATCTAAAGGAAATGTAATAAATCCCCTGGAACTAGCCGAAAAATTTGGTACAGATGCCTTAAGGATGGCTTTGGTTGTGGGAAACACGCCAGGCACCTCCCTGCCGTTAGATGAAAATAAAATAAAAGGATACAGAAATTTTTCCACAAAAATTTGGAATGCCTCAAGGTTTGTTTTAATAAACACACAAGATTACGACGCAAGCAAAACCTGCCTGCCGGCAGGCAGGGACAAAAAAAGAATAAAAGAATTCGAGAAGCTGGCAAAGCAAATAACGAAAGAGATGGACGATTTTAAGTTTTATTCTGCATCAGAAAAAATTTACCATTATTTTTGGCATACGTTCTGTGATAAAATTATAGAAGAGTACAAACAAAATCAAGTAAGCCAGTATTTGTTGCTGCACCTCTTGTCTGAATCATTAAAAATTCTGCATCCTTTTATGCCGTTTATTACCGAAGAAATTTATCAGCAGTTGCCCGTCAAGGACAAGCAAAAATGTTTGATGGTTGAAGAATGGCCAAATTAAAAAATTAGAGCCAATGGATTATTTTCGTTTATTTATATTTATAATGTTTGGAATTTTTCCCAGCTTGATGTGGCTTTCTTATTACCTGAGAAAAGATGTCCACCCAGAATCCAAGAAAATGATTATCAGGATTTTTATCTGGGGAGCTGCAATCACCCTGCCTGTTTTTTTTGTTCAAATAGGTTTGCAAAAAGTTCTTAATATATCATTGGCAGGCTTTGGATTGCCGGATTTAAATTATTTGCTCAGGTCGTCTTTTTCAAATTTGCAACCCCTTGGAATCATTGCAGTTTCGATTTACTGGTTTTTGATAATATCTTTCTCGGAGGAAATTTTTAAGTATCTGGTTGTAAGGTTCAGGGTGTTTACACATTATGAATTTGATGAGCCCGTAGATGCAATGCTGTACATGGTGATAGCCGCCTTGGGTTTTGCCGCTTTAGAGAATATTCTTTACCTGTTTTCCCCCATAGACGTCGTTTCATTCAATGATGCGTTGAACAGAACAATTGTTGTAAGCCTGGTGCGTTTCTTGGGCGCTACATTTTTGCACACATTATGTTCTGGCGTAATAGGATATTTTATGGCTTTGGCTTTTTGTGAAACAGAAAAGAAAATAAGACTTGTTTTCTTGGGAATATTTATCGCCACATTTTTTCACGGCCTTTACGATTTTTCGATAATGGGTTTTAGGGGGCCTCTGCAGTTTTTGCTGCCCATAGCCATACTCACGGGTCTTGCAATTTTTGTGTTTTCGGCTTTTAATAAAGTAAAGAGCATGAAAAGCATATGTAAGTTTTATAAAAGTCGCAGTTAATTTTAAAATTTTACAGAACGTATGGCAAAATTAAAAGTTAAAGAAGATAAAAAGAATTTAGATAAAAAAACAGAAGGGGTTGCAGAAGAAAGCGATGTTTTCAATTGTGAAGGCGAGCTTGTCGTAGACATATATGAAACCAATTCAGATTTTGTAGTGCTGGCTGCCATTGCGGGAGTGCAGATAAAAGACATGGATATTTCCGTTGAAAAAGATATGATGGTGATTAAGGGCAACAGGGAAAGCCCTGCCCTGCACCCCGAAAAAAGCTATTTTTATCAGGAATGCTATTGGGGGCCGTTTTCAAGAAAAGTGGTTTTGCCCGAAAACCTGGATGTTGAAAATGCCAATGCGCAAATGGACAAGGGGCTTTTAACGATTACCATTCCCAAAATAGAAACGAAAGAAGCATAAAACTTAAACTAAAAAACGGGGCGCAAGGCCCTGTTTTTTTGTGCTCCCGAGAGGACTCGCCCAGTCATTCGACTGGGCGTCAGGTCGTATGACCTGACGAACCCAATTGTGCGGGTAGAAGGATTTGCACCCTCACGGGATTTCTCCCACCAGCTCCTAAGGCTGGCGCGTCTGCTGTTTCGCCATACCCGCGTAATTATATATTATTTATAACACAGAAAACTATTTTCGCAACAAAAAAACAGTGCTAAATAGCACTTTTTGTTAAGCGTTTAAAGCATTTTTGAGAATTGCCGGTATAGAATATGCCAAAATTCCAAGACCTATTCCGATTATAGCCCAAATTAAAGCTTGTTTTGCTTGTGTTATTTTATTTGGGTCGCCGTTAGCTGTGAGGAACATAAAACCAGAATATATAAACATGATTACAGATAATCCAACAAAAACTGGCCAAACTATTTGACTAACAAGATTGTCTATAATTTGTTTTAAATCTGCCATTTTTTATAGCGTTTATTCAGCTAAAGACGTTTTTAGTATGGCTGTTATGGAGAAGGCTATTATCGCCACTCCAATGCCTATGCATCCCCAAATAAAAGCATGTTTTGCCTGGGTTAATTTGGTTGGGTCGCCGTTAGCAACAAGAAATAATATGCCAGCGACAACGAGCATTATTACCGCAAGACCTGCAAAAACCTCCCATACAGGAGTTATTATATAATTCATTAAGCCTTGTACGGTTGTAAACCCGCCCTTTGGCTGGGTATAATCCAAGGCATTTGCAGATAAGGGAGATGTCGCAACGCCTATCAGATATAAAAATAAGATTTTTTCGGTTATTTTGTTCATTTAAATTAGGTTAACTCCGCCACCCCCGCCTTGGGCGGGGGTGGCGGGTGATAAACAAAATTCGTTTCTGCTTACTGGCCAAGCAAGCTGCCGACCAATGTCAATGCTGAATATGCGATTATTGCAACCACCACTCCGGCGATTCCCCACAAAAACGCCTGCCTTGCCTGTTGGATTTTTTCAGGGCTGCCTGCTGCAGTGAGGAACAAGCTGCCTGCGATAACAAACATAACCAGCGCGACTATTGCGAAGACAGACCAGGCGGCGATTTTAATTGCGTTATAAAGACCGCTGATGTTTAACCCTCCTGCTGGAGGCGTGCCTGCATCTACAGCTAATGCCGCAATTGGAAGCAACAAGGCGCCGGCGATAATGATTTTTGCTAAATTTCCTTTGTTCATTTATTTGTCTTTTTTGTTTTGTCTAGAAAATCGACCTTTAGCTTGTAAATTATTTTGGTAAATTTTGTTTATATCGGGCATTGTCCGCCCGCTGCATTGATGGCGATTATAATTGCATTCACTATGGCCCCTGCCGCCAGCGCAAGAATTATTCCTGCTATAGCATAAAATAACGCGTGTTTGGCTCCTGTAAGTTTTTCCGGGCTGCCAGCTGACGTAAGAAAGCGTATTGCAGCAATTATCAGCATTAAAGTCCCTAAAGCTCCGATGATTAATGCAATAGCATCGCCTATTTTTTTGAAAAGGTCGCAAAAATTATTGACACCGCTTAAGGGGTTTTCAATTTGAACTCCCGCTGCGAAAGCCCCTGTAGCCAAAACAAAGAGGCCTGCCGATACAACAAAAAAAGCTATTTTCTTATTCATGAAATAATTACTCTATTATACCAGAAAAACAAGATGCAAGCTGTGGATAAGTCTTGCCCCGTTGAATAACGGGGTCAATCTTTCAGGCACGCGCCTGAAGCAACTTTGTCGCCCTCGTCCAAACGCATTATCCTTACCCCCTGCGTTGCCCTGCCCAGCAAAGATATTGATTTTACGCTTGTTCTTATAACGTTGCCCTTTCTTGAAATTACAATCAGGTCTTCATCGTTGGCGATGTCCTCTAAAATGCATGCCATTACAATGCCGCCTGTCTTTGAGGTAATGTTTGCTGTTTTGATTCCCGACCCGCCCCTGCCTTGCACTTTGTATTGCGAAATTTCGGTTCTCTTGCCATATCCGTTCTCCATAACCACCAAAAGCCATTGTTTGGGCTTTGGGGTTTGGGCTTTGGGGTTTGCAATTACATCCATTGAAATTACTTCGTCTTCTTTTTTCAGACGGATTCCTCTTACGCCGGCAGCCGCCCTGCCCATTGCCCTTATGTCTTTTTCTTTAAAGCGAATGGCAATTCCATGCTTTGTAGTTAAAATTATGTCGTCTTCGCCCGTTGTTTTTACAACTTTGCGCAGAAGGTCGCCCTTGTCCAGTTTTATTGCTATAATTCCCGATTTCCTCACATTCTTAAATTCTTCCAGAGCGGTTTTCTTTATTGTGCCGTCTTTGGTAACCATTACAAGATATTTATGAAGTTCGTCTTTTACTGTGGGCACTAAAGATAAAACTTTTTCTTCCGTTGAAAGCTCTAAAAAGTTCAAAAGTCCCCTGCCTCTCGCCACTCTTGTGCCTTCGGGAATTTCATAAACTTGGGTCTGGAAGACTTTCCCAGAGTCAGTAAAGAACATTAAATTGTCGTGGGTTGAAGCGCAAAGGAAATGCTCAACGATGTCGTCTTGCATGGTTTTCATTCCCATAATTCCCTTGCCCCCGCGTTTCTGGATTTTATAAGTGGCCGGATTGATTCTTTTAATATATCCGCCGGTGGTTAAGGTTACAATTGTTTCTTCCAAAGGAACCAAATCAACTTCTGTAATTTCTCCCAATTTTCCTTTTACAACTTTTGTCCTTCTTTTGTCTCCAAACTTTTCCTTCATTTCCAAAAATTCTTTTTTTATAATAGATTTTAATCTTTCGGGGCTCTTTAAAATTGCCAATAATTCTTTTATTTGCTCCAAAATTGCTTTTAGTTCGTCTTCAATTTTTTTTCTTTCTAATCCGGCCAATGTTTGCAACCTCATTTCCAAAATTGCCACTGCCTGTTTTTCAGTCAGCTTAAACTTTTTCATTAAGTTTGTCCTTGCTTCGTCTTTGTCTGCAGATTTTTTAATCACTTGAATAACCGCATCAATATTTTTTAATGCAATCATCAAGCCTTCTAAAATATGGGCTCTTTCTTTAGCTTTTTCTAAATCAAATTTTGTTCTACGAGTGACAACTTCTTCTCTGTGCTTAATAAAATATTTTAAAACATCTCCCAAAGATAAAATTTCTGGCTGAATCCCATCAACCAATGCCAATAAGTTTAAGTGAAAAGATTTTTGTAAGTTTGTAAATTTATAAAGCCTGTTTAAAATTCTTTGAGGCTGAAAACCTCTTTT
>CAYICD010000014.1:0-18092 GCA_964361855.1 uncultured Candidatus Saccharibacteria bacterium
AGCAGGCGGCAATAATTTTGTAATTGTGTCGCCGGCCCTCACCTTTCCTGGCTCTTTAATTCCTGTTGCAATATACCCGATTTCGCCCCTTGTCAGTTTTTGCTGCATTAAGAATGCCGGATTCAAATATCCAAGCTCTTTTACTTCGGCCGGAGTTTTTGCCGCAATCAATTCAATTTTATCGTTGGCTTTTATTTCGCCGTCAACAACTCGAATAAAAGCAATAACTCCCTTAAAAGAATCATATTCAGAATCAAAGATAAGCGCCCGAAAGGGCTTATCTTTGCCCTGAGCCGTGTCGAAGGGCCCAGGTATATCGCGGATTACAGCTGCCAAAACTTTTTCAACATTTGTTCCGTCTTTTGCTGAAATTTTTAAAATTTCTTCCGGCATTATATTCAAAAAAGTTGCCAATTCTAAAACCGTTTCATCAACTTTTGCAATTGGCGAGTCAATTTTGTTCACCACAGGAATAATAACTAAATTCTGCTTTTTTGCCATTTCCAAGTTTGCCAAGGTTTGAGCCTGAATTCCCTGCGTTGCGTCAACCAAAAGCACAGCTCCCTCCACAGCCGCCATGCTTCGCGAAACTTCATAAGAAAAGTCCACGTGCCCAGGCGTGTCAACTAAATTCAAAATATATTCCTTACCGCCAAAATTATACTTCATTCTGATGGCTTTCAGTTTTATGGTAATCCCCTTTTCTCTTTCTAAATCCATTGAATCCAAAAACTGAGGCATCATTTTTTTTGCATCAATTGTGTGGGTCAATTCCAGCATTCTGTCGGCCAAGGTGGACTTTCCATGGTCTATGTGGGCAATAATAGAAAAATTTCGTATATTCTCTTGACTCATATGCTAATATCTTATCAAAAAAATACGCTTTAATCAATCGCTTCAGCAAACTCAGCATAAACAAAAAAGCTCTTGCGGAGTCCGTGCTCGCAAGAGCCATTAATCACCCTACGTGCTTTTTCATGTAAATACGATCACGCATCACGCCGTGGCAAATCTTCTCCCTCCGCAATCGGCAAATTTCCTTAAAACCGAACTTGCGGTAAAGTGCCAATGCGCGATGATTGGCGACAAATGCATTCAGCCTGACGACCTTAATTTTCAGGACCTTCTTGGCTTCGCGCAAAATAGCGCGCAACAATTTTGTGCCAATGCCCCTGCCCCATAATTTCTCGCCAGTGTAAGGCATCTTGCTCCGGAAACCAATCCCGAGTTCACCTCGGCCCGGCGCATACTCTGACTTCCAAACGCCTGCACCTCCGACCACGCGGCCTCGAATTTCCACCGACAAGCTGACAGCCTGTCTTTTTCTCACGGCTAAGAGGATCTGGCGTACCCATTTGCGGGCTTGCTTTCTATTCATCTTACGTCGAGAAAAAATAAATGATTTTTTTTCTCTAAATAAGGCATTTGCCTCGCTCAGCATGTCAGGCCAGTCAGAAAATCGCGGATAGCGTAGCGTCGCCAATTCACCGTCATCAAGCCGGAATGTCTTCACAATCTTGGTCGCCCTCATAATTGCTCCTTTCAACGAACAGTTAGTTGCTTCACTTTTATAATATAACACATATTTTTATATGTCAATGCCACTCGCCTAAACAAAAGCCCCCGCCGCGGCGGGGGCTTTAAAAAAACGAAGCTAAACCGGCTGCTGAGGCTGCGGAGCCAAAGGCAATTGCTGATTTTTGTTTTCTTCTTTTGGCAGCAGCACGGGCGGCACATTTTGACTCTTTCCAAAAGACCTGTCCTGAGCCGCGCCGAAGGATTCAAAGGCCCTCAAAACCTCCAGGGGCACGGCAAACACAATTGTGTTTGACTGGTCAGAGCTTATATCATTTATTGATTGCAAGGTTCTTAAATGCAAAGCTCCTGTTGAACCTGCCAAAACTCCGGCTGCTTTTGCCATATTGTCGGCGGCAATTACTTCTCCTTCTGCTTTAATAATTATTGCCCGTTTTTCTCTTTCAGCTTCGGCCTGTTTTCCAATAACCCTTTTCATTTCTTCTGGCAAAGTTATGTCTTTTAGCTCAACATTCAAAACTTTAATTCCCCATGGCTCCGATTCTTTGTCTATAATTGCCCTGATGTTTTCAGAAACTTTGTCTCTTTGCGACAGAAGCCCGTCCAAATCAACCTGCCCAACCGCATTTCGCATGGTTGTCTGGGCCAGCTGGGAAATTGCATAATAAAAATTTTCAACTTCCAAAATAACTTTATCGGCTGCTGCTATTTTATAATAAATTACTGCGTTGACGCTCACAGAAATATTGTCTTTTGTAATTGCCTCCTGGTTTGGCACATCAACTGCCTTTATCCTTAAATCCACTTTACGAAAGGATTGTATAATTGGAAAAACCAGCCTCCAGCCAGGCTCCATTACGCCGGTATATTTTCCCAGCATGAATCTTACTCCTTTTTCATACTGGTTTATCTGTTTTATCGATGCCAGAATATATGCCAAGACAATCCAAAAAAGGGTTGTTAAATACGGATGCGCCGCCGAAAACGCAAAAATTGGATTCATAAATTTAGCTTATTTAATTATTATATTTTACATTGCTCCTTTGCATAAAAAAAGTCAACCTCTCGCAAAAAAATCAATAAAAAAGCCTCGCCGAGTTGAATTTCAACTCATTGAGGCATGTGAAACCGTTAGATTTCACATTAAAATCTGTCGTCTACGACGACACGGCCGTTGGACTCACGGGTCCAAATGGAAGGGCCTGAAACCAGGGAGTTGAATCGTGACGTGATCACGAAGAATGTCTCCATTCCTGCTAACTCCAAAAGTCTCATGCAGATCTCCGCCCAACGGCGTAGACCCCAACGGTTGCACTCCGAAGCCACCGTTGCCAATTGGCTTGAAACCAGAACCGCCACTCGGAGGAGGGTTGTATCCTCCGAACCCACCACTATCTTGCGACATAAGACACCTCCAAAAAAAGGACTACATAACAGACACTCAATCGTCGTCTCTTCTCCTTGACCCACTATTGAGCCGCTTCAATAATTCAGAGAGTGAATCACTTGAGGACAAACTGGGAGGCGAAAGAGGGAGCGAAGAAATCCTCTTTGGCCTAAATTCGGCCAACGGATCCGAAGGCCTTCTCAACTCAGCCACTGGATCTCTCATCGCCCAAGACATGAACTCTCGATGACTGTAGAAATGCGGAACTCCAGAACCAGGCGCGCCCATTATAAAACCCTTTCACGTAGGTTTTGTCAAAGATGCTGATGGTTATGGCAACGCACCATACCAACCCTTATTTTAGGACAATTAAACGCCCTTGTCAAGATCTTAAAAACAAACAAAAAAACCGCCCGGCGCAAAGCGCATAGGGCGGTTTTTTGTTTCTTTTATATTACTTTGCAAAAAATGCCAGGGCCTCATAAACCAGAAAAGCCGGCCAGACAATGGCTTTTAAAATTCCCGCAATTGCCGTCCAGAAAGTTGTTGAATGCATCAAATAATATATCAAAGCGCCAATGAGCCCCAGCCCATAAACCGCGCTTCCCCCGCCTTCATGTGTTGCCATGTTTTTATCCTCTTACCTTTTTATAAATAAAGTCAGAAGTGCTTCCAAGCGCAGAAAGAAAAATAATAAGGGCAAAAATCCACCCAACAAACGGAATCACAGAAACCAGCGAAAACACCAAAGCGGAAACCGCCACAACCCACCAGTTTAATTCATAATTTTCTTTCTTAAATAAATATTTCAGGCAAAGCTTTGCAAACAGCAAAATGCTTACAACCGAAGCAATAATAATGAATAAAATATAAGCCAGCAAAACAACAGCTCCCAAAAGCGAGCCCAAAATCGTAACAAAACTCAAAATCACAGCCACGGGAACAACAATAAGCACAACAAACCCTTTCAACGCTTCTTTCCAAAAATTCAAAACAGATTTTTTAACAATGGCGCTTGCCTGAGGTTTGAAAAAATAAATCATGACCAGGCCTGCCACAATAATTGTAATTAATTTTACAATCCAGGCAATGCCCAAAAATCCCAACAGGACTGCCTTTTTGGCCTTTCCGGCAACGGGCACTGTTGTTTTGTGAAAGTTTGTTGCTCCGCTTACACTTGCCCCATTTTCTAATGTTGCCTGTTTTTTAGAATAATAATCAAAATCTCCGCTAATCACGGCGCTCGGCCCCAGCTTTATCTCCTCTGCCGCAACCGATAAATTGCCGTTTATTGTGCCGTCTATATAAACCACCCCTCCGGCAATTGAAGCATCTTTGCCAACCGAGGTTCCCGGCAAAACGCTAATCTGCCCGCCAGCCACAAGCAAATCTCCGCCAACCGAATTTGAAACAAAAATATTCCCGCCCGCAACCCGCAAGTCCCCTGCCACATTGCTTGTAATATTTAAATTGCCTCCCGCAGCCGTTACATCTCCCGCCACATTTCCAGAAATTGAAATGCTTCCTCCGGCTGTAATTACATCGCCATTTACTGTTCCTAAAATACCCACCATTCCTCCGGCTGCATATAAGTTGTCGTTTATTGTGGCTCCCGAATCCAAATAATAATTTTGGCCGGTGCGAAAAGTAGCTCCCAAAACTAAACTCGGCGCCAAAGCTAAAACCGCAATCACCGCAAAATATATTTTTTTGTTCATATATTTCTTTCCGCCGGTTGGCGGATTATTAATTACTAATTAATTATACTACAAATTACTGAATCTATGTTAGCCCCTCCTGGTATTCCGGGTAAATTTTTTGCGCTCTGCCCACTTGCCCGTCGGCTGGTCTTTTTTTTAATACTATGTCTACTTCAGATCCTATATGTATGTTTGTTCTTTTTCTGCCATATTAAAAATTAAAGCTTATCCAAAAGAAAAAAGCGCCAATTAAAAATATAACACCGCCCCAAATCATCTGCCCGCCTTTGAACATCTGGGCTTTTTTATTAACGCGGTCTGGAAACCCAATTTTTTCAATTCCTTTAAACAAAGTAACCCATCCCAAAATGGTAATGGCCACCCGCCAGTCCCACACCCAAACATTATGCGCAACAACAGTCATCAGCCCCAGCAAAAAGGTGATATATCCTGTAGATATGGTAATGGTTTTATCTTCTGTGTATTCTATAATTCTGCCCAAAAGTTTTGCGCCAATGGCCATGGCTCCCAGAATCATAAAAAGGCTTCCCCAAAATTGCGCCAAAAAAATTGAAATCTCCATCTTTTTTGTTTTTAATTATATTCTCTAATGATATCGCAAATAATTTTTATTTCGTCAGTTCCACCATTATGCTTTCTACGGGCATGCCATTATACTGCTGTTTTGAGATTTCTGTATTTTCATGCAAAACTTTCACAGAAAACCCCGCGCCCTTTATTTTGCCCAAATAATCATCTCGCAACAAAGCGCCCGCCACGCATCCTGAAATCAGCTCTTTGTTGTTTCTTTGTTCTTCTGACAGCTGACTTAGTAAAACAATATCTGACAAATAAATTTTTCCACCCGGTTTTAAAACCCTGTATGCCTCGCCAAATGTTTTTGCTTTGTCGGGCGTCAAATTTATCACGCAATTTGTAATTATTGTATCCACCGCGTTGTCGGGCAAGGGCAAATTTTCAATTTCCCCCAGCAAAAATTCTGCATTTTTTACGCCCTGCGCCGCAGCATTTTCTTTTGCCTTTTCAATCATTTCTTCTGTCATGTCCACCCCAATAACTTTTCCCTTTTCACCAACTTTTTTGGCAGCCAAAATTGCATCAATTCCGGCGCCAGACCCCAAATCCAAGACAACATCACCTTCTTTTATTTTTCCAAAAGCTAAAGGGTTTCCGCACCCAAGCCCCAGGTTTGCCTTGCCCACAATTTTTAGCTCTTCATTTGTGTACCCAATGCTTTTTGAAATGTCTTTTGCGCTATTACATCCACAACTGCACCCGCAACCTGCCCCGGCAACAGCAATTTCCTTATACGCCTCTTTTACAATTTTTTTGACAGCACCCTCTTTCATATTTTATCTTTTTCTAAGATTTTACCTTAAACGTCTGCTTATTTGCCTCTTGAAGAATTTTAAGCGTTGCTTGAACTGAAAGATTATCACTCGGCAAAAGTATTAATTTATCATTTAACTGATTAAACAGGGGGGTTAAAAATTCGTCGGCCCATGACGGTGACAGCGTTAAAACTCCAGAAAAATCTATTTCCAATTCATCATTTTCTGAAAGTTCGCGCAAAGTTGACTGGAAGGCCTTAAAAGCTTCGCTTCCCAATTCTCTGGAAATTAATGTTTTCCCAAATTTTTCTAATTGCAATTTCATAATTATGAATAAGGGAGGAATAATAAAAATTTATTTTTATATTCCGACCGCAAGATTAATTATATGCTATATATATTTTCTTATTAAAATTATTAAAAATTTATTTTTGCCAAACACCCCCTCACAACATTCTGGCCACGCGTGACACGAAATATTTTTTTAAAACCTGCCATGCGGACTTCCGCATCTCCGCTTGTGTAAAATAAATCTATCGGATTTGCCAAAATAACTTCACGGACAAGCTTCAAACCATTTCCACGTTTTTCCGGCGCTCTGCCAGAAATAAATTGAGTAAACGCAACCTCTACAGCTTCGGCATGGTTTGCAAGTTCCGGCTTAACCCGTCTCAAAGTTTCTAAAATTCCCAACCCTCTGTCAGCCAACACAATTTCTCTCTTGTCCAAATTATACCCGAAAAAAATTCCGGGCTTATCCGGCCATTTCCCGATATTGTGCGCAAAAGAATTGTCTCCAATCTCTCCCGCAATGAGAGTAATCAAAGAATACAACTTTTCAAAACCAGATTTTTGTATAAGTAAATTCTCCATTTTTGTAAGTCTGGCATTAAAAATAGAACTGGTCGCGCAATAAAACCTTTCAGGAAATTCAGAGCCATTCTGGATCCATTCGGAAGCTAAACTCAAAAATTCACTGGAAAAAATTTCCAAATCTTTTTCGCGATAATATCTGTGCACTCCGCCTTCTTTTCTTATTGCAGTCAATTTACCGCTTTTATCCCAGCGACGCAGAGTGTCTAAAGAAACGCCCAAAATTTCGGCCGCTTCTCTTATATTTAATAGTTTTTCTTCCATATACTCTATCTTAGCATATATCACCAAACTATGCAACAACTGAATAAAACTATGCAAAAATAGCCGTTTTATCCATTTTTTTAAATTCCCTGCCTGCCGGCAGGCAACACCTCAACGCGTTGAGTTGTTAAAAGTTATGCCTTTTTGTAATAAGTGTAATGCCCTGTCTTGCCCACCTGCTTTAAAACTCCTTCCTTTTCAAATTCATTTAAATACCTTTCAGCTGTGGCATTTGAAACTCCCAACAAATTTTCAACCTCATTGTTTGTTATTTTTTCTTTACCCGCCAAAAAATTTAAAATCTTCTGCATATGTTCTGCCTTTTCTTTTGCCTGTTTTTCTATCAAATCCGGCTTATCTTTTGATATTCCGACATTCTTGAGAATGTCAGAATGTTCTTCTTTTCGTTGCGAGATTATTTGCCAAACTCCCAGCCCCAAAAGCGCAGCAAACGCAACAAACGTTGAAATCCGCGCATCCCACATTGCCGAAAACAAAACTATTAGCGAAGCGACAATTGAAACTACTCCCCAAACTTTTTCCTTTTCCATGTTATATTTTTTATTTTTTTAAAAATTATTTTTCAAAATACTCCGGCCAAATTTTCTTTTTTATAGTTGCCATAAAATTATTTTTAAAATTTAAAAAATTTGTTAAGCGAATAGAACGGTAAGCATAGCGGTCGCCGTAGAGGCAAGTAACGCTATAAAAATCGCTATCCAAAATTGATTTATTTCTCTTAATTGAGCGTCTGTCTTATATCCCTGATTTTTAAAATGAATTAGACCTGGTTTTATTTTTATATTCCATCCAGCAGCAGTCTTCCATTTGTCATATAAATACCATGTCGCATGTATTTTTTCCTCATCCTTGCCCAATGCAACTCCAAATAAGTTGTCTGTAATAATGTTCCCCTCTTTGCATTCGATTAGTCCTTTTTTTGCAAAAAATCTATTGTATAAAATATCTGATCTAGTGGATCAATCAATTCCTCGACATCCGTAGCTTTTGTTCTAATGCCCAATCCGTCTTTGCCAACAAGCTCGCTTAAAGTAGCGTCTCTTTTTTTAATTATTTGATCGATAAATTGCCTATGAATCGTCACGTTCTATTTCTCAATTAATTTTTATTTCTGAACCATTTTTCATAAAACAATCTAATAACAGTTGGTCTCTGATTATTGATTTAAATTGCCACGGAGCTATATCTTGATCATTGTAGCGTTTGTTCTCCCAATCTTCCATGCCTCGTTTTTCAGATTCTTTTCTTTTTTTAAATTGTTTTTTATAAATCTCTTCTATAATCTTTGAATCTTCTTTAACGACACTTTCTGCGGAAATAAATTCCCATTTGATTTCATTTTTTGTTAATATATCCTTTGCCATTTTTTCTATCCTAGGTCCGTGATACTCGTTAGATAAAATAGTTACAATATATTTTTTAAATCCTTCATAATATTCAAAAATTTTACATACAGCATTTAAATTACCGTTTGTATCTGGGTTCGACTCAAGTCTAAGGATTTTTTCCTGATTTATTCCTTGCCGCATTAAAAATAATTTCATTGCATTAATCTTTTTCTCATTACCTCCAACAACAAATATCAAGGAATATTGACGTGCAATTTTACTAGCCGCACGCATGCGAATATCTCCCCCAGAATACAAATCTGTATTTTTCGGTTGGTCTTCAAATTGTAGGGAAGAAGTTGGGTCACCCGGGCACAATACCACTAAAATTCTACCCTCATCATCGGGCATATTTTTTATTCCTCAATTAATTTTTACAATATATTTCCTTCAACGCAAAATAATTATGAAAATCCAACCGACTAAGCAGAACCTGCAAAGCAAACAAAATTTCTCTTTTCGCCGTGTAGGACTTAGAAAATTTTTTGTGCGTTTCCGTTGTAATAAATTTCCACTCTTGATTGTAGTCAAATTTTTTCATCCCTTACTATCCTTTATTTTATATCCTCAATAAAATCCTTTAAAAGCAAAGCACTTAACACAATTTCATTGCTCTTTAATTTAGTAACTGATTCATATAGACTAAGTTTCTTTTTCTTATTCAATCTCACTTTTTCGGAAACAATCCAAACAACACCGTCGAATATTGCGATTTTAGTTATATCTCTTTTTCTATCTTTAGCTTTAACAAATGAGATTCCCTCTCTAAAACTTTTATCTTGAGTGCCACCATTTGTGGTTATTAATTTTGTCTCAGCTAATATAAATTTGTCTCCCACCTTTAAAACAGCGTCTAATCCCTTCTGTCCACTGTATCCCAACTCCTCTCTGGCAAAATTTACCAGTGCAGCATCCCCACCATCTAAAAATGCTGTTCCATCCTTAACTAAGAATTCACTTTTAGGCAAAACAGGATATCCAATTTTATGAATCCACCTTCTAAACATCTGCCCTACCTGCCGCGACGGCGACTTCTCTTTACTAGCTCCCATTATTAAATTTTCCAAACCCATTTTGTACAATCTCTTACTTATGCGCTTAACGGTTTTAGGATTCTTATTTATCGCTTCCTTATCTTTTCTCAAAAATCCGACATACGGATCATCTATCGGAAATCTATCAAGCTTCAATAGCTCATTTATTAGTTCCTTAGTTCGTTTGCGACTAAATAAATCTTTAATTTTTTCTTGTTCGACAGGATCAATAGTTCTTGCCAAAGTTAAATTGACTGGATATATCACCGCCAATTTATCGAGGTATCCACTAGAATCTGCTAGATTTATACTTTTTTCGACCCATTTATTCATATTATATTAAGAAAACAATAATTTCTGCTCTTTAGCACAATTAGCCTTATTTAAATATATATAATTTAAAAACTTATAAGTCAAATCAAATGAGATTCTTTTTCTGTTGTTGTCTCTAAAATTTGTTAAGAAAAACGAAGAGTATTTATTTCTTTCATGATTCAATTCTTTATTAAAATCATTCATTAAAACTATCTGTTCCTTTATCGGTAGTTCCTTTTTGAAAATAAGATGTGCCATATTTCGAGAAGTATCTTTCCCGATGAGACCAGAAACCCCATATTCCCTTATGTCTTCAAGCTGAATTTTCTTACCATTTTTACTATCAATAGCTCTCAAGAATAAAATATTCTTTTCCATTAATTTTTTAAAATTTCTACTTACAGGAAGAAGACTCTTTTCTTTAATATTTTGAAAGGCTAATTCAACTCTGTACTCTCCGGATTCCATGTAGTCCTCTGTAAGCCGAAAAATGCCTAAATGGTTTCTAGTATTTTTAATCCTATTTATAAATTCCCCTCCAAACTGCCAATTGAATCTTTTTTCTAGCGTCAAATTAATGTCCTTGTTATCTGGAAATATAGTAGCAGAAACCCTATTTGTGTCCGAAAATCCTTTTTTCTTTCTAAAATAGAACGAAATGACATTGTAGGTTGTATCTTCAAAAACCTGCTCAGAAAAAATATTTAATTTTAAAATCTCGAATTTGCTGAAAAACAAATTTCTTATTCTTTGCGAATTTTCTGCGCAGAGAAAATTTAAAGGAACTATAATTATACCCTCTTCACATTCTAAAACTGAAGAAATAGAAACCTGGTAAAGGTCTTCAAATATTGCATTTTTGCCCGAAAAATATCTTTCCTTTACAGCTATGTTTGCTTTATTTTTATGCAGGTATGGAGGATTGGTCAGAAGAAATTTATATTTTCCTGGATTATTTATACTGTCATTTAAAAAAACATCCTTGTTGTTTATATATCTGGCATCTATATCAAAACCAACAATTTTCTTTATTTTGTTATTAGTCGCCCATCTTATTAGGTCTCCATTTCCGGCAAAAGGATCTACAATCTCTTTCTTTTTTACAAACGTGGCAAAATTATTCAGAATATATTCTGAATTTTTTGTAAAAAATTGACCATTTTGTTTTTTTATTTCTGCCTCCATATTTTTATTATAACAAATTTAATAACTCAATGCGACATTTAATTTTATGTCTGCCAAGGATAAGTGTCAACCCTTAATCTGTGAATAACTTCAGGTTTTGCAAGCACACTTTTGCCTTGGCGGGAACGACCCACACCTTAGTGGGTTGTTCGGGTTTATGATATAATTCTACTATAAAACAAAGTGAGGCGTTGGACATCACGTAAATTTTTAATAAAAAAAGCCTTGTGGATTACGCGTTTGCGTACCAAAGGCCTAACGATGCCACAATTCCCAGAACAATAAGGGCTATCAGCAACCCTATGAAGATCCCTCGGCAACCCGGCGCATCGGGCTGGGGAGCTTCGCCCAAATGATAGACGGGCGTCTCTGTATCTTGCACCGAACTGCTGTTTTCTTCCTCGTGCTCATTGCTTTTTAAGCAAGTACCCTCCGGGCACCGGTATGAGCCACAAGTCGGGCATGCAAAACAATCTGTCCAATTTTGACCCATGTTCAGGCCCTTTCTATTGTTAAAGACCAAGTTATTGCCCCAATCTCTACGCTCGGCGATTCCAAAATAACGAACCGAAGTACCACAAAAGGAATAGAAACGCCACCAGGAAACCGAGCAAGATTCTCCAATCGGCCAAGCCAATTACGACTAACGAGCCTATGCAAAGGATTGGAAGAATGATGTACCGAAGGATAATTTCTACAAATCGCGGTGGCTTCCAAGGTTCTTTAGGGGGGTTGGTCTTACCGCCAGACGGCCCGCCGCCACTAATTTCACTGCCGCCCCGATAAACCGGTTCATCGTCGGCATAACCTTCTTTCCATGGCCTAGTCATATTGCACCCCTCAAATGTTAAAGGACTATGGAACATATATCTGCCCCAGCTTTTACGCTACTACTTTGCCAAATTTTGTCAAATAAAAATGCTTTAACAAAAAAATTTATCTTGCTTGGCGTATAAATAGTATATAAAAATATTATTTAAATAAAAATTTTATGAAGAACACTTTAGTTGTTGCAATAGTGATTATTGTTTTATTAATAATTGGCGGGTTGGCATATTATGCCATGCAACCTTCGTATACGCCCCAAAATTCGCAAAATAATTCAGAAAACAACGGGCAAAACAATGTTGTTGCGCCGGTTGAAAAATCATTTACAGTGGATGGACAAAATTTTTCTTTTTCTCTTACAGAAATTAAAGTAAATTTGGGAGACAAAGTAAAAATAACCTTCAACAATGTTTCCGGATTTCATAACTTTGTCCTTGACGAGTTTAACGTAAAAATGGACCCGTTTCAGGGTCCGGGAACAAGAGAGGTTCAATTTGTGGCAGACAAAACCGGAACTTTTGAGTTTTATTGCAGTGTGAACAACCATAGGCAAATGGGCATGAAGGGTAAATTGATTGTGGAATAAAAAACAAACAAAATCCCCCGCCGCGGCGGGGGATTTTTTAATCTTTGATTATTTTCATCATTTCCTTTACAATTTTTATGTGCCGTATCTCATCGGCCAATAATTTGTTCAGAATTTCCCGGCTCTCTTTATCTTTAATCAAACCCATCAAAGCCTTGGCTTCCCTTTTCATTCCCATTTCAACTTTATAAATTTGGTCCAAATAATTTAAATAATCTTTTTTATTTAACATTGTTTTTGGTTCTTAAAAAAATTTTTTCAACCCTTTTTAGCATTGCAATGTGGATTTCTGATTCCCTTTCTAAAATTTTCAAATCTTTTATAATCTCTTTTTTCTTTTCTTCAGATAATCCCGACCAAAATAAAACCTCTTTTATGTGGCTGGTGTAAAGCGGAATTGCTATTTCCTCTTTTATTTTTGCCTGCCTTATTTCGTGCAATATTTTTTCCTGCCTTAAATTTAATTTCATTATTTTGTATAATTTAATACAGAACTTTTTGCCGACTTTGGCTTTTTGTTAAAACGGTAAATGTTCAAAAGCAAAGCTATGTGATACAGGCACCAGGCAATGTTCACTGAAATTGCGTAAGGGTTTTCTTTGATGGTTAGTATCCCGTAAAAAATGGCGGCTGCTGCAAAAAAAATCATTAAATTCCACGGCCACAGGCTCCAAAAACCCATAACGCCCCATTTTGATTTGTTTGTTATTTGAAACCGGGTTTTAATGCCAAAAAGCCCGTAAACAGAAGCTTTCATCAATATCGGAAAACTTACAGAGGACATTATAATGCCCGTGAAAATATCTTTTAATTTGTAGCTTCTGCGGTTCATTGTAACATAAAAGTTTGCCATAGTCATAAAATAATAAGGTATAAAAGCGGCCAAATATAAATAGGGGTTGGCAAAATATGAAGGCACTCTGAACAGCAAATACAAAATCGGGCAAATCATTAAAATAAAAAACGACCAGCCGGTAAAATAATAAGTTGCTGATAAAAAATACTCCCACAGCTGGGCAAAAGTCAGTTTTAACTGGCCTTTTACGCCCATTGAAAACAGTTCTCTTAAAACTCCGGTGGAGCCCACCGCCCATCTAAACTGCTGTTTAAAATAACTTTGCAAATCTTGGGGCGCCATCCCAAAAACTCTGGCATGATTAAAATAAACCGACCTGTACCCTAAGGCATGGATTTTTACAGATGAGGCAAAATCTTCTGTAACCGAATTTTCATCAAAACCGCCAACTTCTTTTAAAACTTCTGTCCGCATTAAAAAATTTGTTCCGCAACAAA
Organism: uncultured Candidatus Saccharibacteria bacterium; assembly: GCA_964361855.1. Classification (GTDB taxonomy): domain Bacteria; phylum Patescibacteriota; class Minisyncoccia; order Minisyncoccales; family Staskawiczbacteraceae; genus CAYICD01. Next base: position 13,763 of record CAYICD010000014.1, read on the forward strand.
ACATTGCGTCAACCGAGCTTTTTGATTCGCAAACAGTTTCGTAAAAAACTGACTGCTGCAAAGCGGCTCCATAAGAAACGGGGCTTATATTTAAATTTGTGTACAATTGCGGAGTCTGCACAAAAGCAATGTTTCCTGAAAACTCCGCAATTGCCGCTGTTTCAAGCAAAAAATCCGGCATTGGATTTTGGTCTGCATCAAAAACAGAAACGTATTTTGTTTGAACCTTTGGCAGATAAATGTTTATGGAGTGGGCTTTGCTGTGGGTTTGGACAACGTGCTTGTAATAAGTAATGCCATATTTTTCTGCCAGTTGCTTATTTTTTTCTGTGTACTTTTCATCAGAACCGTCCAAAAAAACCACTTCTTTATTATTGTAGTCCAGACTTGAAACAGAAATAAATGTTAATTCCAAAACATCCAAGGGTTCATTTTTTGCGGGCAGTAAAACCGTAACAGACGGCAGGCTTCTCTTGTCCAGATCCACTTTTCTGTGGTAATTTACTCCTCTTTTCTTTAACCTGACAGAAGAAATTATAAAACCCAAAGAATGAATTATTGAATGCGCCTCGGCAAGCAGCAGCAAAAAGACAAGGAACAAGTCTATTCCGCTGTAAATGTTTGAAAAAAATGTATAAATTCTGACAAGCGAATAAAAAACTAGGCTCAAAACCGCAAGCCAAAGAATTATTTGAGACAATTTTTTTGCCCTAATGGATTTTATAACCATTGTATGATTATATTTTCTTTTCGTTTTGAAAGCCGAGTTGGGCCGTAATATACGCCTGCAAGTGTTTTACTTCCTCGATGCGCATAAAATAGGCAAGCAAGAGATAAATTAAAAGTCCCAAACTGCCCACAACTGCTGTCTGGAAAAACAAAATTAAAAGCGTGGCGCTTCCAAAATATCCGCCAAAAACCTGCCTTATGCCCCAGGTTAAAAGCGTGGCTAAAACTGTGGCGAATAAAACTTTTCCAAAAAACATAAATAGTGGCCGCAATTGCAACTCTTTTACCTTTAATTTTAAAAAGATTAAAAGCAAAATAATTTGCACAATTGCATCAATTGAAATTGCCAAAGGCAGGCCCAAAACAGCAGCGTTTTGGACGCGGTCTATTCTTAAGATATTTAAAACAGTGTTTGAAAATAAATTTTCATATGCCAGAAGCCTTACAAACCAAAATGCCAATGCCGGCAAAACCAAAATGCTGAAAATTGACACCGTGGCAGGAATCCAGGTGTTTTTGATTGCGTAAAAAGTTTTTGAAACCAAATATATCAAGCCCTGGGCAAAAAGAGATAGCATAAAAATTCCAAAACAAGCAGCTGTAAGCTTTGTGGCTGTCCAGTCAAACTGCCCCGCCCCAAAAACCACCCTTACCAAGTGCGCCCTTAAAATATAGGCCAAACCCGAGGCCGGAATTATTAAAAACAAAATCTGCCGAAATGAAGAATAAAATTTTTGTAAAAAATCTGCTTTGTCGTTTTTGGAAATTGCCAAAGACAACGCCGGAAAAACAGCTGTTGCAAAAGGAATGGCAATTAAACCAATAATTGGGGCTGACAGATCATTCGCCAAAGAAAAAACCGTAACACTTCCGGCAACCAGCGAAGACCCGATTGCAGTTACAATAATTAAGTTAATTTGCGTGGCGGTTAAACCAATTGCCCTTGGAATGGTCAGCCTTAAAGTAAGCAAAAAATCTTTATCAAAAAAATCAAACATTTTTCGGAAACGAAATCCAATTTTAAATAATGCCGGCAATTGAATTACCAAATGCATTACAGCTCCCAAAACAATTCCCCACGCCAGCCCCGAAATCCCCATAGTCGGCACAAAAAACAAAATGCCGATAATGCTGCCCAAGTTATAAAGTATGGGAGAGACCGAGGTTATTAAAAAGCGCTTAAAAACCATCAGCACAGCAGAAATCATATTGGAAGCTCCCATTAAAATGGGGCTCAAAAACATAATGCGCGTTAACAAAACGGTTGTTTCTTTTTTGGCTGGAGAAAATCCTGGCGCAATTAAAGAAACCAATTGCGGAGTAAAAATAAACAAAACGGCGCAGATAATAATTAAAGCAAACAAAAACAAATTCAAAAGATTGGCAAAATAAGAGAAGGCTTTTTCGCGGTCTTTCACCAAATTCTGCGTAAAAATTGGAATTACCGCCACGCTGATTGCGCCCATCATTAAAACCATTGCCACAAAATCGGGAATACGGAAAGCCGTGTAATAAACGTCTAAAGTGTTGCCCGCGCCAAAGCTTGATGTTAGCAACCTATCGCGCGCCAAGCCCAGCAAAAAACTCAAAAACGAAGACACTGAAATTATCAGCGCCGCCGCGGTTATTTTTTCTGCCGTATGGTCAGATATTTTTTTAAAAAAAGTTTGAATCATTTTTATTTAATTTCTCGAATTATCCCAACTGGCGTGCACTCGTCGGTCTGCCCTAATGGATTATCCTTTAAGCATTTTAAAACAAGGTTTTTGTCCACTCCAAAGCTTGCGCCCAAAATATTCTGGCCCAAGTCATTTGCATCAACAATTGCCACAGACGCCTTTATTCTATATGCCACTTTTTCTGCAACTTGGTTGGGGTTTATGGGACCTTTCGAAACATAGGTATTATATGGCGGAATAGCGTATGGAACAGCCCCATCTATCGCCCTGGCCCCTGACCCTGCAATCAGGTAGAATATGCCTTTTACGCCCAAAACCTTGCCAAAAGCTCCTATAAATGCGGCTAGGAGCATTCTGGGCTTTCCCACCTCTTCTAAGGCCAATTGCATGGTTTGGGGGGAGCCCAAGCCTATTCCAGCGGGGGTTTTGGTCACATATTTTGACAAAAAAACAGCTAATTTTGAGGCCTTAATTTCTTTTAAAGGGTATGACCTGCCCTGCGTTACGGCCACAGCTTTTTCTGAAATAAAAACGATGTCTCCTTTTTCAAGATATTTTTTTGCATATTGCTCAACGATTAAGGCAATGTCATGGTCTTGCGGCGTTATCAGTTTTGTTTTTACCGGATAGCGCGCAAACCTGCGACCATTTATTTCAATTATTAAATTTTTCCCGGGATTTGGAGGTAATTCCATATCAATGTTTTATATTAAATCTTTTTTCATATTTTTTCAAATTAAAATTCCGTATAAAAAAAGGCCGCGTGAAGCGACCTTGCGGTTAGTGCGAGGCAATAATCAAAACTGCCGCCACAACACCGCATGCTAATCCAGCTATTTCCCTTCTGCTAATTGCCTTGGCCTCTTTGAAAAACGCCCAGCCAGTAATAACCGGCACGAATGTAGAGTTAAGGGCGCTATACGAAGCGACCAATGTGCCTGAATTTGTCTGGAATGCCCAATACTGCGCAGCCAAATAGCCCACAATGCCCAAACTGCAAACGGGCAGGAGCCAAAATACTTTTTCCCGCCGCAAAAGGTAATTGACATTAGCTTTTCTGTTTGCAAAGAAGAAAAATGCGGAAAAGCCGAATGTCCCGCAATACCAGCAGAGCAAGAAGTGCGTTTCGGGTACGTCCTTGGATAAGACTTTCATCATGAAATGAAGAATCCCGGTGAATATTACCATACCGGCCATGAAAAAAAGCCAACTCTTAATGCTCCCCGACTTTGCAGTTTGGACTTCTTTTTTGGCGGAAAGAAACATCCAAATTGCCACCAAATGCAAACCAACGCCAACCAAAGCCCAGTTGCTTAAGTATTGATACTCCTTCAGAAAAATCCAAAAGAGCACAATGGTTAACACGCCCGATAATGGCGAAAACAGGGATGTCCTGGCCATGTTCTTATAGGCCGCCCACTGACAATAAGCCCCTATATAGTTTACTGAGCTTACGCCCAAAGCAATTACAAAGAATTCCTTGGCCGAAAGCATGGTCCGGTCAAAGAGAATCCAGAATGCTACCATGTAGACCGCACAAAAAAAGTACTGCACAAAGAGCGCTACAGTTCTCGGCACTTTGTCAGAGAGTATCTTTATTGTCGCCGTACAGACCGCAAGAAAAAAGGTCATTAGGAACAAAGGTAGAAGATTCATCCGTTTTTCCTTCCCTATTGGAAATATTTTGGTAAAGATCAACACAATAAAAACTCATAATAATATTACCATACGTCTTGACAAAGGTCAATAAATTGGTACTATAAAGATGTCTCAGCAAGATGAGTGATTGCTCCCCGACAAAAGCTAACGCATTTTGACGGGGGGAGGAAAGTCCGAACACTTGCCTAATTTGGGCAGCAAGGTAGCGGGTAATGCCCGTCCGCAGTAATGCGCGAGGTGCGAACAGAAACGACCCGGTTAAG
>CAYICD010000015.1:0-16730 GCA_964361855.1 uncultured Candidatus Saccharibacteria bacterium
AATATCAGTCAGACTATCGCCGTTAAAGTCTGTGAATTGGGGGAACCTGTTGTTATCGTAATACCATTGACCAGTTGGCGCTGGAGGGATGTCCCAGGAAGAATCAAGCACCCAGCCCGAGCCGGTGTTTAGATACTCAAAACTCTGATCAAGATTGTTAATGATGAAAAAATCTGTAAGCCCGTCTCCGTTGAGATCAATAAATTGGGGGAACCTGCCCCCGTCGGGATACCATTGACCAGTTGGCGCTGGAGGAATGTTCCAAGAAGAACCTGCTGGCGTCCAGCCATTGCCGGTGTTTAGATACTCAAAGTCCTTGTCAGCAGGATTGACCATAAAAAGGTCTGTCAGCCCGTCTCCGTTAATGTCTGCAAACCTGGGAATCGCATTCATGTCGTAGTTCCAGATCCCCTCTGGCGCTGGAGGGATGTCCCAAACAGAACCGGCGCGCACCCAGCCCGAGCCGGTGTTTAGATACTCAAAAGTTTGATCAAGATTGTTAATGATGAAAAAATCTGTAAGCCCGTCTCCGTTGAAATCAATAAACTCAGGGAACCTGCCCCCGTCGGGATACCATTGACCAGTTGGCGCTGGCGGCAGTTTCCAGGAAGAATCAGCCATTACCCAGCCAGAATTGTCGGCCTGGTAATTGAATGTTGTTGGTGGCAAACCAGAGTCAACTATAGAGCCCAAAAGCATCCTGCTTGAGTTGTAGCTTTTTACATAAGACAAATCATATTTTCTGGCCTGTGTGCCGCTTGCCTTAGCTAAAATTCCGCTTATTAAATAATTGGTTTTCACAGCAAAGCCTGTTTCATATGAAACAAAATTATCGGTTCTGGCAGTTCTCTGAAATTCAATTTCAAAAATTCCATTTAAAGCTCCGTTGCCCGTGTATCTAATTGATAAAGGATAAATTTGGCCCGAATCTTTTGAATACGCATAAGAAATATAATTATTATTTGTGTCCCTTGCTTCCTCTATCATCCATTTGTAGGTGTTGCCTGGATTTTGCGGATCATTTTGCTGAGCCGATGCGCCATATCCAAATTTATATTGCTTTCCGTCTTTTGCTAAAAGCACCCATTGATTGTTCAAAAAAGTATATTTGTTGAATGCGCCATTTTCTGTTTTTGCCATATACAAAGAACCGCCCACATTTGCCAGCTCGCCGTCCAAAGAAGAATAAAAATAGTTTTCACCATACAGCTTGTCTGTGCCTGTTTTGTTCAACCTTTGAATGTAGGGAATGTTTATCGACCATCCATAACCAAAAATGCTGTTTTGGCTGGCCAAATTACTATTGTAAAAAAGGGCTAAACTAGGCTGAAAACCATTTCTCCCCGGAGGAACAGAAATTGGGTAATCATAACTTAGAGCTCCTGTATTTTTATCAATTTGGGGCGTTTTCTGGGGCAAGGGCGAAGCATCGGCCTGCTTTTGCTCGGTTTCTGTTTGCGCAGCTTTTTGAACCTGCGCATCTGCGGTGTCATCTTCTTTGATGGCAGGCGCGTCGGCTTCAGAATTTTCGGGTTTGGATTCAGCAGAGCTGGAGTCAGCTGCATCTGTGCTGGCGCTTTCTAAAACAACCTGCGAATCTTCCAGGTTTGCTTCAGCCGCAACATCTTCAGCAAAAACCGGTGCCAAAGGCTGCAACAAAAACGCTATGACCAACGTTATTATAAAAATCTTATTCTTTTGCATATGTTTTAAATATTTTTTAATTTGTTTTTGCGATTATCATCATTCCGGGTTTTTTGCTTCCGTGATATGAAGTGAAAATAGTCCCTTTAAAACTTACAATTTCAAAACCCGCTTTTTATATGGCGCGATTGCCGGCTTGTTGTTTGTATAAACTTCTAATTGGGCAATCTTAGGTTTTAGTGCTTATTTTTTCGCCTGGTGTACTAATTTTATAATACATATTATCATCAAAAAGTCAATGTTTTTATAGTATCTCTATACCGAAGTTTTTGAGTTCGTCGGCTAAAGCAAAAATTGGCAAACCAACAATATTAAAATAATCGCCCTCTATTTTTTCCACAAACAACCCTGCCCTGCCTTGAATGGCATAAGCTCCCGCTTTATCTAACGGCTCTCCGGTCGCAACGTAATTGTTTATTTCTTCATCTGAAAGTTTTTTAAAATACACTTTTGTTTCAATTGACTTTGAAACATGCTTTCCGGTTTCTGCATCAATTATCGTAAATCCGGTTACAACAGAATGCGCTTTTCCGCTAAGTTTTTCCAGCATTCTTTTGGCGTTTTCCGGAGTTTTGGGTTTTCCCAAAACCTCGCCATCTATTAAAACTATCGTGTCAGCTCCAATAATAATTGAGCCCTTGTACTTTTCCGCCACATCTTCCGCTTTTTTAAGGGATAAATATTCAGTCAGATCTTTCGGCGCCATGTCTAAATGATTTTCCTCTTCATAGCTACTTGGTTCTGCTTTAAATTCAAAACCAACTTGTTTCAACAAATTAATGCGCCTCGGGGATTGTGATGCCAAAATTACTTTTTTCATTTTAAAAATATTTTCTAAATCGCTTTTTGATATCTAAAAAATTAACTTTCCTGAAATTAAATTTAAATCCCGGGCGCTTATTTAGGCTTTCGCAAAGCTTTATAAAATCTTTGTGATTGATAGTTTTTATCCCAAGCTCTCTGCATAAGAGAGAAATTTTTTGATTAGCCCTGTTCACAAATTTAGATTCGGTTGCAACTTCGGCCTCAAAATAGTTGCCCCAGCCAAGAACTCTAACCAGCGCGAATTCAACTCCTTTATATTTAAAAAGAAAAGTTTTTGTGGCCTGCAAAGCTCCGTAATAAAACCCGAGCGCATTTAAAAATTCTGTCATTTCATCAAAACTTTTTGATTCAATTGGAAAAGAAAACTCTTTCCTGGCATCATTGCCCCCCCCATTTTCCGTGCTTCAAGACCAGTTCTGCTTTTTTGTTCGTAATTCTCACGCGCAAATCGTTGATGCATTTTCGGCTTATTTCAAAATTTTCTGTTTTTCCGTTCAAAAAATAAATAACCGAAAATCTGTCCCTTTCTCCAAGGAATTTTCCGTTTTTCTTCAAAAATTTATTTAGCTTTTTAAACCCGTCTTCGGTCAAAAGCCCCCTATGTTCCACCTCAACATTCATATTTAGTGTTTTAATATTTCCAATTTTATTTTTCCGTTATCAACCTCCAAACCGGCTTCCCCGCCTACTGGAAAAGTAATCATCGGTGAAGTATGGCCGAAATCAACGTTGGCTATTACCGGCAAGTTGCTCAATTCCTTTTTCGTTTTGATAATTTTAATTAAAATATCGTCTGGTATTTCGCTTTTATTTTGAAATCTGCCGATAACAATGCCTTTAACGCCTTTAAAAGACGACTGATGTATAAGCGATTGCAACACTCTGTCAAAATGATGGCGTTTTGACTCCTCATCATCCTCAATAAAAAGAATAGAATCTTCCAAATCTGGAAAATACTCTGTTCCCTGCAACAAATTAAGCGTGCAAAGGTTTGCTCCAAGCAGTGTGCCCAATGCTTTGCCTTCGTTGATAATCAAAAATCCATCATTTTTAATTAAATTCCTCTCTTTTTGGTTTATGTACCAGGCATCATCGCTCCAACTTTCACTTGGCTTAATCTCAAAAGGCACATCGGACATTAAACACTTTTTAAAATATTCCAAAGTATAATCAAAATGAAGCTTTTGGCCAAAAGTTGAGTAATGAGGCCCGGAATAAGAAACTAAACCGGTTTTTGCTAGCATTGCGTTGTTTAATATTGTTATATCAGAATAGCCGCAAAAAATTTTCGGGTTATTTTTTATGATTTCCCAGTCGATATATTTGAGCAATTGATTGCAATTAAAACCGCCGATTACAGTTAGAACCGCTTTTACGTTTTTATCGGTAAATACATCGTGGATATCTTTGATTCTCGACTCTATGCTAGAAGAAACAAAATCGTCCGACTCTTCAATGTGCCTTCCGAAAGTCAATTTTAACCCCATTTCAGCAAATCGCTTATTGGCAATATCGCGAGTTTCTTTGGAAATTATTGCATTTGAACGCGACGGCGCGATAATTCGCACCTCGTCCCCCGTTTTTAATTTATCCGGATATATTTTTTGCATATCCAATGTTTTTATTAGTATTTTTTATTCTGCCATTTTATGCCAAAAATGTAAATAAATCGGGGTCATACAGTATGCAATACTTAAAGAATTTTCACGATTTTCGATTTGGATATTATAAAATTTTTAATCCTTCTTTCCTTTGCTTTTTTATTGCCATAACGAGAATAGATTATTGAGAATCTTTTTACTAATTTTAGTTCGTCGGTAAGCTCTTTTTTTGTGGTGACTTTTTTAAGTATGAAATTACAGTAGGCGTCCCTATACTGTTTTAAGGTTTTACAATTCAAATACCGCTGATTGCCAAAAAGCTTTTTGTCTTCGGCACTTGCAAGATATAACCCGGCATCAAAAATCCCCGGTTTTTCATCTTTTAATAATTGGTGCAATTTACAGTTTTTACAATTATTTTTACAACTTCTTACATCCTTTGTGTCAAAAATAAATCTGTATCCCCGCCAATCGTCAACAACAACGTTGATAAAACCATCATATTTTTTGATAAAATTTTTAAATTTTTTATTGGCAGTTTTTAAAATAGATTTTTTCATAAAAAATTAGGGAGAGGAGATGACCCTCTCCCTTTATTTTACCCGTTCGCCTCCAAATAAGGAAGCGGACAAAGGGGATAGCCTGCAAACGAACTCCCCATACCTTCGGCGGTTGCGCGGCATCCGCCACGGCACTCACCCCACCTATTGCAGGAATGGCAGGGCTCGCCGACATTCTCTTGGCAAAGTTGCCTGCGTCTGCACAGCAACGAAGAGTTCCATGCCCGCCCAATCGGATCTTTGTCGACTATATGCGACAACGTTTCCGTGCTGTTGGAGCACGATCGGATGCTTCCATCTGCTGCGAAATACAGCCCCTTGTCGTAGAATGGACAGCTCCCGAAAACATGTGGCATTAAAACCCTGGCGGAGCCCAGTCCAAAATCCTTGCGTACCTCCTGGATTTTAATAATCATGTGGGCAATCTCTTGCGGCCCTGGCGCAACCTTCCAATAATCCTGATCGATTGCCTCTCCGGATCCCATGAGTTCCAAATCTGTGCCGATGTTATTTTTCAAACACCAGTGGTAATACCCTGGCACGAAAGGAATATTGGACTTCCTGATCAGATTTTGCAGGCGGAAGAGCGGATCGGAATATCCGGCATCCTTGAAAACCTGAATTGACTGGATAAGCTTTTCAGCCAACTTCACGTTCCCACCCAACATATCGGCTTGTAAAGAAAACTGACTGTCATCTGACGGGTCGATATTGAGCTTGCCGGTGACGTGGACTTTCCTCTCAAAAAGCCACTCGGCGAACTCTGGAGTTATCGCCAGCATGTTCGTAAAAATCCACGGCGCAATCTTGCGATTCAACAAGATTTGGATATATTTCTTGAGATGCCTCCACAGAAGCGGCTCGCCTCCAAGAATATCCGTGGTTTCCAATTCCGCACCGATGAAATCACGGCATTTGTCTAAGACGGCAACCGCCTGACGTAAAGACATTTCGCCCCCGTTCAGCTTCTTGCGTCGGACCATATAACATCCTGGACAGGAGCACTGACAACTCGTGGTTGCTTCGATGATGCCGTATTTGAGCCCGGCCAAAACCCTCTTCTCTTGATAACGCACATCCAAACTGTTCATAGTAAATCTCCTCTTTGAAGAACTATGTTTACTATTTTGGGCCAGTAAACAAAACCCCTTCCTTTTGGGAAGGGGTTGCTTTGACATAGTTTTTCAATTAAAAATCATATCAACACAATCCTCTCCCAGAAGGAGAAAAATTGTGATGATGGTTTAATCTTTTCAGCATCAGCTTATAACCGCCACGGCCTCTGTTCAGCCACTTTGAAACTCTGGCTACTGTAGTTGAGCTTAATCCTGTTTCATTTTGAATCTTTAGATATAATTCTTTTTTTGCCAGCATTCTTGCCGCCCTCCATCTGTTGCCAAATTCAACAAGCTCTTTTTCTGTAAGCAAATCGCGCAAAAACTGCCTCGCCTCTCCGCGGGTTTTCAAAGCCAGAACAGCAGTTATTAAATCATTTATTTTTTTCTTATCTTTTTTATTAATCATATTTACTAATCATAAAATTAACCCCACTTTACTTAACTAAAGTAAGTATAGCAGGTTATAAAACCCTGTCAATAGGTGCGACAAAAGTGGGCCACGAAGAGTCTTTTTTTTATTTGTTTAAGATATCAAAGAAATCTCTTGCAAAAGCTTCTTTATCAACCGAAACAGCAACATTAATGTTGTTTTTTTTATCGCCCCACTTTCTTCTGTCAGCAACGGTCATTCCGCGAGTAAGTTCGCTTTGAGTTTCTACTCTAACATCCATTGGTACCGTTTTAAATGCGCCCGGGTTTATTAAATAATAAGCTGCTAACGGATCGTACATTAAAGAACCGCTTATTTTTTCAAAAGTTTGGATGCCTTGAATGTAAAAACCCATCATATTTTTGATCGGCTCATAAAGTGGTGATTTTTTTAGTTTTTCAAAATCTTTTATATTAAAAAATACTTCGTTGCACAGGTCCAATGGTATTAAAATTTTCTTTACATTTGCATTAAAAACGATGTCGGCAGCGTCCGGGTCTACAAATATATTAAACTCCCCCACTCTATTTTTATTTCCTGGCACAGAAATCGCTCCGCCCATTATTACAATTTCTTTTATTAAAGATGGGAGCTCCAAATCTTTTATAAATGCTTCTGCAATATTAGTTTCCGGAGCAATTGCGAGTATAGAAACTTTGTTTGGACTATTGCGGACGATTTCAATAATTTTATCAGAAGCATTTTCTGTTAGCTTTTCTTGTTTTATTATTTCGGCTCCGGCAAGACCTCCTTCCCCGTGCACCACAGCTTTTATTAATTCTCTCCTTATCGGCTTTTCAGCACCAGAATAAATCGGCGCATTGCTTTTAATTAAATCTAAAACATATCTAGCGTTATTTGTTGTATCTTGAACAGAGCTGTTCCCTGCAACCGTTGTTATTGCCTTAATATCGAAAAGTCCTGACTTTTCTAAAAGTAATATTGCCAAAGCATCGTCATGCCCGGGATCAGCATCAATTATAATTTGTTTTTTTGAGTCCATAATTACGAGTTCAGAATTTTTATAAGTTCTTCAACTTTATTTTTATCAATCCTTTGCCTCCAGCTTTTGATGTTAGGTCCGCTGTCTACATTGTTACCTTCTTTAAGAGAAGTACTCACTATCGCGCCATTTGCATATTCAAATAATTTTTTGATATTTTTTTTATCAATTCCACTTCCTATTAAAATAGGGAAATTCTTCGCAGTATTTTTTACTACAATTAAATCATCCAATATAGGAGCCCGTGCTGTCCACTTGCCTGTAATTATTAGAGCATCCGAGCCAAATTTTATTGCTTCTATCGCGGACGATTCAATAGTTTTTTTATCCAATAATTCGGCGTGCTTCACATGAATGTCGGTAAACAATGCGATATTTTCTGCCCCCATCTCCCTTCGACAATCTAAAACGTCTTTTGGGTTGCCAAATACTTCCCCATAATCTGTTTTTACTTTGTCCACAAACACTGGGACTCTTATAAATTGTGCTCCTATTTCTTTTGCTATAAATAAAGCCGATTTATAATCATTCCACAAAACACTAACTCCCATTGGAATTCTCATAGCTTTTTTTATCTCCCTCCCAAGATAAATCATCATTTTAACGGTTTCTTTATCAACAATTATTTTGTGCGGAACATCGTAATTATTTTCTATAATAATTCCGTCTGCCCCGCCGTCTTCAAATGATTTTAAACCATCTAGGGCATTTTTAAGCGCCACGTCTAATCCTGGAAAATCTTTGTAGCCGAAAAGTGGCGGAAAGTGTATCGCTCCGATAATTATATTTTTGTCTTTTTTGAATATTTTATTTAAAATGTTTTTCATATTTAATTATATCAGAAATAAAAAAATAAGGGGCGGCTGGCAGATTGACCGTCCCATTGTTTGCATCCGACTATTTTGCCGGAAGCATTTCTCGTATCTCAACCATCCTGGCAAAGGCTTTGCCACTCATGAGCACTTCTCGCGCCATAAGATAGCACTCCTTCAAAGAGGTAGACCTTTCAGCCAGTCGGAATAGCAGGGCCGCATTGGCTAAAACCATCTGAATCGAAGGCTCAGGACCCTCACCCTTCAAAATGGCGAGAGAAAACTCTCCCTTAGACATGCCACTTGTAGGAGAAGCGAATTCCGCAGGAATTGGTTCAAGACCAAAATCCTTCGCAGAAAGATATGCATCACCCCAACCAAGCATATAGCCGTTTTTAATCACAGACAATTCTGTGCCACCCTGGCATATAGACAATTCGTCCATGCCACTTTCAGGACCTTTTTTGTCTCCAAACCCTCTAACGAAAAATCCTTGCTGAAGGTGTGTTATGCCCCTTCCGTTAAGAATCTGATACGCCTCAGCAACAATACTAACCGGAATCAGATGATTCACACCTAATACCCGGCGAGACATGAGACGCGGTGACAAAGGGTTGGTTATCGGTCCTATGATGTCGTTCATGTGCGGAAGAAAAGCTATGTTATGGGTTTGAAGATGGATGTGTTTGTATCGCACGTCCAAAGCCTCTGTATACCCAAAACTAAGATCTTCCACGCATCTTTCTACCGCTTTTTTGTCGGCAAAACGGTTAATGCCACACAAGTCGATGAAGTCAGAACTGCCGTGGCGTCCCTTGTCTGCGTTAGCGGGTGATCCGTGTTTACACATAGGGATACCAGCGGCGGCAGCAATAAATGCAGCCACGCTAGAAACGTTGGCTGTGACTACGAAGTCACCGCCCATGCCGCAATTATCCATGGCATACGGGACATTAGGCGTAAGAAATCCGAACTCAGACTTCGCTATGTCATGCTCAAAAACTGCTGCGCAAATTCCAGCAATCTGTTCCGCTGCATTGTTTGGCAGTTCGTGTCCCACTTCACGGCCGTTCTTTTGCCAAGCATATGTGGCTCGGTTGTGTAAGGCTGTCAACAGGGCAATGCTTTGAATTTGGGCCAAGCTGTCGCCTTGGCATGCCTCCATCAAATAAAGCCCCAACGAATAAGCCTCATCAAAGCAAAGCGGGATGTTGCGAGCAGCATGCTCTTTGACAAAGTGTTTCGCGTCTATCATCTCTGTCTCCTTTTCTCCGATGAAATTTGAAAAGAACTCTTGAGAAGCATCCGTAAACGCACGGATAAAAAAACTTCTCGTCTCTATGGCGTAAATAAATTACGCAACAGGGACGAGAAGTGTTCTCGCGGTACCACCCCGATTTCCTTCAGCAAAAGCTTCAGGACGCTTTCATCGACTCCCCCTTCGACAAGCTCAGGGTTTAGCGATTATCCTATGGTTACGGAGGAAGCCGGGCTTACACTAGCGCATAAGCCACCATGCCCTGTCGAATGACGGGGCGAATCATGCCCACCCCCGCCAAAGCGGGGACATGAGTCAAAGGTTTTAACAATTTTCAAAGATATCTTATATTAGCATACCATATAGCCCTGTCAAGTTTTTTAAAAAAGAACCCGCAGGACAAACCTTGCGGGGAAAGTGATAAAGCTCACAGTCAAAACTTTGACGCAACATCTTGCCAAAAACCCTACCAGTTAGCGTCTGCGCAAGAATCGTAACTTTTTAGATACAACCGGTAACCGTAGAGCTCCAACTCTGGGTTCAGGCGTTGCATTGCTGCTTCAGCCAAAGTCACGCATTCTGGCGGCGGAGTTGGCGCAGGACGCATACCGAGTCCCGCATATCTGTCGTATTTATACATGCGACGCTCCATCTTGTTCAGCCCATCAACAACCTTCTGGGCACGAGCAGTTCTACCTCTCTTGCAGGACATAGCTAATCTCCCAATTGTGAAAGAACAAAAAACAAACGTCACTGTTTTACGGGACGCGACAAGCGCCGTAATTCTCTCTCGAGCATCTTAATAAAGCTCTCCGTGAATGATTTCTGCATAGGGCCTACCAGCACCGGTTTTTCAGAGCGTAGCATTTCGTTTAAACGCTCGATTAAATTGAGGATTTGTAATGCTTCTTTAGATTCGGCCTGAATCATTTTTTTCTCCTTGTAAAAGAACTAAAAAACGGACGCAACAAAAAACGGGCTCACTTGAGACCGTCTGGTAATGTTCAAATAAATTGTTTTAGAAACTCCTAAAAAATTTAAACGCTAACAAACAGCCTCAAATTGTTTGAGTTTCTTCTCCTGTTTGTATGTTTAACTGTTTGATTAATATACATGTTTTTAACTATACTTTATAATATCACATCATATAGCCCTGTCAAGGCCTAGCCAGCGTACATCTCTATTATTGATTTTTGATAATGCTTTTCAACAATGTGCCTGCGGAGTTTTAAGGTCGGGGTAAGCTCGTCTTGCTCTTGTGAAAATTCCTGGCGCAATAATTTAAACCGTTTTATTTTTTCATAATCGTTTAAATTTGGGTTTAATTTTGTGTTAAATCTTTCGTCAAAAAGGGCCAGAATCAAAGGGTTTTTTATAAGCTGGTCGTGAGCTTCTAAAGGCAAATTCTTCCCCTTCAAAAATATTTCAAGCTCCTGCCAGTCGGGCACGATTAAAGCTGAAATAAATTTTCTATTATTGCCCACCACCATTGACTGCGAAATAAAGCGGTCGTTGTTAAGTAAATTTTCAACTTTTTCGGGCCAGACATTTTTCCCTCCCGAAGTTACAATCATTTCTTTCTCTCTTCCGATTATTGTCAAAAACCCCTGCTTGTCAATAAAGCCCAGGTCGCCCGTTAAAAACCAGCCGTCTTTGGTAAAGCAGGCCTTGCCTTCTTTTTTGTTGTTGTAGTAGCCTGAAAAAACATTCGGGCCCTTTACTAAAATTTCTTTGTTTTCAGCAATTTTGACTTTTACGCCCGGCAAAATTTTACCGACTGTTCCAAATTTATAATCGCCTTCGCGGTTTGCAGAAATCACGGGAGAAGTTTCAGTAAGGCCGTAGCCTTCCAAAACTAAAATTCCCATTTTTGAAAAAAATCTGGCAACGTTTTCATTGAGCGACGCGCCGCCTGAAATTGTCAGGCGTAATTTTCCGCCCATTCTCTGCCTTATTTTTTTGAAAACCAAAAAATCTGCAACTTTATAGTTGAACGTGTTTTTCTTTTGCTTTAAAGCCCATTTAAAAATTTTCTGCGAAAGGCTTGAAGAAGAATTTATTTTGTCCCAGACGGCATCGTGAAATTTTTCAAAAACTCTGGGCACAGAAATCATTATTGTGGGTTTTGCTTCCCTTAAATTGTCGGCCAAATGCCTCATGCCTTCTGAATAAACAATTTTTGCGCCAAAAAACAGGGGCACATAATAACCCGCAAGCCGTTCTAAAACATGCGATAAGGGCAAAAACGACAAAAAAACGTCGTTTTCCTTTACGGGAATTACTTCATTTACCGCTTCAACGTTGCTTAAAAAATTCCTATGGGACAAAATAACTCCCTTGGGTTTTCCCGTGGTGCCCGAGGTGTAAATTATGCTGAAGGGTTCGTCTGGGTCTAAAAAAACTTTGTCGTAATCATTGGTTTGATTCAAGGCAAATACCGCCTTCCAGCTTATAATTTTGTTTGTGAAAACTTCTTTCTGAACAGCGGTAATTTTTTCCAAAAATATGATTTTTTCCAAGTGTTTTAAATGCTTCTGTCCCGCTAAAATTTTGTTTAAAAACTCATTATTTGAAACTATCAAAATTTTTGCGCGGCAGTGCTCTAAAACATTCAAAATAGCTTTCGGGCTGAAAGTTGAATGCAAAGGGACGCTAATGGCGCCAGCTGACATTATTGCCAAATCTGAAATTACCCATTCGGGCCTGTTTTCAGAAAGAATTGCCACCCTGTCGCCCTTTAAAACCCCCAAATTTTGTAAAACACCGGCAAAAATAGAAACTTTTCTTGAAAGCTCTTTATAGGTGACGGGGAAATAAACTCCCTCTTTTTTATATGAGAGGGCGGTTTTTTTGGAATATTTTTTCGCAACCTCAAAAAAAAGCTCGGGTATTGCCTTGTACATTACTTTTTCTCTTTTATAAACTCTAAAATTCTTTGGAACAAATCTGTTTTCTGCTCGCCCGACATTATTGTGTGCGCATCGCTCGGGAAAAAATAAATTTTTTTAAACGGAGACTGGATGTGTTCGTAAATAAACGCGGCAGACTTTGGGTGAGCCACCTTATCTTTCGCAGAATGACAAATTAAAGCCGGCAATTTTATTTTGCCCAAACTTGGGATTGTCTCGCTTTTTATAAACCCGAAAAATTCGCGCAAAGACTTGGCGGGAATTACAGGATAAGTCACTTCGTCATTCATGTCTATGTAATCTGCCTCGTAAATTCTTGTGGGTTTTGAATAATACTTTTTAATAAGGCCGTACGTATAAAGGCGGAAAAGTGTAAAATAGTGAAACCGCATGAAAATTGGGGCGCCCAGTGTAATAATTCCCGCCTGCTCATTGTTAAATTCCTTTGCCAGCCACAAAGCCAGGTTTGAGCCAAAAGAGTTTCCGATTATAAAAACTTTTTTTGATATTTTTTTTAGTTTCAAATAGGCGTCTTTTGCTGATTTTTCCCAATCTTCGGGGCAGGTTTTTATCAGGTCGTCAGGGCAAGTTCCGTGCCCGGCAATTAATGGAGCCGAAGCGTTAATTCCATTTTTGGATAAAAAAGCGCATAAATCCTTGTACTGCGCCGGAGTGCTCGAAAAACCGTGGAGCATCAGCACCCCTATGTCTGAGTTTTTATCTACAAAAATTGACTCTGCGCCTTTCATTGAATATATTATACCACGATAAATAAAAAACGAAAAATAAAAAAACCGGGCTGTTCGCCCGGTTTTTCGCGTTATGCTTTTTTGTTTCCTTATGCAACGATGGTTCTCAGGAGGCAATAATAAATTACTTAATAATCTTGTGGGAAAGTTTTTTCGCTTCAGCGATAAAAAAATCTTGCCAAACGTTTTCTTTGATATCTGCTATCATTTTAGGAAAATCCTTCAGCTCTTTGGCTTTCATATATTGAGCTCCTAACTGAATCGGATCGATATAATTGCCGAACTTTATCTGAGCTTTTTTGGTCAAATCATCAAGCGACAGACCCTTGTCTTTTTTCAAAATAAAATAGAGGTCAATAAAGTCGCGCGATCGTGGATTTTGATAAATAGTAAAAACCTTATTTGCAGCAATATCTAAAAGGCTGTCTATATACAAGTCCCCCATTTTTTCTTTTTTCTCGATTCGGCTAAATGGAAAATATGTAAATTCCATCTTGATTTTATCGCCATCAATTAAATCTAAAAAAAACAAATTACGGTTAAAGCTCTGCTGATACTCAACCTTTTTTATCTTTGCCTTGTTTTTTATTTTCTCTAAAAAAACAGAGATTGCCTGCGGTTCAAATTCATTTTCAGAAAAAAAATCTAAATCTTCAGATAAGCGATGGTGCAAATAAAATTCGGCCAAAGCAGTGCCGCCGGTCAAATAAAAATTATCGCAAATAAGTTTCTCCCTGCTTATTACCTCAAGAATATCTTTTTGATTTTTTGATAAAACGGATTTTTCAGTCATAATCAATTTATTTTACAAACAAAGATAAAAATTTTCTTTTAAGCGGGTCTATATTTATAATATTCCAGTATTTTTTGAGTTCGCTTTTTTTAATTTTATTTTTGCCCAAACCAAAATTCACCATTTGCTCAAGTTTCCAAATGGCATATTTTTCCTTATCTTTTTTCAATTTTTTGATGTCTATAGACCAATTTCTCATACCTTTTTTATTTAATTATATCACACTTTACTCGTATTTTCAACAGCCACCTTGGGGGTTGTTTTGGTTGTCAATCGCACAACAAAAAAGAGCCCTCTAACGTTTCCGTCATTGGGCTATGATTCCGATTTCCGCAGAGCATTCCAGCCAGCGGGCGTTAAGACAGAAGTTGGGATAAACCCATTCTTTCAATAACCGCCTTGACGTGTTCTTTCTTAACCACGTATGTTCCTTCTTCTGGTGGCGATTCTTGTTTCGCCATCTCTGACGCTTCTGTCATTACCTTCCTTCGGAGAATCTGAAGGTTTCCCTCCAAAAACTTGAAAGTTGCAATGAGAAAATCTTCCTTCTTTTGCAAAGGCGATTGAGCGGTGCTCATTTGGGTTCTCCTTTCGTTTTGGTTTGCCATTGTCAAGCAGCTACTTCTTGTAGCTTTTTTGTGTCCACAGTCCAAGACCGACAGACGACATAGCATTCCCCCTTTGAAATATGAGGGCAGTCGGTGGAAGGGACATTCGGGTCTTCACCATCTTTCAGCTTACAGATAGGGCAGTGTCCTGACCTGTGAACGATTTTCAGATGCGTATGTTCTGCATCTGTCAGTTGTTCCACGATGGCAGGCAGATTCTGTTCTATCTCCTGCATTGAATGGGCTTTCAGAACACACCTTGCCCCTTCAATGTGTTTACCGCCATAGTAAATACCTTTTTGTGTGACGGCTTCTGGGATGTCTTCCAGAACTTTCAGAAATTCATCCGAGACAGCTATCACTTGCCAAGATTCTACTTTACGCATAGCAGGACTCCTTGTTAATGAGCGGGTTAATATAACACAACTACGATATTAAAACATTACAACTTATTGATATTTTTTGCAAGCCAACTGAACCGTAAAAACTCCAACTCTTACCACGCAAAATCCAGTCAAAAAGAAGTGAAAATGCAAATAAAAGAGGCCGTTCTCCCGAACAACCCCTTTATTACGCAACGAGTTTCGTATTTTGTCATCTGCTTACTTGCGACTCTCTTTATGCATTGTGTGTTTTTTACAGGCTGGACAAAACTTTTTCAGCTCAAGCTTTTTTTCTGCAGTTGCCTTTGTTTTTTTGATGAAATAGTTTGTTTTCTTGCAAACCGAACACTGAAACTTTATAAACGGTTTTTTTGTTGCCATATCAAATAAATTTAAATTTTAAATTTTTAATAATAACGTGAGCCGAAGGAGAGAATCGGACTCTCGGCCTTCGTCTTACCAAGACGACGTTCTACCACTGAACTACTCCGGCGACTAATGTAATTTTTTTATTTCGTTTAAAATTATTTCTTTTAATTTTTTATTTGTAAAACTTATTGTTAAGACCCCATGCTCGCTTTTCTTTTTATATGTTCCTTTTCCTTGTGGAGGAATAATAGTTATTTTGCCAAGTTGCTTTCTCCTAATTCCAAGACGTTCCTTCCAAAATTTTACTGCTTTTATTTCCTTGATATCGTTAAATAGAATTAATCCATACGAAAACTTTGTCTCTTCAACCTGATATATGTTCCTTAAAAATTCTCTAAATTTCCTTAATAAAAACGGATCTGTGTTTCCCATCCTAACCGATGTATTATTTGGACTCTTATCACCTTCTCCCCAATAAATACCCAGCCCGAGATTTTTTAGCCCTATATCTTCCTTGTCTAATTTTTGCTTTATTTTAAATGGATCTCCGTTTGGATTCCTCTTAACATATGTAGCATCGCTCCAAGACCTTCGCGGTATTTTATACTTACTCATTAAATATCGTATCGTAGGATAAGGCACACCTTCTTTATCAGATATATCTTGCATCGACATGCCACACTTATACAAATTTTCAAGTTTTGCTTTATTTATTTTTTT
The DNA here is from genome assembly GCA_964361855.1 of uncultured Candidatus Saccharibacteria bacterium. Taxonomy (GTDB): domain Bacteria; phylum Patescibacteriota; class Minisyncoccia; order Minisyncoccales; family Staskawiczbacteraceae; genus CAYICD01. Next base: position 15,843 of record CAYICD010000015.1, read on the forward strand.
CATAATAACAATAGATTATTTTACTATAAACTATTGATAGTATGTATTCAAGTTCCACCTATTCAACTGGTTAGTCTAATAAGCTGGTGGGCGCGGCAGGACTTGCACCTGCGAAGGGGAAACCCCGTCAGATTTACAGTCTGATGCCTTTGCTGCTCAGCCACACGCCCATATTTAGATAAATACTATCACAAAATTACTTATTATTCAACCCCGCTCAGCGGGGTTTTAGGCTCGCTCAGCGAGCCAATCACTTTTCCATGCATCTTTTTCCATTGTTCTATTTCTTTGTGCTTTCCTGAAAGCAAAAGCTTTGGCACGCGCCAACTTTCAACTTTATTAACTTTACGAACTTTATAAACTTCGGGGCGCGTATATTGCGCATATTCAATAAATCCTCCGACTTTTGTTATTCTTTCTTTCAATAATTGCGGTTTTCCTAAAACTCCGGGGATCAATCTTGAAATTGTTTCAATGGCAACCATTGCCGGCAATTCTCCGCCCATTAAATCATAATCTCCAATTGAAATTTCCATATCTGCAATTTTTTGGGCAACCCTTTCATCAACGCCCTCATATCTTCCGCAAATAAAAATAATCTGGTCAAATTTTGAAAATTTATAAGCTAATTTCTGGTTAAATTTTTCTCCACGTGGCGTGAAAAGTATAACTTTTGTCCCGCCAAGGCGGGATCCCGCCTTGGCGGGAATTTTCTTTATTTGCTTTACCGCTTTGTATATTGGCTCTACTTTCAAAACCATGCCCAATCCCCCGCCGAACGGCCTGTCGTCAACCGTCTTGCGAGCATCCTTCGTCCACTTTCTCAAATCGTGCACATTTATTTTTATGAGCTTCTTTTTTTGGGCGCGCGCAATCAAACTCTCGCCC
>CAYICD010000016.1:0-16543 GCA_964361855.1 uncultured Candidatus Saccharibacteria bacterium
TCACCCTGGCGGTCGTCTACACGGCCGGCAACAAAAACAATTTTATTTTCCTGGAGGGCTGAGGGGTTTCTTTCCAGCAAATTTGGGAAAACTACAATTTCTGTTCTGCCGGTCAGGTCTTCAAGCTTTATAAAAAGCATCGGCTTTCCATTTTTGGTGATAATTTTTTTAACAGAAGAAACTAGCCCGCCTAAAATAATTTTTTTATTTACATAGCTTGCATCAAGTTTAGAAATGGCAACGGTTTTTGCCGCCAAAAGTTTTTTAAAGTCGTTTAAAGGATGCGAGCTCACATAAAGCCCCAGAAGTTCTTTTTCCCAGCCGAGCTTTTCAAAATTGCTCGCCGGCGTTGCTGGCTCTAATTTTATATTGTAATTTATTTTGGCATTTGCATTAGAAAAAAGTCCCATTTGGTTTGAATTTCCGTTTTTGTTGTTTTCTCTTGCAATTTCAAGCATTCTTTCAAGGTTTGCCAGAAGTTTGCCCCTTTCTTCAAAAGCGTCGAAAGCCCCAGATTTTATTAACGCCTCCATTGATTTTTTGTTTAAATCTTTTGAATGAATGCGGTTGATAAAGTCGCCAATTGACTGAAAGGGCCCTGCTTTTTTTCTTTCTTCAACAACCGCGTCAATAATGTTTGTGCCTACATTTTTTACAGCTAATAGCCCGAATCTTATTTGGTTTTGATTCGGGACTACGGTAAAGTTTTTCAAGCTTTCATTTATATTAGGAGGCAAAACTTCAACATCCATTTTTTTGCACTCGTCAATTAAAAATGCGATTCTTTCAACGTCGGCTTTTTCAGAGGTCAAAACAGACGCCATAAATTCAACAGGGTAGTGGGCTTTCAAATAAGCTGTCTGATAGGCGATTGTGGCGTAGGCGGCTGAGTGCGATTTGTTAAACCCGTAAGACGCAAAAGGCAAAATCCACTGCCAAAGCTCTTCGGCAACTTTTTTATCAGCCCCATTTTTAACAGCGCCGTCAATAAATTTCTGTTCTTGCGCGTCAAGCAGCTCTTTTATTTTTTTGCCAACCGCTTTTCTTAAAACATCAGCTTCTCCCAAAGTAAATCCGCAGATTTCCTGGGCAATTTTCATTAATTGCTCCTGATAAATGCAAATGCCCTGGGTTTCTTTTAAAATGGGTTCCAATTTTGGATGCAAGTATTCTATTTTTTGATTGCCGTGTTTTCTGGCGATGTAATCTGGAATAAATTGCATTGGCCCGGGGCGGTATAAAGCCACCATGGCGGTGATGTCGTCAAAAACAGACGGCACCAGCTCTTTTAAATATCTTTTCATTCCATCTGATTCAAGCTGGAAAACAGATGTGGTCAAAGCCTCCTGCAGAAGCTGGAAAGTTTTTTTATCGTCTAGGGGAATTTTGTCTAAATCTATTTTTAATTCATTGTGCAGAACATAAATTCTTGCAAGGGTGTCTTCAATAATTGTCAGGTTTTTCAAGCCCAAAAAGTCCATTTTTAGAAGTCCGAGGTCTTCAATGCCGTGCATTTCATATTGCGTGATTATGTTTTCCTGTTGGCCGGCAGAAGTTGACTTTTGCAGGGGAACCGAGTCTGTCAAAGGGGCTGCCGAAATCACAACTCCGCAGGCGTGAGTTGAAGCGTGGCGGGCGACTCCTTCAAGTTTTTTTGCAAGGTCAATTAATCTTTTTGCCTGCAAGTCGTTTTTGTAAAGCTCTTTAAATTCATCAACTTTTTCAAGGGTTTCTGCCAAATCCATTCCCATTGGAATCATTTTTGCCATTTGGTCGCAGTAAGAATAAGTGTATTGAAGTGCCCTGCCCACATCCCTTACAACGGCCCGGGCGGCCATCGTTCCAAAGGTTATAATTTGCGCCACGTGGTCTGCCCCGTATTTTTGGGCTACATATTTTATAACCTCGTCCCTTCTTCTGTCGGTAAAGTCCATATCAATGTCGGGCATGGAAATTCTTTCGGGATTTAAAAATCTTTCAAAAAGCAAATTATGTTTTAACGGGTCGACATTTGTGATGTTTGTTAAGTAGCAAACTAAAGACCCGCCGGCCGAACCTCTGCCCGGGCCCACAACAATTCTGTTTTGTTTTGCCCAGTTCACAAAGTCCTGCACAATTAAAATGTACCCGGCAAATCCGGTTTTATTGATTACGGAAAGTTCGTAATTCATGCGCTCTATAATTTCGGGAGAGGGGCTTTCGCCGTATCTTTTTTTTAGACCCAGATGGCAAAGTTCGGTTAAATATTCCTCCGGAGTTTTTCCTTCGGGAACTTGATAGTCGGGGAGTTTTGTTTTTCCAAGTTCAAAATTAAAATTGCAGGCGTCGGCAATTTTTTGAGTGTTTTCGATTGCCTCGGGGCAATCTTTAAATTCTTCTTGCATTACTTCCGGACTTTTCATTGAAAAATCATCTTGCGTCATTGATAGCCTTTCGGGGTCGTTCGGGTCTGCCCCTGTATTTATTAACATTAAAATATCCTGGGCTTCGGCGTCCTCTTTTTTTAAATAGTGTATGTCGTTTGTGCAAACTAAGGGAATGCCGGTTTTCTTTGAAAGTTCTATTAATTTTTTATTTACCGTTGCCTGCTCTGGAATATGCTGGTGGTGCTGGAGTTCTAAATAAAAATTTCCTTTTCCAAAAATGGATTCATATTTTTTTGCGGTCTCTTCGGCTTCGTCAATCTTATTAGATAAAAGCAAACGGGGAATTTTCCCTTGAATGCACGCCGACAATCCAACTAAGCCTTCGGCGTTTTGAGATAACAATTCTTCATCAATCCTGGGTTTATAATAAAAGCCTTCCAGGTGCGCTTTTGTGACAAGTTTCACCAAGTTTTTATAACCCTGCTCATTTTTAACAAGCAAAATCAAGTGGTGCCGGGCTGAATCGATGTTCGGGCGTTTGTCCTGCATTTTTTCAATTGCAACATAAACTTCGCATCCGATAATCGGCTTTATTCCTCTTGCCTTTGCTTTTTTGAAAAACTCAACAGCGCCGTACATTACTCCATGGTCGGTTAAGGCAACAGAGTCCATTCCCAATTCTTTTACGCAATCTAAAAGCTCGTCAATTTTTGGCAGTCCGTCTAAAAGGGAATAGTGCGAGTGCACGTGCAGGTGAGTAAACTTTGGCATAAGATTTTATAATTTATTCTACTATTTGCAAATTAATTTACAACTATTGACAATGGCTTATTATTATGCTATGATTAAATATAGGGCACTGAAGAATTGGCCGCGTTGAGCATGCACGCTCCGCGGCTTTTTTTATTGCATAAATTTTAGGACAATGATGTAGAAATCACGCTATCGCGCATTTTCTACACTATATGGTATAATTAAAAAATGAATAAAATAAAAGATAAAATATTGCTGCTTTTATTGGGAGGGCTTGCTCTTGGGTGTGCTAGCACACCAGGCAAACAACGCGCGGTTTTTAAAGCTGTTTCAAGAGAATGGGGAAAAATTAACAGAAAGGAATTAAGAGAAGGAATACAATATCTTTGCCGGTATGATTTTATAAACAAGGAAAATAAAAAAAGTTTCATTAATTTTAATTTAACTAAAAAAGGGAAGTTAAGGGCTATAAACATCCAACTGGATAACATTAAGAATAAAAAAGAAAAATGGGATGGAAAATGGCGCATGGTGGCTTTTGATGTTCCGGAAAAGCATAAAAGAGAAAGAGATGCGTTGCGCCACAGATTAAGGAATATTGGATTTCGTGAATTACAAAAAAGTATTTTTGTGACGCCGGTGGATTGCGAGAAAGAAATGACAGCTTTCATTGATTTTTTTAAGTTTCAAAGATATGTAAGATTCGCTGTTTTAGAGTCAATTGATAATGAAAATTTTCTTAAAATAGCTTTTAAAATTAAAAATTGAAATAGTGTAGAAAATGCGCTATCGCGCATTTTCTACAGGTTTTATATTTTTTATTTTTTTTGTTATGGGTTTTCCGAATTTTAATGAAGAAAAAAAGTTGTGGAAAAATGGATATAAAGCCGTTGCCGGGCTGGATGAAGCGGGTCGGGGGCCTCTGGCCGGCCCAGTCGTCGCTGCGGCGGTAATTCTGAAATTAGAAAATTTAGAAATTAATAAATTTATTAAAAATTTAAAATTAAAAATTAAAAATTCAGTCACGGATTCCAAACGGCTTTCCGAAAAACAGCGCGAGAACGTTTATGAGGAATTAATCGCGTGCAAAGAAATCGTGTGGGGGGTGGGAAGTGTTTCTGAAAAAATTATAGACAAAATTAATATTTTAGAAGCCACAAAGCTGGCAATGCAAAAAGCAATTAAAGATTTGAGCCCGGATTTTTTAATTTTAGACGGAAATTTTGCAATTAATTCTAAAATTCCGCAGAAATCTGTAATAAAGGGGGATTCAAAAGTTTTTTCTATTGCGGCGGCCTCGATTATCGCCAAAGTGAAAAGAGACAGAATAATGCATAAATATCATAAAAAATATCCCAAATACAATTTCGCAAAACATAAGGGCTATCCCACCAAAGCGCATTTTGCTAGCTTAAAAAAATTCGGCCCGTGCAAAATTCACAGAAAAACGTTTTATCCCGTGAATACACATATTGGCTGACAAAACTTATCCACAGTTGTAATTTGTTTGCAATTTATAAAAAAGGTAAAATTGAATAATATAATTTAAAAATTTTAAATATGAGCAAACCAATTGCGGTCGTTTTATTTATAATATTGGCAATAGCAATATTTGTAATTGGAGGGGGCTTGGGAGTTTTATATCAAACGCAGCAAAACACCGTTGCTCCCGTTGCAAACACTCAGTGTACTGAAAAAATGGCGTTGGCTGTGAAGGCTTTGAGTTCACAGCTGGTGTCTTCAATAATCGCTTACGGCCAGGTTGAAAACATAAACGGCAGAAACATTACTCTGTCTTCCGAAGGGAAAAACTTGACTGTTTCAATCGAAAATAACGCCACAATCTCTCTTGTTGTTGCCTCGGCAAAAAATAGCCAGACAACCACCAAGACAATGACGTTGCAAGATATAAAAAAGGGGGACAGCCTTAACATAGATTTGAAAGTTTCTCCGGACGGCTCGCTTTCTGGCCGGCGTATTTATATTCTGCCGGTTGTCAAGCCATAGATTTTAATTAATAAAAAAAGCCCTCCGTGCGTCACATGGGTAGTGACACAGGAGGGTTTTCAGTTGTTTTTTGCCAAGCTCGCAGCTGGCAAGGTCTTCCAGACCCTGTATTCGGTGGCAATCCGTATAAGCCGGACGGTTTCAGCGCGCGAGATGACGCTCCCAGCGCTTTTGATTCCGGTCGGTTCTATTGCCACATGCTGTCGCCCGTTTATCCTGAAAAGCGCGGCAGTCTTTAACCCGACAGAAACACTTCCGCCAGACCCGGTGGAAAGCGGCTTGAAGTTGCACTCCGACGGGTTCACCTTTGCAAGGTTGCTTTCCTCAGGAAGCGCAACCTCCAGCGATTTCACGGAATTTAGCGTCGAGTAGTTTAGCGTCAAGCTTTTCTGCTCGGTGTTCTCGGGTTCGGCCCAAGAGAACCTTACGCCGGCAAGATAGAGGCTTCGCGAGGGAGGCATCTCAAATGTTTTTATGCCGGTAGCATCCCTGTCTTTCTCATCCTGGGTGGCCAGCACCTTGGGCCAATACTTCCACTTGTACTTTAGCCCGTCGATGGCGGGATAGAGTGCGCCGAAGCTTTCGCTTTCCGGCCTTAGAATGGTTTCCATGAATTGTAGCGCCAGGTAGCTACTGTGCCCGAAGCGGATTATGGCTATGCGATGTTCTTTGAAATCCGGCTTTGGGCACACGGGAAACCCGCCCGTCGAAGCTTGTATATATTTGAACTTCGATGGGTCGTCTATCTGGTCCAGACTGTCTACCTCTTTGCCAAGCTCGCAGAAGTATGCATTGGGCGCCAGCCCAATGACGTTTGATGAACCGGCGTCTAGCGGCACCTTTTTGTCCGCCACCTTAATGGCGCCACCCCAGCTGTGTTTTTTTTCGTGAATGGCCTGGCCCTCGCCCTGCTGAAAAGCAGGTTTTTCCTGAGCCGATCCGTTGGCGCAATACAGCGCCAACAACAGAAGAGCCGTCAGAGTTTTCATTGCAGTTCTCCTTTTCCCTATGTATCCCATAAAGGGATAATTTGACGAAGTGCCACGGTTATTGTCTAATTTAATTATATAGCACCATTGCAGTTTGTCAAGGATTTTGTCGAGTCAAGGCCAATACTTATCCACAGCTTTGTTTTTTGATTCTGTCATATAAAAGATGTTAAGATTAATTAAATATATAAGAAATTATAATTATATAAAAAAATGAATAAGATAATTACAGTAAGTTTGCTTACAATTTTAGCATTGGTTATTTTTTTTGCGGGCATGGGACTGGGCGTTTTGTATAAAACGCAACAGGACGCCGCCGTGCCCGTAAATAGCCGTTCTACTGACAAAATGGTTTCTGCCGTTAAAGCCTTAAGCTCAAAACTGATTCCGCCAACCATAGCCTTCGGCCAGGTTTCAAAAATAGAGGGGCGAAATATTGTTTTATCTTTTAACGGAGAAAGCATAATTTTTGAAGTCAATGACAACACCCAAATTTTTGATGCAAGCCCCGGAAACGGCAATGCCGCAGGAACTCCCAAACCCCTTATTTTAACAGACATTAAAAAAGGCGACTATCTGAATGTGGCATTCAAGGTTTTATCAGATGGCACCATTGAGGCACAATCAATATATGTTGTGCCTCCTTCGGTAAAAATTTAAAGAAATATGTTTTAAATGAAAAAATATTTGTTATTTTTTCTGTTTTCAATAGCTGTTTTGTTTTCTGCTTCAACAGCCAATGCCGGATGCAACTGGGCAAAGGTGTCGGCAATGCTTAAAGCCATTGAAGGCAAAAGAATAGATGTGCCGGACTCATCGCCTTGCGGCGGCGGGCAGACCGATGCCGCTTTTGGCATGGATATTGCTTTTGAAAACCCGGAATGCAAAGGCCTTCTTACTTATACAATTATCGCAAAAGTAACAAAGGCACGTATTTGGAGCAGCGTTCCATGGAGTTCCGCCGGTTTTGGAATCTGGGGCGTGTCTTCCACGATTTACTCCGACTATCCTCTTCCTCCGTATTGTTCAATGGAGATAAAACAAAAGAATGGCGAAGAGGTTATAGATTTTGATCCAAATGGCGGCGGCAATCCCGATGACCCCAGAATTCATATGTATTTAAGCTATAATACAGTAAACGGTTTATATCATAAGGGAGCTTATGTAGAGGTTGTCAATGCAAAATTTACGCCATTTTGCACGGAAGATGCAGACTGCCAAAACCTTGTGGCTAAAGAATTTCGTTGTGGTACAAGATGCTACGGGGCCCCTGTGCTTGTTGAGGACGCGGGTTGGCATGATACTGTAGAGGAAAAAAAGTTTTTTTGCGATACAGAATATACGCGTCCAGGCTTGCCGCCCGGGTCAGGAATATGCAAGGAAGAGTGGTCAAATACATGGGTAGAAGATATAGGTTATTTGTATGAGCCAAAAAAAGATTGCGGCCGTTCTCATGAATATCATGGCAAGTCCTGCTTTCAAGGAGATAAAATTGTAAATTCAGACACTCTTCATCAGTGCGCAATATATACTCCTCCTACGGTCGGCGCGCCTATGAGCTGGGATTGCGTGACTGAAAACATTGTCGCCACGGTGGAATATTGTGCAATGCATGATTATGTTATTAGCATGACTCCGCCAACCTGCACAGTTATGCATTATGTTTGCGCTGACGGTCCGGATGTGCCTCCTCCAGCGCCTGCGGATCAACCTGATCCAAACTGCCCTTATTATTCGCCGCCTCTGTCTACTGCAAATTGTGTTCCCGGCTATACTACTACCCAGCCATGCGACTCCAGCTCGGGGTCTTCAAGCGGTTCTAGCTCCGGATCTAGCTCGGGCAGTTCTTCAGGCTCGTCTAGCGGAAGTTCTTCCGGTTCGAGCTCGGGCAGTTCTTCAGGCTCGTCTAGCGGAAGTTCTTCCGGCTCATCTAGCGGTTCTTCGTCTGGTTCGAGCTCGGGAAGTTCCAGCGGCTCTTCAAGCGGAAGTTCTTCTGGATCAAGTTCGGGATCTTCAAGCGGTTCAAGCTCTGGGAGTTCATCGGGCTCAAGTTCCAGTTCCAGTTCCAGTTCCAGTTCTTCTAGCGGATCAAGCTCGGGTTCGAGTTCCGGCAGTTCCAGTTCTTCAAGTTCAAGTTCCAGCTCGAGTTCTAGTTCTGGCGGAGGCCAGACCCATAACGAATGTCTTTATGATGCGTGCGTAGTTGTCCAAGACGAAGGATATAGCCAATGTTCAACCACAGCCGATTGCGTTCAGTCCTCGCACACAGAATGCGTGGGCGTGCAGTGTTGGACAATTAACGGAGGAGGATTTGACCAGTGCCAAAGCAATGCAGACACGGGCAACACTTCCCTTGACTGCCTCGTTGCCGCCCATACCCAATGCAGCAACCAGCAGTGTATAAGCGCTCCCGGGTTTGGCGATGACCAGTGCCAAAGCAACAACGATTGCAGAGTGCACAACGAATGTCTGGGGAGCGGCTGTTTTACTCTTGCTGATTACGGAACTTCTTTGTGCCAAGCCGGAAATATTTGCTACGGTATTCCGAGAACCGGTTCATCCACATGCCCAGATGACCCGGCGTGTGCGCCAACGCAGCACCCGCCAATAGCTGTGTTGCATACGCAAGAACAAGGCTATTGCGAGCCGCATTACGCGCGTTTTTACTGGACATACCAGGACCCCGAAAACGATCCGGAAGCGCAATATATTTTTCAGGTTGCTGATTATGCCGATGCGTATTTCACCCAGCCCTTAGTTGACAGAACCATCACCTGCAACCCCAGAACAGGCTGCCCCAATCCAAACGCGCAGCAGGTTCAGGCAAGGCTGGCAAACACCAGCCCCACTTTCCCCGGGTGCGACTTTATCAATTACGGAAAAACTTACCGGTGGCGTGTGAAGTTGCAGGATAATACGGGCTTAAGCTCAGGTTGGATTTATCCAATGCCCACAACATATAAATACCCATATCCGCATCCGTCGCCGAACCCCGATTTTACGTTCTTCCCGCTTTTACCGAGAACCAAAACTGAGGTTTTGTATACAGGCACAGATTCGCCATTTAACTCCGGCAATATATATGGCTGTTCAAGTTCCTCTTGGAATTGGAATTTTGGAGACGGCGCAACATCAACCGACCCGGCCTTAGGCGAAACAACTCACACATATGAAAATAACGGCTCGTTTGGCACAATATTAAAAGTTTGCGATGAATACCGCTGCTGTTGCGTGTCGCACCCTGTGCCGGTTCAGAAGCAAAACTATATTCCAAGCTGGAAAGAGGTGTCGCCGTTTTAAAATTACCATGAGAAATTTAAGATTTATCGCGTTAAATGCTTTAGTTTACGGCCTGCCCCTCTGGATTTTGTCGGTTCTGCCTTTTTCAAAAGGTTTTTACGGCGCATTTAATTCGTTTTTATTCAACGCGCTTTTTTACGGGACGGTTTCTTACTCCACCCTTGGAATTATTTTTGATTTTCTCTTTGTCTATTGCTTTTTGCTGCTGTTTCGAAAAGAAATTTTAATTGAGCAGACGCGGACATATCTGATTTTTCAGGGATTTGGAAAAATACTCCGCTTTATTTTTATTGATAACATAAAAAAGCCTCTGATAATTTCTCAGGACGAAAAAGTTTCTTTGCTTTTTTATCTGGTAAAAATAGTTTTTACGCCTGTGATGATAAACTTTGCAATTGGAAATGTTACTTCACTTTTGCGGGGGTTAAACACTTTTACTTTTGAATTGTCTAAAATAAACTTTCTCAATTCCTATTTGCATTTAGCCTTTTATGTTATTTTAGTAATAGACACTTTTATTTTCGCTTTCGGCTACCTTATTGAATCAAAAACTTTAAAAAGCGTTGTAAAATCAGTGGAGCCGACGGCCTTTGGGTGGATAATTGCTTTAATGTGCTACCCGCCTTTTAACGATTTGACCGGCAGGATTTTTGGCTGGTATTCGGCAGATTTTTCAGATTTTAAAAATTTAAACATAACTTTGATCGCCACGACCGTTTCAATAGTATTTTTTGCCATTTATGTCTGGGCGTCAATTGCCTTGGGGTTTAAGGCTTCAAACCTTACAAACAGGGGAATTGTTTCAAAGGGGCCTTATAAATATGTGAGGCATCCGGCGTACATTTCAAAAAATGCAAGCTGGTGGATAATGGCAATTCCTGCCATTCAGGCATTTGGTTTTATCGCAATTTTAAGCTTGACCGCCTGGACAATAATTTATTATTTAAGGGCGCTTACAGAGGAAAGGCATTTGTCGCAAGACCCAGATTATATTGAATATGTGAAAAAAGTCAGATATATGTTTATTCCTGGCATAATTTAATTTTAAATTATGATTTCTGTAATATTGCCGGCATACAATGAGGAAAAAAATATCGGCAAAGCAATAGACAAGATATCTGATTTTTTTGATAAGAGGGGGGATTTGTACGAAATAATTGTTATAAACGACGGTTCAAAAGATAAAACAGCGGAAGTTTTAGAAAATTACAAGAAAACGCGAAACATTATTGTTGTTTCGCATAATAAGAATCAAGGATATGGCTCAGCTCTTGTTTCGGGCTTCAAGCAAGCTCAAGGAGGGCTGATTTTTTTTACCGATTCAGACCTCCAGTTTGATATTAAGGATATTGAGATTTTTTTACAAAAAATTAAAGATTATGATTTTGCAATCGGCTGCAGAAAAAACAGGAAAGATTCCTTTCACAGAATTTTAAACGCAAAGATTTTTGGTCTGATGTCTTTCATTTTTTTTGGAGTGAAAGTAAAAGATGTTGACTGCGCTTTTAAATTGTTTAAATCTTATGTGGTAAAAGGTGAAAATTTAATTTCAAAGGGAGCCCTGATAAATTTAGAGATTTTAGCAAAAGCAAAAAAAAGAGGGTATAAATTTTTAGAAATGCCGGTAAATCACTTTTCAAGGAAAGAAGGCAAACAAACCGGCGGAAGTTTTAAAGTAATTTTAAGGGCTCTGGGCAATTTCTTTGTTCTTTGGGGTAAAATAATTTTCAAAAAATAAGCCCGCGCCGGCCGCCAAAATAATTGCCAAAACCCCAAAGGCGAGCAGCGGAAAATCAGCGCTCTTTCCCCACAGAAAAGGCCCATAGCTTAAGAAGGAAATCATTTGCATAAACAAAGGCAGTAAAAAATATTTTGGGAAATAAAAGGCAAATATTATTGAAAAAATATCTGCCGGAAAAAAGAACCGCTCGTGCATTTTGGGCAGCAAAAAGGGAAGTAAAATCGCCGATAAAAAGGCGATTTTTATTATATTGTCGTTTGTCATCTCCTTTTTTCCTGCCTGCGCAGGCAGGGCCTTTGAAACAAAAAATATAAAAATAAGGGTTGAAATCAAGGCAATCAAAAGCCCCGGCAAATAAAGAGTTTCAAATTTAGCGGCGCTGAACCACTGGTACCAGCTTGGCGCATTCAAGCTTAAATAATTGTAATCTTTCGCCTGGTTAAAATATATTAAGAACAGGTCTTTTAACGGACGTCCAAGAATTGCAGACGGCAAAATTGTCAGAAAGTAAACAATGGGTATTGAAAGAAAATGCCAAATTTTTATTTTATTTTTGAATAGTAAAATTATAAAAAGCGGAAGTAAAAATATTGCCTGCAACTTTAATGCAAAAGCCACTCCATATAGCATCAGGCTTAAAAACGGCTTTCCTTTCAATAAAAAATAAACCGAGGCAACAAGAAAGCAGGTGTAAATTACATCGCATTGTGCCCAGTAAGCTCCGTTTATAATTACGGTTGGAGCAATTAAAACTGCCGTAAAAGCAAGCAAGGGGATGAACAAGTTATTCGGGTATTTTTTTCTAATTGTCAAAAAAACGAAAAAGGCCAAAATAAACTCAAAAAAAATGCTTAAAAATTTGATGGCATATAGTTTGTTTATCGGCAAAATTGCAAAAAATCCCAAAAAATAGGTGTACAAGGGAGTATAATTTGAAAAACCGTATTTGAAAGCCGAAATGCCGTGCAATTTTATGAAGTCATACCATGGGCTTAACCAATATATATAATCTCCGGATTGCACATTCAAAAAGCTGTACCGAAAAATAAAAGAAATTAATATAAGAATTGAGAGAAAAGCCATATAGGCGGGATTAAAATCTATTTTTTTGTTTTTATTTAAGCTTATTGCCAAAGGAGCGCTTAAAATTAAAAGCAGGGGGGCGTAGGGGATTATATATCTTTCCTCTCCCACGTTCTGCAAATAAACCATCATCGGCAGGCTTAAAATTATCAAAGCCATTAAATAGAGATATTTATTGCGCGTAAAAAAGATTAATGATATGATGCTCGTTAAAAATAAAAAGCCAGTTAAAAATTTAAACAGCAGGCGGAAATTTTCCCAATAAGCAACATTGCCGATAGTGGGGAAGAGGTGGCTGTGAAATAATTTTATCACAGAAGAAAAGTTTGTAATTAGCTTTTCGGGGCGTTCCTTCAAACAATCAAGTCCCATTTGGTAATAGTATTTTTGGTTTGAAAAAGGGACATCTGTAAAAATTCTTTTGCTTTCTTCGTAGTTTATGTTTGCGGGGGGGCCGAAGCCAAAATTATATCCGTTGTTGCGAAATTCAATTGATTTTGCGTCGCACCACAACATTGCAAAACCAACGCCCCCGTTGGAAGAAATTGATTTTTCAGTTCCGCCGGCGATGTCATTTTTTGTGTAATAATAGTTAAAACCCATCATTAAGGCCACAATCACAGCGCCTGTTAACAAAAAGCTTATTAAAAACCGCCAGTTAATTTTGTAATACAAAGCCCAAAGCACAAACAAAGGAATTGCCAGCGCAAAAACAGGCCTTGCCAAAAAGGCCGTACCCCATAAAATTCCAAGCAAAGCTCCGTTTATTGGCTTGTCGCCCTTTACTATTAATACATAAAGGCCTAAAAACATTAGGGGAAAGAACAGGTTTTCGCTCATTATCACGTAGTTTAAAAAAATTAACGGATACCAGAAAATTAAAATTCCCAAGATGACAAGCGCTATTTTTTTATCAAATAATTTTTTTACAATTTGGTAAATGCACCAAAATCCTATTATATAAAAAAGCGCAAAAAGCACCATGTCAATTTTAATTCTCCAAGATTCAATGCCCAGCCAGACCAGTGGCCTGTAGATAAAGCTTAAAAAAATATGGAAAAACGGGGGCCAGTAGGTTGAAAACATGACAAACTGCCCCTTTGCCATGTCTAAAGCCCGCAAGTCGTAGTACCCCGGGTCAGACCATAAATACATTTGTGGAGTTGTAAAGCGGAATATGTAAAACAGCCTGAAAAAGAATCCAAAAACCAAAAAAGAATATGCCAGATAATCTTCTTTTAAATGCAATAAAAATTTTACCGGTTTTTGCATATCGTTTATATATTCGATAATTATAATATTTTTTTGATTTATGCAAAACCCCCTATTGCAAATTTTGCATATTTGGTGTATTATAAAAATGTTATTTAAAGTTTAAACGAAATGGCAGTTCCAAAACATAGGCATACAAAGGGCAAGAGAAACAAAGTCCGGATGCACTTATATATTGAGCCGGCTGTTTTAACAACCTGCAAAAAATGCAAAAAGCCCGTAAGGCCTCACATGGTTTGCAAAAACTGCGGATACTACAACGGCAAGGAAGTAATCAACGTATTGGGAAAGCTCACAAAAAAAGAGAAAAAATTAAGGGAAAAAGAAATAAAAGAAGCTGAAAAAACCCGGAAAAAACCCGACAAAAGCTAAAGCATTTTGACGGGCCCGCCATAATCTCGCCATAAGCGAGTTTAGGCGGGGAAGTTAACCAAAAAACATATGGCAAGCCGGCACTTATCAAGGTCAATCGCAATGCAAAGCCTATACGAATGGGATTTTTACGGCAGGAAAGAAGCAGGTTTGAAAAAAGTCGTTGAGAGAAATTTGGCCGACTTTGGCCCCGGCTTGGAAGACACAAAATTTGTCTGGCAGTTAATTGATGGAGTGCAAAGCCACCAAAAAGAAATTGACAATATAATAGAAAAAGCGGCTCCCGAATGGCCGATAGCCCAGATTCCGCTTATTGACAGAAATGTTTTGAGAATCGGATTGTTTGAACTTTTGTATTCTGACAAAAATGAGGTTCCGCCAAAAGTGGCGATAAACGAGGCCATTGAGCTGGCAAAAACATTTTCAGGCCAGACTTCAGGCAAATTTGTTAACGGAGTTTTAGGAACGGTTTATAAACAGCTTGACCCAACGGCCGAAAGCAATAAAAAAAAAGACCTGCCTGCGCAGACAGGAGAAAATAAATGAAAGATTTTTCGCCTTTTGAAAAAAAATTAGGATTGAAGTTTAAAAACAAAGATTTGCTGACACAGGCGTTTGTTCACAGGTCTTATTTAAACGAGAACCCGGATTTTAATTTAAGCCACAATGAAAGATTGGAATTTCTGGGGGACGCGGTTTTGGAACTGATAACAACAGAACATTTATATAAAGATTATCCTGAAAAATCGGAAGGGGATTTAACCAACTGGAGAGCTTCTCTGGTAAATGCAAAAATGCTTACCTGGGTTGCAGAAAAACTTGGCTTTAATGATTTTCTGCTTTTGTCGCGGGGAGAAACAAAAGAATTGGGCAAGGCAAGACAATATATTTTGGCAAACACTTTTGAAGCGTTGATTGGTGCAATTTATTTGGATTCTGGTTATGCTCCTGCAGAAAAATTTATTTTAAAACATTTACTGGTAAATTTGCCCGACATTTTAAAAAACGAGCTTTATAAGGATGCGAAGTCTAAATTTCAGGAAGTGGCGCAGGAAAAAGAGAGCGTGACCCCGGTTTATAAAGTTATAAAAGAGTGGGGGCCCGACCATGCCAAAAAATTCGTGGTGGGAGTATTTTTGGGAGAAAACAAAATTGCTGAAGGCGAAGGGTCTTCAAAGCAGGAAGCAGAAGAGCAAGCAGCAAAAGAGGGTTTACAAGTAAAGGATTGGAATAATAATAAATAACCTGAATATAGTATCTAGAAGCTGGAAGTCAGAATAGAATAAAGAATTCGGAATTCTAAATTCTATTCAAGCTACAAGATACTAAATTCTAAATTCAAGCGATGTTGACTATTCGACTTACAAGAAAAGGGAAAAAGAATCAGCCATTTTTCAGAGTGGTTGTAATTGATAAAAGAAGGTCGTCAAAAGGCGGAAGGTCTGTTGAGGATTTGGGATATGTAAATCCTTTGACTAAAAAGATTTCTTTGAAAAAAGAAAGGATTCAGCACTGGATAAAAAATGGAGCCCAGTCGTCGGCAACTATTCATAATTTATTGGTAAAAGAGGGGATTATTGAAGGTAAAAAAATTCACGTTTCAAAATTATCCAAAAAGAAACTGGCTGAAATAGATGCGTCAAAAAAGACTGAAGCAGATAAAGCAGCCACTCCGGCGCCGGCAGCTGAAACACCAGTCGAGGCACCAGCCGAAGCGCCAAAAGAGGAAGCACCAGTTGAAACAGCCGTCTCCGTCGAAAACTCCGGCGAGCCAAAGCCAGCCGAGACACCAAAAGAATTACCGGCTGAAGAGAAGCCGGCCGAATTGCCCGCAGTTGAAGAAAAACCCGCCGAGGAGCTAAAACCCGAGGAGCCAAAAGCATAAAAAATTATTTAAAGCAGGGGATTTAGGTCCTCTGTTTTGTTGTTCTAAATACTTGACAATGGTGTCTACATATGCTATAATTGATAAAGAAAAGTAAATAAGGCGTTTGGGAGATTTCTGCTTAAATCGGAGAAGAAATCCTTCGAGTGCCTTGAAATAAGTAACAATGGCAAACCAAAAGGAGAAATGCCATGAGTCTTGGTCGGATTTACGTGTTCACGATGATCGTGTTGTTGCTGTCCACCATATTGGTGATGCTGCCACGGCTGCCAGAAAAAGTTGCGGCCATCATTGGCGCGACCGGGGCCTTTCTCGTGATTGGGGCGTGCATTATCGCAATTATTTTTTGCCGTTAAACCCACGCTGCCAAAAAGTTTGAAACCTTCAAAATTCGCAACGACAAAGAAGGCTGCAAAGCCAATTTTATAGGGGAGCGAAATTCGAAAGAAAATCGTTCCCCTCCGCTTCCTAAAGCGTTTTACAAAAGCGCTTTGAGAAGTGGAAATCAGGCGTTTGGGAGATTTCTCCTCTATAATCGACTTCTTGGCTCCGGCTGAGAAGCGCGAAAAATAGAGTTCAAAAAGAAATTCTATAATTTCTTTTGAGAACAAGGAGAGATCCCCCAAGCGTCGTGAAATTAAACAGCACATTTCATAAGGAGTTTTCAGATGAACGTCATCAGGATTTTGCTGTTTTTTGCATTGCCGATTGGCCTTTTGTTGCTCTGTATCTATCTGAGCGACCAGAAGGTTGAGCATG
Source organism: uncultured Candidatus Saccharibacteria bacterium (assembly GCA_964361855.1). GTDB lineage: Bacteria > Patescibacteriota > Minisyncoccia > Minisyncoccales > Staskawiczbacteraceae > CAYICD01. The sequence goes on from CAYICD010000016.1 coordinate 16,528, forward strand.
CGCGCAAAAGGCATTC
>CAYICD010000017.1:0-16101 GCA_964361855.1 uncultured Candidatus Saccharibacteria bacterium
TAAAAACTTTAGGCATAGGGCACAACAATTAGTCTAATTTTACATTTTTTTATAAAACAAAAACAGCCCCCATGCTAAAGGGCTGTTTTTAAAATTTACTTTGCTGTTTTTCCTGCCAATTTTCTCGTTTCTCTTGGTTGAAGCAAAATTTTTGGCGTTTCAAAAACAATCTTTCCGCCCGCCTCATCAATCAAAACCCTGCTCCCTTCTTTGATTTCATTGGTGACAATTTTAATAGACAACGGGTCTAAAATTAATCTTTGAATTACTCTTTTTAACGGGCGGGCTCCCAAATTCTGGTCAAAGCCTTCTTTTACTAAAAATTCTTTTGCTTTTTCTGAAATTTTAATTGAAACTTCTTTTGCGGCAAGGCGCTTTTCAACTTTCGCAAGCTCTAAATCAACAATTTGTTTTATTTGGTCTTTTTTTAAATAATTAAAGATTACAATTTCATCAATTCTGTTTAAAAATTCCGGCCTAAACATTTCTTTCAACCTTTCCAGCGCTTTTTCTCGCATTGATTCTCGCTCTTGCACGTCTTCTTTTGAAGCAAAGCCTATCGCCTGCATTTTATTGATATAATCAGACCCCACATTTGAAGTCATAATAATTATTGTGTTTTTAAAAGAAACCATCCTGCCTTTTGAATCGGTCAATCTTCCGTCTTCAAAAATTTGCAACAAAATATTAAACACATCAGGGTGCGCTTTTTCAACTTCGTCCAACAGCAAAACAGAATACGGCCTTCTCCGAACTTTTTCTGTGAGCTGCCCTGCTTCTTCATAGCCAACATATCCGGGCGGCGAGCCGATAATTTTTGAAACCGTGTGGCGCTCCATATATTCAGACATATCGAGCCGAATTAGCGCCCTTTCGTCATCAAATAAAAATTCCGCAAGGGCTCTGGCTGTTTCAGTTTTGCCCACGCCGGTAGGCCCTAAAAACAGGAAAGAGCCCAGCGGTTTGTTTTCTTCTGAAATGCCGGCTCTGGCCCTGCGAATTGCCCGCGAAATAGCTGAAATTGCCTCTTCCTGCCCGACAACCCTTCTGTTTAAAGTGTCTTCCATTGTTTCTAATTTTTTGGCTTCCTCTGCAATCAAACGCATTACAGGAATTCCAGTCCAGCGGGAAACTACTTTGGCAACTTCCTCTTCTGTAACCTCTTCTTTCAAGAAATGATGGGTTTTCTGCAATTTTATCAATTTTTGTTCAGCTGATTTTTGGTCTTTCAAAAGCAAGGGGATTTTTCCGTATTTTATTTCAGCCACCTTTTCCAGGTCCGCTTCCCTTTGGGCAATTTCCGTCTGGTATGAAAGGGCGTCAATTTTTTCTCTTATTTTTTTTATCTCATTAATAAGCTCTTTTTCTGCATCCCATTTTGCCCTCAATCCTTTTGTCTTTTCTTTCAAGTCGGCAAGCTCTCTGGCAATTACCCTCAGTCTTCTGTCGGAATCCTTTTCTTTTTTCAAGGCCTGTTTTTCAATTTCAAGCTTTGTAATTTCCTCTTCAAATTTTTCGAGCTCCTGGGGCTCTGATTCAATTTCCAGCCGTAAAGCCGAAGCCGCCTCGTCCATTAAGTCAACTGCTTTGTCGGGCAGAAACCTGTCAGAAATATAGCGCGAGCTCAACTCAACCGCCGCCTTAATTGCAGAATCTTTAATGCGCACCCCGTGGTGAACTTCATATTTTTCTTTAATCCCTCTTAAAATCGCTGTTGCGTCTTCAACCGAAGGCTCCTGCACAAAAATCGGCTGGAATCTTCTTTCAAGCGCCGGGTCTTTTTCAATATACTTTTGATATTCCTTTAAAGTTGTGGCCCCGATTGCTTTCAGCTCTCCGCGCGATAAAGCCGGTTTTAATAAATTTGAAGCGTCAATCGCGCCTTCGGCCGCCCCTGCCCCGACTAAAGTGTGAAGCTCGTCAATAAACAAAATATATTTTCCTGCGGCCCTTAAAACTTCTTTTAATAAAGCCTTTATCCTTGTTTCAAATTCTCCCCTGTATTTTGTGCCGGCAATTATGGCTCCCAAATCCAAAGAAATAATTTCTTTGTTTCTTAAAAATTCGGGCACATTTCCCCTTGCAATTCTTTGGGCAAAACCCTCAACAATAGCTGTTTTTCCAACTCCGGCTTCTCCAATCAAAACAGGATTATTTTTTGTCCTTCTTGAAATTATCTGCATCAATCTTCTTATTTCATTATCCCTGCCCACAATCGGGTCAATTTTTCCTGATGCCGCCAGATTGGTCAGGTTTCTTGTGTATTTTTCTATTACCTGAAATTTTGATTCGGGCTCCGGGTCGGTAATTCTCTGCCCGCCCCTTATTTGAGACAAAATTTTTAAAGCCTCGTCATAATCTAATTTTGTGGGTTTTAAAGTGTTGGCCTCTCCCGGAATTAAAAATGTCACCTTTTCCAAAAGTTCTTTTGCAGTTGACTTTGTGTCCAAAATTGCCAGAAACAAATGTTCAACAGAAATAAACTCGTCGTTCATTTTTAATGCCTCTTGCCTGGCTCTGTCTAACACTTTTGCCATGTCTTGCGTCAAATAAAACTGGCCGAAAGCCTGCGGAGTCAAAATCACAGGAATTTTTGCAATCTGAAAATCAATTTTCTTTTTTAATCCGTCCACATCAACCCCAAGTTTTTGCAGAACAGTAATTACAATGCTGTTTTCCTGCGAAAGCAAAGAAGACAGCAAATGCAATGCATCAATTTGCTGCTGGCCCTTTTCCTGCGACAATTGCTGGGAAGCCGTTATTGCATCCTGGGCTTTATTTGTAAAATTGTTTCCTCCGTTCATTTTTGTTTATTTATATAACTTATACGCCAAGTAGCTTTATTTTAGTTCAAATTTTGCTAAAAATCAAGCCTAGTTGCCTGCCTGCTGGCAGGCCAGGCATAAAAAAAAGCGAGACTCAAAAGCCTCGCTCTGCTCTCTTGCTGAATTTTCAAAGATCAGCTAGGCACTTCTAGCGCCTGATGTTCCAGCAGCCACTCTTTTGCTTCTGGGTCGCGCCTCATTAGCCTGTCCAGCGAAATTCCTCTCGTCTTCATAAATCTGACCAAAACCCTAATTGGCACGCGGTGAAATGCCCTGCGCCAATGGGCTTCTCTGTGGGGCCGGAGCTCGAGTTCGCCATTACGAATCAACCTCAATGCTTCCCTAATAGAAGCGAGGTCGCATATTTCCGCAACATCGCTAATCGAGTACGACTTGCCTGTTATGCTCCTGTTCCACATTTCCGCCATCCGTTTTAATCTGCTCATTTTTCCTCCAAACAAAAAAGCCGTTGGAACGGGGTAAAACTATTTTCATTGTATTTGATAATGTGTTAAAAGTCAAGGGTATGTATTGACAAGGTAGCTTGTATATGCTATAATTAATAGAGTACACTGAACTTTGACTTCCCCGCTTAAGCGGGGCAACTACAATCCTCAACCAAGAAGGAGAGGAAAATGAACGAACAGATTGAGCGCGTAGAGCAAGATGTTGACAACGCCGTCCATTTCTTCTGGATGGCAGAAGACTGCGTTGGCCTGATGGGCCGCCTCGTGCAGCTCAAAAAAAGCCGGCGCTTCCCCCAGGAAGAGTGGAGTGCGCTTAGGGCAGCAGAAGACGAACTTGGCAACCATCTGGTCAAGGAACTTCGAGAAATTGCCGAGCACGCGATCAGAGAGCGCGACCCGCGCTACAAGATTCCGGCGCTGTGCCGCTTCCGCGACCTGTTGAAAAACGAGGGCTTGCCTTCGCGGGTCAGAAAAGCGCTTGAGCAAAAGTTGGCGCAGATCTACGCTGTTTTGAACAAAAACAGCAAAGAGGCCGCGGAATTGCTCGTCTACAGAATCAACGAGATATTAGAAGCGGCGGAGGCAAACGTCCAGAACGAGAATTTGTCGATAGCGCTACGGCTAAATTCAGCTAGTAGCGCGCCGGCAAGAGTCTGCAAGCTGCTCAGCGACATCAAACCGCATGTGCAATACGTCGGACTTCCGGCAGTCGCCCGCAAAAAGAAAACGACTGTTGAGGCGATTCTCGAGGGTTTTCAGTCGCGGGCAGAAGCGCTCCGTGCTTTGATCCCCGGCCTCGAGAGAGCAGTTGTGTACGAGAAGGAAAACGCTGCGGCAATTGCTGAAATGCGGGCCAGGCTAGTTCAAGAAGTACGCAAACAGCAAGAACGGGAAGAGCGCGAAGCAGCCCGCCAGCAAGCGCTGGCCGGACTGCAAAGGCGATGCCCGGCAGCAAACGCAACAGTAAGCCAGTTTTACGAGAGTTTGAAAACTGGCAACCTGGGAGAGGCTTGGGCATGTCTCGGCCGGATTCGTGGCCAAGACGGCGGTATTCCCAAGATAATGCAGGAAGACTATTCGCGAGCGGCGCAAAAGCAACCGCTCCGTGCAGTCTGCGCCTAGCGCGACTTCGCGCCGAAGCGCATAAGGCCCTTCGCCAGTTGCAAAAGCATTCATTGCTTGAGCGCTGGTGAAGGGCTGTTTTTTTACATAAAAAAAGCGGCTCAAGTTTTGAAAACTCAAACCGCGCGCGAAATTACGCGGCGCTCAAATAAGACCGCGCATCTTCAAATTCGTGCCGATGTTCCCGGAAAAATTCAGCATCCCTTTCGGCTGACTCTACTCCAAAAAGGCTAAAAATATCGAAGTCAATTTCTCCAAAAACAGCAACCAAGAAAGGCCTTCTTCTCCTCATAACATACACTTCCAACCTCTTGTCAACCAACGTCTTTACAATGCCGTCCAGAATGTGCAGTCCAACATTCTTTTTTAACGTAATTAACACGGCAGAATCTCCTTAAATTGCCAACGAACAAAACAAAAGCCTCTTTCGACAAGAAAGAGGCTCGTTTGAATTTTCTAAGTTTTTGCTTTTATTTTAGAATGCTCAAACCAACCTCCTTCAAAAAGAAGCTAAAGTAAAAGAAAAATGTCTGGTTGGTTGCTGTTTTCATACTATATTCCCTTATAGCAAATGCAAAAAGCCGTGTCAAGCTATGAGCTTTTTTCACCCAGAGTGGCATCAACATTTATTTCTTTTCCGCCTCTTGAAACCTTTAAAACCACCTTGTCGCCCGGATTATATTTTATAATTATATTAGACATTTTATTGCTAGTGCTAATTTTCTCTCCGTTAATTTCCAAAATAACATCTTTTTCTTTCAGTCCGGCTTTTTCAGCAGCCGAATCTTTTGTTATTGCAGGCTCTCCGTTGCTGCCTTTTAAAACCAACGCCCCATAATCAACCGACAAGTTGTACTTCTGCTTTACTGCCTCATCCACCAAAACATATCTCACGCCTAAAAACGGATAAACTATCTTGTTTGTTTTTTGAACCTGGTTAATATCTTTTTTAGCGGTGTTGATGGGAATTGCAAAACCAATGTTTTCGGCCCCTTGAGCCATTGCCGTGTTAATGCCAATGACTTCGCCTTTTAGGTTTAACAAAGGCCCGCCCGAGTTTCCTGAATTTATGGCGGCGTCTGTCTGAATGATGCCTTCAAGGGTTTCAGAAAACCCTCCGCCCTGGTCAGATGCTGAAATTGTACGGCCTAAACCAGAAACAATTCCCACTGAAACTGTGTTTGAAAATTGGCCCAAAGCATTTCCAATGGCAATGGCTCCCTGGCCTATTTGAATGCCCGAAGAGTCTCCAAGTTTAATTGCAGAAAAAGTTTTACCTGCCTGCGCAGGCAGGCCTAATTGTATTTTTACTACGGCCAAATCTTGAACTGGATCTAATGCCAAAACTTTAGCAGTGTATTTCGTGTAGTCGTTTGCCAAAACAGTGTACTCCGCCGCTGTGTCTGAAACCACGTGCTTGTTTGTCAAAACCAATCCGTCGGAAGAAACTATAAAACCGGACCCGGCTCCCACCTCCTGAAGCTGCGTGCCTTTTTGAACATATTGGGGAATCTGAAAATCAAAAGGAGAATTTGACCCGAAGGGGTTTACAAACTGTTGTTCATAAATCGGCATGTTCTTTGAAATAATAATTGAAACAACCGAAGGCGAGGCGCTTTTTACCGCATCTATAATCGCCTGCTCGTAGGCAATGCTGGATGTGTAAGGAATTATTTCCTGCTGAGATGTGATTTTAGAATTTATAGGGCCTATTTGAAAATTTTTGCCGAAAGACTGCACCTGGTCTGAAATATACTTTGTTGAAAAGGCGCCGCTATAAAAACCGGCTGCAATAAAAACCGCCAGCAAAAGAATCCCCATCCACAGGCCCTTATCTGTAAGAATTTTTACAATCACTCTTTTTATTTTTGAATTATCTAAATTTGGTAACTCGTACATAAAATTAATACGTTTTCACTTATATTTTAGTTTTTTCCATAATAAAGTCAATAATCTTTTCTGCTGCCTTCGGCCTTGCCAGTTTTTTGCAATTTTCCTTCATATCAGATAATTTCTCTGGATGAGAAAGGAGGTCTGTTATTAACCTTGCTGCCTCGCTTGTATTTTTTACCTTTAGTCCTGCCCCGTTTTTTACCAAATAATTAACGTTGTCTTCTTCCTGGCCGGGTATGAAATCATTTATCACCATGGGCAAGCGCATCTCCATGCATTCAGCAATAGTTAGGCCTCCAGCCTTGGTTAAAATTAAATCAGACACTGCCATATAATCCTCTAAATTATCGACAAAACCAAAAATCTTTGCATTTGGCTTTTTATAGAGGCCTGACCCTTCCAAATCTTCGCGCAATTTTTTATCTCTTCCGGCAACGATAATAAATTGCGCCGAAATTTTTTCTTCTATTTTTTCCACGATTTTCAAAACAGCTCCGTATTTTATTTTTCCTCCCACAATTAATAAAACGGGCGAATTAAGAGAAAATTTTAAAGAATCAAAAACTTTTTGCCGACTAACTTCTTTTTGAAACCTTAGGCTCGTCGGCAACCCGGAAACAATTATTTTATCTGAACTTACTCCGTGTTTTTCTAAGGCTTCTTTTACGTCTTCATTTGAAACGAAATAATAATTAACATCGGGATTATGCCAAATGGAGTGAAAGCCGAAATCGGTGCAAACGTTTGCAGACAAGATGTCTATGATGTGTTTTTGCTTGGTCAAAGAAACCAGCTGCATTGGCAAAGGGTTTGTTGACAGAATAAAATCGGGGTTGAAATTTTTGATGAATTCAACAAAATGAGATTTTTTTATAAAAGCGTCTGATGTGCGGTTTATGGCCATATGGCCTGCATTGTTAAAGCCATGATATATCAATTTGTACACAAATGGGATTTTCGCAGTTATAAAATTAAATCCGCCAGGAATGCCGGCTCTAAATATTTCAAAAGCAAAATCCAAAATACTTATGTTTTTAACTTCAGTTTCAGGATATTTTTTAGCAATCGCCTCTTCTATGGCTTTGGCCGCAGCTCCATGGCCTGCGCCCAAAGGGACGTATAAAATTAGAATTTTTTTCTTTTGCATGATAAAATCAAGTAATGAAATTTAAAGCCATAACATTGTTGAGAATTTTTTTGGGGCTGGTTTTCTTATCTGCGGGAGTTTATCGTTTGTTTCACTGGCAAGGGGCTGTTTTAGAATTTTCCCAATTGAAACTCGATTCAACCTACCTGCCCGGGCTGGCTGTTATTTTTGAAATAATTGGCGGCGCTTTTTTGCTTTTTAATTTTCAAACAAAAAAAGTTTTGCTGGCTTTTATTATTTTTCTGGCAGCGGCGATTTTTTGGGCATTTATAGTTTCCGGGCAAAGCATATCAAGCAGTGCAGGAGAATTATTCTTTTTTAGAGCCAATCCAACCGACTTATTTTTGCACTTCACTTATCTTGTTTTACTATCGTATTTACTCGTGGCTCGTTAAGATTTCCTGTACAGCAGAATTTTTTAAATCTGACTTTTTTATTTTCGTAATCGATTTATCAGGTCTTTCCTGAGACATTGTTTCAACAAGACCAAGTGCGTTCACTAGTGGAAGAAAATGATCGCTACCTGAAACTTCATAAATTTCCAACGGAGAAGCGCCAGGATTGTTTTCTTGTCGCAATTCCTCAGTTTTTGAAAGTACGTTTTCTGACACCCTTACATTTGTATAAGAACTCCGAGTCCCCATCCAAACTTGAAAACGGCCTTTTGGATTTATCTTACTCATTCTTTCTGGAGAAAGAAGCTTTTTGGATAAAATTTTACCAGTTTCAAACATCAATGCTAAATCTGCCTGACCAGCTTCAGCGCCCTGGGCAAATCCCTTTATTCTGGTTTCGGAATATGGAAAAGCCGCCAGGGGTAATTTTATTGCAGCCTCCTTAGCTAATTTGGGCAAACCTTTTGCTTCAAAACCCAAGGGTTCTAAAGCTATTAAGTCATTTATGCTTTTGAAATCTGGATCACAGGCTATTTCTAAGGCCGTCGTAGCTCCAGTAGACCACCCAACCAAATTTATATTCTCTAAGCCCAAATTCCTAATGGTTTGCTTTGCTATCGCCGCGTGAATTTTCATATCCCCTTGTTCGGCCAAAATCTGCCTAAAATTTTCTGGTTTTTTCACACACGGTTGTTCTGGTTGCTGAGTTGCATATACTTTATGTCCATGCAAAGCCAAAGCCATAGAAAATGCCGCGCCCTTTATGGCATCTGACCCTATGCCCCCTAAAAACACGTAAGGAGTTCTTTTATCTTCACTTGGATCAATATCTTTTCTTAAATCTAATTCAACAACCGGCATTGTAAACTTCCCATATTCTGTTTCAATTTCAATATCTTTCGCGTTTTCATAAAATTGACGATTTAATTCATCTAAATCTTTTTCCGTTGCTTTTGCTTTTTCTCTGATTGTCCTTAACAACTCTTTTTTGGAAGTCGTATCTCCACTCCCTTCTTTTGCTTCTCGTATATCTGCTCTTAAAATTTTATAGGCTTTATATATCTGCCCTCTTTCAAAACGAAAAGCGGCCCCTCTTTCAATTTCTGTACCGCGTATCTTTGACTTTCTAGTCTGGTATTCTGAAATATATTCTTCGCCAGCGGTTTTTTGAGAGACATCTCTGCTTAATTTTTCAGCTTCTTTTTGGACGCTATTGCCCAGCTCTTCTAAATCAATACCCTTATCTTCTTCTGGTTTCCGCGAGCTAGATTCTGGATTAAACATAAAAATTTTAAAGTTTAATTCTATTTAAGCAAATTTTTTGCTTCGTTCCAAATTTCGGGTTTGTTTTGAGTCGTTTTTAACCAGTACCACCATTCTACTCCCCAAAAGTAAAAAGTGTCAAAGCCGGTCTTTTCGGCAAAATTAATATTTTCACGGAACATTTCCGGATTCATTGACTTTAACTGCTCTTGCAAAGGAGAGCCGGCAAAAGGCTTTGACGCCCAGGGCTCTGACTGAAGCTCTATGCATATTACTTTCTTGCCGAACATTTTTTTAATTATTCCGGCTTTTCTGGCATATGTTACGGGGTTCAAAAAAGAATAAACCTGAAACCCGAAAGTGTCTGTAAGGCGGGCCCATGCGTTTCTGTACATAGTAATTCCAACGACATCGGCAATTTTTGCTGCGCCAAACCAGCTTGACTGCTCGCCCGAATCAGAAATAATTATCGGTCTTTGAACATCTAATGTTTTTACCAGGCTTACCTCCGCCTTCAAAAAATTGTCGTTTTTATAATACCACGCCGGGCACTCGCCAAACCTGAAAAGCGGCTCGTTTTCCACCTGCCAAGAAATAATGGCTTTTGAATTTTTATAACGCATGACAACTTCTGCCATATATTTTAACAATTCTGCCTGCTGGTCTTCCTTCGACAAGCTCTTGGCCCATGAAGGCATATGGCATTCAGGCCATCGCCCTGTTTTTAGGCCCAACACATAAATTATTTTTACATTTCTTTTTTCGGCTTCTTGTATCTGCCAATCAATGTCCTTAAAATAATAACTGCCGTTTTTACCTTCAATCCAGTCCCACTGAGTATGTAATTTTATATTTTTTGCTCCCAAATCATCAAATATTGCCAAGTAGGCGTCTTTCCAGTAAAGCCCCAAGGTTTCCGCCTGCATTTGCGAAAAATCAACGCCCCATGTTATTTTGTCCGCTTTTTTAACCGACCCCAGGAAAAAATAACCCCAAAAAACAGCCGCAGCGGCAACTGCTATTATTATAATCAAAAAAAATATTCTAAAAATTTTACGCATTAGAAATTATCCGTTCTATATTATATGCGCCCAATTTTTCAATTTCCACAAACCCTTGCATTGCCGCCTCTGCAAAGTCGCCGGCATTTATTAAATCATAAAACCACTGTTCTGTGTATTTTGGATTTTCCTGCGGAATTCCGGCGCCGACATGCAAAAGCCATCTTTTGTTAAAATCTTCCTGTGACCCGATTGGCGGAGCAATTATTATAGGAATTCCAAGACCGGCATAAAAAGAAAGTTCCGAGGGTTTCGTCCACAATACGTCTGTTTCCCTTAATGCCTTGTTGAACTCCTCAAAATATTGGTCAATTGATATTGCAGATATCATAGATACCGCGTGGTCCAATTTCAGCCCCTTTATATTTTCTGCAAAATATTTTGCCAATTCCTCTCTCACTCCGGCGGCAATAATAACTCTTACTTTACCCGATTTCACCTTTTCTCTCAAGCTGTTTATCAGGCTCAAACATATTTCTTTTTGAGCGCCCGCTCCTCCAATCGAAAACATAATAGTTAACGGATGGTCTGATTTTTCCGGCAATTTTCCCAGCAGACCTTGCACCAAAGGCTCGTACATTTTTCTGTATCTTTTTTTGGGGTCTAAATTTAAAATTCGGTGCCGCAAGTCGTTTTTTAAAACTTCTAAATTTTCCCCGCCAATATTTTCTTTTGGCAGCGGATAACCTGTTAAATATATATTCTCCGGATTCACGCCATAAAGTTTTAACCTGTCTCTTGCCCATGTGCAGGGCGCAAAATACTTAATCCTGCTTTTTTTAGGGTCTAAAGAAACCCATGACCTGTTTATATCGGCATCGCAAATGACACAATAAATGTCGTTTGGATAATCCATTTTCTCTGCCATAAAAGCCGGGGTAAAGAATGTTGTTATTATCGGCAAGGGATTCTTTTTGAATCTTTCTATCAAATCCCGCCCCCAGCCTTTTTCAACAAACGAGAAGGTGCTTTTTAAGCTGATATTGGGCTTTGACAAATCTCTTTTCGGATAATATGTAAGAATTTTTTGAAATTTATCTAAAGCAAAAAAAATCATGCTTCCCAGCAATGGAATTCTTTTAAATCTGGAAACAAACTCATAAAGAGACCTTGTTGTCTGCCAGATTCTTTTATCTTCTTTTGGAATTCCCTGATAACTGTTGGCATTTATAACTTTGCCCAGATAAGCAAACTCCCTCAAGGGGTAGGCGGTCCTTTGGTGGCCATAGCCCATGTCAACTGCTACAACCCAGGCTTTTTTGTTTTTTTCATTTTCTTTCAGCATTGCTTGATTTTATCATATTTATTGATTTTTTTTAATACTCTGATAATATCAGAATAACGGGGGGAGAGCGGGCGTATTACCATTTTACCCATTTCCGAGGAAAGGAATCGAACAAATGATTAGCTTTCTGAAAAGGACCGCTTCAAATATCGCTTCTTGGTTCGATCGCAAACGACCCATTTGGTTTTTACTCATCGGACCAGTAATGCTCGCGTTCCTTTTACTAAACGAAACAGGAGGTGAAGGGTTCATGCCCTACCTGGCCCTCGCTTTTTGGGCGCCGACAGCGACCTTTGTGGTCTATGATCTCGTGATTTCTTGGCGAGCCGAGAGACAACAGCATCTTGCCAACAAAGTTCGCCAAATGAAGGCGGCCTGAACCGGCTCGTGCTTGCACGAGCTCTTTTTTTGTGTTAATATATAATTTGGTTGAGCCCTGCCTGCCGGCAGGCAGCCGAGAAACGGATGGCTCAACAAGGTGGAACCTTGAAAATGGAGCAACGGCAATGAACGTAACGACGTACCCTGCAACCCAAAACCCCGAACCAAAAGCTATCGTAATTTTTTGTTTTGACCCCAGGTTCAGGGTGGCCTTCTTTGACTTTATCGAGAAGGAACTCGGACTAAAACCGTGGGAATTTATCCCTCTAATTGTCGCTGGCGGTCCGGCACCTTTGGCCCATCCAAAAGAGATGTTTCATAGATGCCGAAACATGATTCGACAAATTATGTTCACTTGCAATCATTTCCGAACAATAAAGCGGGTTTACATAATAGGCCACCAAGATTGTGGCTACTACGGCATCGTCCCAGCAGCGACCGATGAAAAGTCAGAGGAGAGGGAAAGAAGCGACCTTCCGGTTGCTAAAGACCTCTTAAGATTGATTGTTCCCGAAGGAGCAATCGTGGAGACCTTCTACGCTGAATTCACTGACCCGGAACGGAGAGAGATCTCATTTGAACGAATCTCGTAGGCCTCAACGAGGCACTTGCGCGAGCCGCGGGCAAAGTTGTTCACGGCTTTTTTTTACAAAAAATCGGGTTTTTGGAGCTTTTTGGCGTATCTTGCCAAAATTCCTATTAATAAATAAGAAATCAAAAGCCAAGCCCAATGAACATTTTGAAATGATTTTATCGCCCAGGGCTGTGAAAAAATTTCTATAATTTTTACAAAATACGAAAGCAAAATCCAGCAAGGAATGGAAAATATCCACCCCAAGGCAGAAGAAACCATCCCAACCAGAGCGGATAAAAACCCAAAAATCATAAGCAGCTCAACAATCGGCAAAATTAAAAGATTTGTAATTGGCGAAACCAATGAAATGTTCCCGAAGTTAAACACCATTATCGGCAGAGTAAAAATCTGCGCCGCAAAAGTTGTAGAAACGATCGAAATTTTCATCAAATTCCTGAAAAACGGCTCAATGTAAATTATTCCCATTGAAGCCAGAAATGAAAGCTGGAATCCCACATCATAAAATAAAAGCAGGGGGTTAAAAACCAGCATCAGAACCGCCGCAATAACTACAATTTTTGAACTCGAATTTTGCCTGCCTAATTTTTGTGCCAGCAAAAATGCACAACCCATGATTCCGGCCCTAACGCCAGACGGGGGCATGCCGATTAAAATTATGTATAACCAAATTAGAAACACTGAAAAATAAAATGCCTGGCCCCGCCAAAAACCAAGTGCCAAAAGCAAAGACATTAAGATTGCAGACAGAATAACAATATGAGTGCCTGAAACCGCAATTATGTGCCGAAGCCCCGTTGCATTCAATTTGTCTTTTAAGTCCTTTGTCAAAACTCCGTTGCTGCCGAGTATCGTACCCTCTAGAATCAAGCTTTGAGGAGGCAAATAATTATTTTTAATGCTTTCTCTTATTTTTTGTTTTGCCCGCAAGATGCCAGAATAAATTTTTTGAAAAAAATTTGGGCTTTCTTTGCCTAAAACAGAAATTTTGGGAAAATCCATTACAGAATAAACTCCGTCTTTCATCAAATAATTTTTGTAGCTGAAATCTTCTGTCTCTGAAGGGGTTTTTAATTTCCCGGTAATTTTTATTTTGTCTAAATATTGATATTCCGGATAACGGCTTGTTGTCACTAAAACAGCGCTTCCGTTAATGTCAACTTTTAATTTTTGGGATGTGTCTCGCACGTCCGGCTCCCCCAAAATTACGCCGGTCAAAATAATATTTTCCGGCCCGCCATTTAACTTGCTTAATTCATCATTTTTGATATTAAATTCTGAAATTTGCATTCGCAAAATCCCTAGAACAAAAACAAGCACGCAAAAACCTAGAACACCAAGGAAATCCATATCATATATAAAATGTCCGACCGAGCATTTTATATATAAAAAGAAAAAAATTATTAAAATTCCGAGAATTAAAAAACCCCAAATAAAACTTTGAGGTGTTTTAAATAAGGATTCCACAAAAATTCCAACGACAAACGAAATGCAAAAATAAAAAAGCAACTTGGACGGGCTCATCTTATCGTGCAGGTTTTAAAATATGGAGATATGTCTTTCGCTATTTCCTTTAAATAAATGTCTTTAAATGGCTCTACCTTTTCAAATTCCGGGTCAATGGTTTTTTCTGCGCGGAATCCCTGAAGATAATATTTTACATTGCTCGCGCCTATCCATTTTGCAATTATCGGAAAATCTTCTTTTTTATGCATCGTCGGCACCACGGTTGTTCGGAATTCAAAATCTATTTTTCCTCTTTTCAAAAAATCAACGCTTTCTTCAATGTCTTTTATATTTATCGCTTCCGTAAAGACTACCGGATATTTTTCTTTTGTTGCTTTAATATCCATTGCAACATAGTCTATTAAACCCGTGTCAACCAAATCTTTTAACATTTTTGGATTTGACCCGTTGGTATCGAGCTTTATAAAAAATCCTAAATTTTTAATCTTTCTGGTAAATTCGGGCAATTCTTTATTTACGGTGGGCTCGCCTCCGCAGAGGACTACGCCCTCTAAAAGTCCTTTTCTTTCTCTCAGAAAATCAAAAAATTCTTTTTCTTGTATTCTCGGCTGTTTTACAATTTTAGCCGGTAAAACCAGTTCAGCAGAATAACACCATGGGCATCTAAAATTGCAGGAAGCTAAAAAAACCGTGCAGGCAAGTTTGCCCGGATAATCAATTAAAGTTGTTTTCTGCAATCCTCCTATTATCATAAACCCATTCTATCAAAAAACCGCTTCATAATAAAGCGGTTTTTTATTTTAAGTTACGCCGTTACTTTTTCGTCCACTTTTTCTACGGCTATTTTTTCTCCGGGCATTACATATTCTTTCCTTTCTTTAAATTCCTGCTGCTTTCCTTTATGCCATTGCTGCACCGGCCTGATATAGCCCACAACTCTTGAATAAACTTCGCATGGCTGTTTTATTGTGCACTGGGGGCACTCAAAGTGCTCACCGGATAAATAGCCGTGCGTGGGGCAGATAGAAAATGTCGGGGTTAAAGTAACATATGGCAGGCTGTATTTTTCAAAAATCTTTTTGATTAAACTCTTTGCCATCTGGGGGTCTGAAATTTTTTCTCCCAAAAATATATGCAAAACCGTGCCTCCCGTATATTTTGTCTGAAGGTCATTTTGCAAATCCAGAGCCTCGAAAACGTCTTCTGTAAATCCCACCGGCAGCTGGCTTGAATTTGTGTAATAAGGCGCCTCGGCCGTGCCGGCCGTAATAATGTCCGGATACTTTTCTTTATCTGTTTTTGCCTGCCTGTAGCTTGTGCCCTCGCCCGGAGTTGCTTCCAAGTTATACAGGTTTCCTGTTTCTTCCTGGAATTTTATCATTCGCTCGCGCATAAAATCTAAAACTTCAATTGCAAATTTTCTGCCCTTTGGAGTTGTAATGTCTTCTTCTAAGAAATTAAGCAGGGCTTCGTTCATTCCAATTATTCCAATGGTCGAGAAATGATTTCCGAAATAAGTGTTCCGCATTTTTTTCATATCCTGCAAATAAAATCTTGAATAGGGGTAAAGCCCTTTTTCCATAAAGTTATCCAAAGCTTTTCTTTTAATCTCCAGGCTTTCTTTTGCCAAATCCATCAAGCGGCCTAATTTGTTAAAAAATTCTGTTTTGGTTTTTGAGGTATACCCGATTCTCGGCAAATTAATTGTAATAACTCCGATTGAACCTGTTTTTGGAGAAGAGCCGAATAATCCTCCCCCTCTTTTATATAATTCTCTGTTGTCCAATCTTAACCGGCAACACATTGACCTTGCGTCATCGGGGCTCATGTCAGAGTGAATGAAATTAGAAAAATAATTTATTCCATATTTTGCCGTCGCCTCCCACATGGCATCTAGGTTTGGGTTATCCCATTCAAATTCTTTTGTAATTGAAACTGTCGGAATGGGAAATGTAAACGGGCGGCCCGAAGCATCTCCTTCCATTATCCCCTCATAAAAGGCTTTTATAAACATATCCATTTCGGGCTGAAATTCTTGGTATGTTTCTTTCTGAGGCTCTCCTCCAATAATAACGGGCTGTTTTGCCAAATATGCTGCCGGTTTAATATCTAAAGAAACGTTTAAAAATGGCGTTTGAAAACCGACTCTCGTGGGCACCATGCAGTTATATAAAAATTCCTGCATTATTTGTTTTACTTGTTT
>CAYICD010000018.1:0-13328 GCA_964361855.1 uncultured Candidatus Saccharibacteria bacterium
GATATTCAAGAAATCATCGTCCCCAAAGACGAATTTTACTCTGCATAATCTAACTCGCGTTTTTCACGCCACGTGAAAAGTTTATTTTAGTTTAAATATTTTTTTGATGTGCTCGCTATCATCAACAGATTCTGCTACGGCCAAGCGCACATATTTTTCTAATTTGAATAATTTTGTAAAATCCCTTATTTCTTTCTCGCAATCGTACGGAAATATAAATACGCTTTCTTGAAGCTTATAAAAACCGGCTGCTTTAAGGCGATATCTTAAGGCGTCTCGTCCTTTTCTGATTCTTTCGGGAATGTTAAAAAAGACCAATCGCCAGTTTCCATCCCAGGCACCTTTTGCGCGCTCTAGTCGCCTAAACCTCAAATCAAGGGCTTTAATTTTTCCCCTTTCGGTAAGCGATATATTTATTGAGCCACTCGTAACTTTTTTAAGTGCCACAAATTTAGATTTTTTTAAACTTTTAACACCTTCATGGAATTGCTTTTTGTTAAATTTCCTCCGGCTGCTGCTATAAAACAAATCATCAATATAAAGGCCTCTTTTAGCCCGATAACTGAAACCATATTCTATGCTGCCAGACAAGTGCAGCAATATGCGTTCGATTATTGATTCTTCCATTAATTTAAAATCTTAATTCTTTATCCTAAATTAATTATACCTTAAATATCTTTTTCACGCCACGTGAAAAAGTTTTAGATGAGCAATTATTAATAAAACAAACAGCTCATTTATTTTTTTATGCAAAAAAAGACCGCGAATATTTCATCGCGGGAGCAGTTCGGCCTGGCTCAGTCCCTAATTTTAGCTGGCGAGAAGCCGACCACCCTTTTGCCTGTTCCAGGCATAAAAGATGTCAGGCATCTTCAAGAGAAGCATCCGCCCAAACGCATCTTTGCGCATCGAGGAGCCATCGCTAAGGGCTCCTCCGGTTAGGTGGAAGAAAGCCTGGAATTTCTGGTCCATTTCGTCGAGAATGGACAGAAGTCCAGCATCGGTGCTGACGTGCCTCAACTTACCGATATCCCGAACTTCCACAAACATATCTCCGATCACGGCCGCAAGAGCTTGAACTGTGCTTCCCTCGGCCCGAAACCTCTCAACGTAATCTTTCGCTTTCATCGCATTCTCCTTTTCGGGTTCTACATAATAGAATATCATATGATAAATGTATTGTCAAGTCTTTTAGCTTTGATTTAAAGGTGGTAAGATTATCAAATACTATTTTAATACACAAGTTTATGGCAGAAAATAACATCGAAAAAATCAGGCATTCCCTGTCGCATGTGATGGCGGCAGCTGTTTTGGAATTATTTCCCAAAACAAAATTGGGCATTGGGCCTGCGATTGATAATGGATTTTATTATGACTTTGAAATGACAAAACCATTAAGGCCCGAGGATTTGCAAAAAATAGAACAGAAAATGCGTGAGATACTTTCCCAGAACCAGGATTTTGTTGAGACAAAAATTTCAAAAATCAAAGCCAAAAAATTATTCACGGGACAAAAGTACAAATTGCAGTTGATAAAAGATTTGCCCGGAAAAACCGTTACCACCTATCAAAATGGCAACTTTATTGATTTGTGCGCAGGGCCTCATATAAAAAACACAAAAGAAATAAACCCAAAAGCTTTCAAACTTTTAAAAATTGCTGGAGCCTACTGGAAAGGTTCAGAAAAAAATAAAATGCTAACCCGCATTTATGGTTTGGCATTTAACACAGAAAAAGAGCTGACGGATTATTTAAAAATGCAGGAAGAAGCAGAAAAACGCGACCACAGAAAACTTGGACAAAAACTTGAATTGTATATGTTCCATGAAACAGCTCCGGGAATGGCCTACTGGCTACCCAAGGGACTTATTATAATGAACAAGCTTGTTGACTTTTGGAGAGAGGAACACGAAAAAGAAGGTTACCATGAAATAAAAAGCCCTTTAATAAATAAAAAAGAACTTTATCAAATTTCAGGCCACTGGGACCATTACAAAGAAAATATGTTTTTGTCTGAAACAGAAGAGGGTGAAACATATGGGTTAAAACCCATGAACTGCCCCAATGCAATGGTTGTTTTTGGTTCAAAGCCCCGCAGCTATCGAGAACTGCCCTTAAGGCTGTCTGACACTGACACATTACACCGCTTTGAAAAATCGGGAACATTAAGCGGGCTTTTGAGGGTAAGAGAGTTTTCACAGGACGACGCCCATATCTTTGTGAAAGAAGACCAAATTGAACAAGAATACGGGAGAATTTTAGGTATTACAAAAAAATTCTATTCTATCTTTAATATAGAGTATTCATTCCGCATGGGCACAAGACCAAAAGATTTTATGGGAGATGTAAAATCCTGGAATAAAGCTGAAGAAGTTTTGGAGAGTATCTTAAAAAAAAGCGGAAAGAAGTATTCCATAGAAAAGGGCGACGGTGCATTTTATGGTCCTAAAATTGATATCTTAATGAAGGATTCCTTAGGCAGAGACTGGCAAATGGGAACAATTCAACTGGATTTTCAAATACCCAAAAAATTTAACTTAAAATTTGTTGATTCCGATGGAAAGGAAAAAACTCCTGTAGTAATACACAGGGTAATTTATGGATCTTTGGAAAGATTTATTGGCATTTTAGTGGAACACCTTGCCGGGGCTTTTCCTGTGTGGTTGGCTCCCGTCCAAGTTTCAATAATTCCAATTTCGGAAAAGCATTTAGACTACGCGGAAAAAGTCAAAAAAGACCTGGAGAAAAAACAGGTCCGCGTTGAAGTAAAAAATGAAAACGAAACGCTGGGAAAGAAAATCAGGGAAGCGGAAATGCAGAAAATCCCCTATCTTTTAGTTGTTGGCGACAAGGAAATTTCAGCGCAAGCCGTTTCTGTAAGAGAAAGAGGCAAAGGAGACTTGGGGCAGATGCCTATTGAAAAATTTGTAGAAAAGGTTAAACAGGAAATTGGGGATAAAAGGCAATAAATACCAATGGCTGAAATTTCGGCGCCAACAAAAAAACTCATAGAAAAATATTCTCTCTGGCAGCAATCCTTGAAACCCAAGGGCGGCGTTATGATACATGTTGACGAGGTGGCGTCGCGAATTGCGGCATTTTACGAGTATATAAGAACAGTAATCGACTGGAAAGAAGAGCATTTAATGCAAAGGGCGGCCATCATCAGAAAGCTTAAGATGCGCTTTTTTGATTTGGAAATGAATAATTTTTCGGGCGCCGGAGGGATTGCCGAACCTTTGGTTTTAGAATTAATAAGAGGGGGGCACTTCCCCAACGACAAAATTGAAGAATCAAGAATTGGCGAGGTTCAAAGGGTAATTGATAAATATGTTTTTATATTAAAAAACAGCCCCGAAAAAAAATCCGGCAAAGCGGGCCTCCGTTTTTACAACTGGCTGCTGGAAGTAGCTGCCTGCGAAATAGAAGAAATCTTAAGCCCCGCCATAAGAGAGAGGGCCCTGATAGATTATATGTTTGTCCTGATGAAAGAAAAAATCAAGGTGTCGGAAGCCCTTTATCAAAAGGGCCTGCTGAAACCTGACGATACGGATGTTCAAATTTATGTTGCTGTACAGCAGGCGCTTTTCAAATTAGACAAGCCAATTATCAGCTACAACTTGATAAAATACAAATATCCCAACTGGACTGGCAGCGAACAAAAATCGGTTTTTAGAATAACAGAAAACATATATAAAATCTGGGAAAAAGTTGAAGAAACCCTGGACAATCCCGCCGGCAAAAAGTTTTACTCGGTTTGTGAAAAATATGATACTCCCTATTTGCTTTTAGGAGACGTGCTTTCCCAAAACGACCCCGCAACCATTGGCCGGGACATTAAGGAGCCCGCAATCCTTGAAGACCTTTTAAGGACCGCCTACAAAAAACGCCTTTCAACTTTAAAAAGCAGGCTTAGAAGAGCTGCTGTTTATTCTACAATTTCAATTTTTGTTACAAAAATTTTAACACTGATAATTCTTGAGATACTTTTGGCGGAATTATTTGTCGGGCACCTTGATTTTTTAAGATTAATTGCAGATGTCTTAATACCAACCGGCTTAATGTTTGTTTTGGTATCCACAATAAAAAGGCCGTCGGAAAAAAACCTCAGCATCGCTTTAATGGAAACAATGAAAATTGTATATGAAAACGAGCAGAAAGATACATATGAAATAAAAACCCACAAGAAAAGAAACATGGCTACAAAATTTGTTCTCTCGCTTATGTATGTTTTAGGAGCTGCCGTGTCTTTTGGATTCATAATCTGGATTTTTTACGATTTCGGCTTCCCCATTCATTCTATTATCATAAACATCATATTCATTGCGTTAATACTGTTTGCCGGGCTTGCGGTAAGAAAAAGAGCTTTAGAGCTTACTATGGAGGACGGAAGAGAGGGAGTGCTAAGCTTTTTGTCAGATATTCTGTTTCTGCCGGTAGTTGGCATGGGCCGGTGGATTTCAAACAAATGGAAGCGATACAACGCAATAGCTGCTTTTTTCAATGCTTTAATTGACATGCCTTTTTCCGCCTTTGTAGAATTTATCGAGGGCTGGCGGTATTTTATGAAAGAAAAAAAAGAAGAAATCAGATAAATGAAATATCATATAATTACATTCGGATGCCAGATGAATACAAGCGATTCCGAAAGGATCGCTTCTGTTTTAGAGTCTGCAAAATACAAACAAACCCCGAATATAAACGAGGCCGATTTGGTTGTTATAAATATGTGCTCTGTAAGGCAGTCGGCAGTTGACCGCGTACACGGAATTGCAGAAAAATTTAAGAAAGCAAAAAGCAAAAAACCCGCTATCATACTTACCGGATGCGTTTTAAAAAAAGACAAAAAAGCTTTTGCAGAAAATTTTGATTTTATTCTAGACATAAAAAAGATTGACGAGCTAAAAAAAATAGCGAGGGAGCAAATTCGAAGCGTACCGAGCGATTATTTGGACATTACTCCAAAATATTCTTCAAAATATTCAGCCAATGTGCCGATTATGACTGGGTGCAATAATTTTTGCTCATACTGCGTTGTGCCTTACACGAGGGGAAGAGAGGTTTCCCGCCCTGCAAAAAAAATAATTGCTGAAATAAAAAACTTGGTTAAAAATGGCTACAAGGAGGTTTGGCTTTTGGGGCAGAACGTAAACAGCTATAAAGATAAAGACATAAGTTTTCCCGAACTTTTAAAATTAGCGAATAATGTTCCCGGAGAATTTTGGATTAGGTTTACTTCAAGCCACCCAAAGGATTTTAACGAAGACGTTATTGAGGCTATGGCAAAATACAAAAAAGTGTCTCCATATTTAAATTTACCTGTGCAGTCTGGCGATGATAAAGTTTTAAAATCAATGAACCGGCATTATACTGTGGCACAATATAAAAATATTATAAAAAAGTTAAGAAAAAGAATTCCCGACATTTCCATATCTACCGACATAATTGTGGGCTTCCCCGGTGAAACAAAAAAACAGTTTGAAAACACTGTAAAATTATTCCGCGATGTAAAATACGATATGGCCTATATTAATAAATATTCGCCGCGAGCCGGAACCGCAGCCGCCAAGTTAAAAGACAATGTTTCTTGGGATGAGAAAAAAAGAAGAGAAAAAGTTTTAACAGAAATTTTAAAACAAACCGCCTTGGAAAAGAATAAAAAACTAATAGGTAAAGATATTGAGGTCTTGATCGATTCAGAAAGAAACGGCGCTTTTTTCGGAAAAGCCGCGAATTATAAAACAATAAAAATTCACCCTGTCATACGACAGGGTGCCCCGTCGAATGACGGGGCAAACCTTATCGGAAATCTTGTAAAAGTAAAAATTACAGAAGCCAAGCCCTTTATATTAAAAGGAGAATTTATAAATGAAAAATAAACTTGTCGTAATTTTGGGGCCGACGGCTTCTGGGAAGACCGCCTTGGCCATAAAATTAGCCAAAAAATATAATGGCGAGGTGGTTTCAGCTGACTCAAGGCAGATTTACAGAGGAATGGACATCGGCACCGCAAAACCCTCAAAAAAAGAAATGGGCGCTGCTCCCCACTATTTAATAGATATCAAAAACCCTGATGAAATTTATACTGTTGCTGAATTTAAAAAAGATGCGGTAAAAAAAATAACCGAAATTTTAAAAAGAAACAAACTTCCAATTTTGGTTGGAGGAACAGGCCTTTATATAAAAGCTGTTGTTGAAAATTTGGATATTCCCAAGGTTGAGGCTAACCACCTGCTGCGCAAAAAGATTGAAAAAGAAATTGAAAAGAAGGGGCTTAATTGTGTGTTTGAAAAATTAGTAAAACTTGACCCCGAAGCAGCTTACATTGTTGACCCTAAAAACCCGAGGCGCGTTGTGCGGGCTTTAGAAATTACTCTTTTAACTAAAAAACCATTTTCCCAGCAAAGAAAAAAGGGGAAACCGCTTTTTGATGTTTTAGAGCTTGGAATTTCTGTACCAAATGAGACTCTGCGCCAACGGATAAACCGGCGAGCAGATTCAATGATAAAAGACGGGTTAGTTGATGAAGCCAAAAATTTGGTAAAAAAATACGGCAATCAGCAAGCTTTTGATGCGATTGGATACCGAGAAATAATTGAATTTCTGGGAAATAAAATAACCTTGGATAAAGCCATAGAAAAAATCAAAATAAACACCTGGCATTTTGCCAAACGGCAAATGACCTGGTTTAAAAGAGATAAAAGAATTAAATGGATTAAAAATTATAAGGAGGCAGAGCAAAGTATTGACAAGTTTATTAAAAAATGATACATTAAATATGATGTCATTTAAACATCTTCAGTACTTACAATATGGAGGGTTACTATGCCCCATGCAACGGAGCAAGCAAAACCAGTTTTAGCCATTGAGTTGTTGGATGCCGGTTTCCAGTTTAGAGGTGTCACCGGCAGGAGTAACGCGGGCTTCTGGGCCCGAAGCAGACAAGCTATAGTTCTCGTCACCGCTGACGGCGATATCTACTCTCGACACACCGGAGACGAAAATGAAGCCCTGCTGAAACTCATTGAAGGAACTTGCCCAAATGGTCAGGTGGACAGGTTCACCTCATCTTTCCCGAATAGGTTTCTAGGCGAAATAACCTGACTCAAAGGCATCTCGCACCTCCAATGCAAAACCCCGTGAGATAGAGTTCACAATTTGCAAGCTTTATCTCACGGGGCTGTTTTTTTACGATTTTTATTAAATTAACCTCTTTAGCAGTTCCTGCACTTTACCTGGTTTTGCTGTGCCGCGGCTTTCTTTCATCACCAGCCCCGCCAAAAACTGCAGGGCATTTTGTTTGCCGGCTTTATAATCCTCAACTGCTTTTGGATTTTTGGCAATAATTTCTTTTATAATTTTTTCTATTGCCGAATCATCGCTCACCTGCCGTAAATTGTTTTCATCAACAAAAGTTGAAGGGTCAGATCCGGTGTTAAACATATCAAGTAAAACTGTTTTCGCAACTTTGCTGGAAATTTCTTCTTTATAAATCATTTTTATAAACTCAGCAAAATTTTCAGGAGTAATTTTTCCCGCCACAGCGGGATCCCGCCCTTGGCGGGAAAATTCTTTCCCCTGCAATAGCCCTTGCACGTCTGATATTAAATAATTTGCAATCAGTCTTGAAACTTTTTTATGTGCTTCGCCTGCTTCTTCCTCGCTTGTCCATTCCTCAAACTCAGAAACAACTTTTTCATAATATTCGCTCAAATCTTTATTCGCAACAAAAAACTCGATAGACCCATCGTCTAAACCATACTCTTTTTTGAACCTTTCTCTTTTTTGCTCTGGCAACTCTGGCATACTTAATTTTATCTCTTTTACATAGTCTTTGTCAAAATGCATTGGCGGCAAATCGGGCTCTGGAAAATATCTATAGTCGTGCGCCTCTTCTTTTTCTCTTTGCGAAAATGTAATTTCTTTTTTGTCGTGCCAGCCTCGTGTTTCCTGAATCACCTTCTCCCCCGCCTCTAAAACTTCTGTCTGCCTTTTAATTTCAAAGTCCACCGCCTTCTCAACAACGCGAAATGAATTTAAATTTTTAATTTCAACTTTTGTGCCAAGCTTGCTAGTTTTTGAAACGCTTATGTTTACCTCAACTCTCATCTGCCCCTTTTCCATGTCGGCATCAGAAACCCCCAGATATTTTAAAATCATTTGTAATTCCTCGGCAAATTCCCCTGCTTCTTTGCCCGAAGTAATGTCGGGCTCTGTAACCAGCTCCATCAAAGGCACGCCTGCCCTGTTCAAATTTACCAAAGAATAATCAGCGCCCTCCGGGTGCAATAGACTGCCGGTATCTTCTTCCAAATGTATTCTGGTAATTCTAACTTTTTTACCTTGTATTTGAAGATAACCGCCCATGCACAACGGCTGGTCGTACTGTGAAATTTGATAACCTTTTGGCAGGTCGGGATAAAAATAATTTTTCCTGTCAAATTTTGAATTTTCTGCAATTTCACAATTTAAAGCAAGGCCTGTTTTTACAACCTTTTTAATTGCCTCTTCGTTGGCAACCGGAAGCGTTCCGGGCTGTGCAGTGCACACCGGGCAAATATTAAAATTCGACCGTTTTTCATCGGAGTCATTTTTGCACGAACAAAACATTTTAGAAGCGGTTTTCAACTCGGCGTGAATTTCCAGTCCAATTGTCGGTTTATATGCCATAGAATATTTTACTTTATCCTTTCTAAGATTACAAATGAATAATCGTATGAATTTTTTTCGTCGGCTTTGTGGTCTTCTCTTTTTACCTCTTTCCACTCTTCTTTGTTTATTTCAGGAAAATACGTGTCGCCCTCGGGGCTGGCTTTTACATAAGTTAGATAAAGCTTTTGCGCCAAGGGCAAAAATTGCTTGTACACCGACGCTCCCCCGCAAATGAAAAGCTCTTGCCCCGTGTTCATCGCGGGGTCGCTCTGACCCGTAATCTTCAAAACCTCCTCTATACTGTGCGCCACCACGCAGTTTTCCGGCGCCGTATAATTTAAATCTGTATTTAAAATTATGTGCTTTCTACCGGGCAAAGGTTTTCCGCCAATTGAATTAAAAGTGTTTAGGCCCATAACAATGGTTTTACCTAAAGTTGTTGCTTTAAAATATGCGAAGTCGGCCGGCAAATGCCACGGTATTGTGTTTTTATTTCCAATTATTCTATTCTCGGCCACGGCGGCTATCATTGAAATCATCTTATAATTTCTCTACTAATTGAATAATTTTTTTGTTTATTATTTCTGGAGACATCATTTTTCCATTTTTCATGCAATCTACCACCTTAAAGTCTTTGGGAAATTCCTTAGCCACCATTAAATAAGATTTTAAAGCATTTCTTAAATGTTTTTTATCTGCCTCGTGAATATCTTGATCAGTGTGTTTTTTTAAGTAAAAGAGCCTTTTCTGCTTTTTTTTCTCGTCTAAAATTTTATTCGACATTTGAACCGAAAGCTCCGTGAATGTTTTAAGTATAAAGGTGTAATCTGGTTTTGGGATGCCGAACAATCCATACTCTAAATTATAAAGCCATTTTGCGTATTTTTTCCATTCTTTTTTGTTGCCGATCAGTTTTCCGCCCTGGTGGCCAATGTTTGATACAGAGTATCTGTCTGAAATAACAATTTTCCCCTCTTCGAGCCATTTTCTTATTTTAAAACTTCCGTCATACCTATCAATTGCGAAAAATAAAGATCCTATATACGGGCCCACGCTTTCTGAACTTCCATATTTTCCGTTTAAATAATCGTCTAACACGGCAGACGAGCGCTCGCCATGCTGAGGAAAATCCATCATCTCAACCCGATACCCTTTTTTAATAAAATAATCGCCAAGCAGTTTTGTTTGTGTGGATTTTCCGCTCCCGTCTATTCCTTCAAAAACAAAGAATTTCCCCTTTTTCATCTAACTTGTTAGCTACTTTGTTTTTTCATTCCAGTCAATTCTGTCGCGCTTTGCAGCATCTTTTTCTGTGAAAGCACCTTCTGGATATCTCTTTTTTAACTTTTCCATATTTTCATTAAAAATATCTTCTAAGTTCCAATCATAAAAATTACAAATTGCGGCAATGTACCACAAGGTGTCGCCAAGGTTTTCTCGAATTCCCGATTTTTGGTCGTTGCCGTGCGAATAGGTTTTTTTGATACATCCTGCAACGTCGCCCGCTTCTCCGCTAATTCCCAAACCCCAGGTCATAATTTCTTTTTCGGGATTATCTTCTTTTTTTGAGATTGCCTTTACAAACTCTTGATATTTTTTAAAAAATTCGTCTGCCATATTACTATTTTAAATTTGAGTTTCTTTTTCTTGGGTGGTAACTCTTCCTCCTTGCCACTGGCCCTTGTACAGATTAGACTCTCCCGCTACTTCAGAAAACATTATATGCAAAACACGGGCTCCCATTTCCAAGTCAAAAGGCTCATCTCTAAAATTATAAATCCCCATGGACAACTCTCCACAATACCCGGGAGGAACCTGCCCGCCAAAAATGTAAACTCCAGACCTGAACAAAGTTGACCTTGGCGTTGAAATTGCCAAAAGATCTTCGGGCATATTTACCTTTTCAATTGTTTTCATTAAATAATAAACCTTGGGGTCTAACGTTACTTTCACATTTTTTCCTTCTTCAAACTTTGCAACAAGCTCCATGTCCGGAGTTTCTCTTTCAACAACGCCCATAAAACCTTTGCCAGAGATCTTGTATAATTCCCCTATCCTAATATCAAAACCTGCGCCCTCCGGAGCAGTTAGTTCACGCTCGCAAAGCCCTTCCATTAATTTTTTTCCGCCAGCTGGCGGATTATTTACCAATTGCAATAATTGTTTTGCTCCTAAAAACATATTTTAAAATTTAATTTTTGTTTTTTTGTACGAAATCTTTCCATTCTTTGGTTACCAATCCGCCCACCGGAGTAAGCGACGCCTTAATCGGCGGATGAGATTCGTAGCCCACAAGCTCTACCATTTCAGGCCTGAAGTCGTCTATTTCTTTTAAATTTGGATCTATTTTTATTGTTGGGAATGGCATTGGTTTTCTTTGCAATTGCTCCCTTACAGCATCAAGATGGTCTTCGTAATAATGAATATCACCGAAGGTGTGAATAAATTCGCCAGGGTTGTAGCCGGTTATCTGAGCCAATATTAATGCAAGCAAAGCATAGCTGGCAATGTTAAAAGGCACTCCTAAAAATACATCGCATGTGCGCTGATAAAGTTGGAGCGACAACCGCCCTCCATTGGTATTAACTTGCCACATATTGTGGCAAATCGGGAAGCGACAAGCATCTCCGGACGAAGCCATTTCGTAAAGGTATTCGGGATTCCAAACGCTAATAAGCGCGCTGTGTGTGCTTTTATCTTTGCGCACATTGTTTACGAGCCATTGAAGCTGGTCAACCGTTCTGTCGGGTTTTGTCGGCCAATGGCGCCACATATCTCCATATACATGCGGAAGATTCCCATGCTTCTCCGCAAAATCGTTATCTTTCAATATTTTTTCTATAAATTCTTCTTTTGTCATTTCCGGCTCCAATCCTTTGGTTATTTTTTCCCTGTAAATGCGGTAGGGATAATCGTCCCAAATATGGACATTGTTGTCCACCAAATATTTTATATTTTTCTGACCGCTGATAAACCAATAAAGTTCGTAGAGAAGCCCCTTGAAATAAACTTTTTTAGTGGTTAATAGGGGAAATCCTTCTGACAAATCAAACTTAAACTGCCTGCCAAAAAGGCTATATGTTTTAATGCCCGTGCCGGCATCGCCTTGTTCTGAGCCCTTGTCAATTAATTCCTGGAGCAAATTTAAATATTGATATTCTGGATGTTGTTTTTCCATATTATTTAGGCTCTTCGTTTATTTTGCTTGCCGTTGCCCCATTTTGATCGGCATATTTGTGGTCTTTTTGGCTTGTGTAAGGAACTTCCGACGAATTAGAAATGCTTTCAAAAGTCATGGCGCAAATTCTCATGCCGCTGTATAAAACAATTGGAACCGTTCCAAGGTTGCCCAATTCCATTACTGCTTTGCCCCTCCAGCCCGGGTCAAATCTGGCGGCTGTAACATGAATAACCAAACCCAATCTTGCTAATGAGCTCCGGCCGTCCAACCTGCCCATTATATTTGCGGGCAAAATTACTTCTTCTCTAGTAACCGCAACAACAAAGTCGTGCGGCTGAATTATAAAAGAAGCGCCGTCTTTAATAATAACCTCTTCCATCATTTCATCTACATTGGTCCCGTTTTTTAAATCAATAAAAGGATAACGGCTTATTTTAAAAATTTTAAAGCTGTTTCCCAAATGAAGATCCAGAGAACAGGGCCCCAGCTGTTCTTCAAAATTAGGGGCAGGGTTTATTTTAATGATTCCCTCTTGAATATTTTTCTTAATATCTGAATCAGACAATATCATAAATATATTTTTTAATTATATGTTTGATTATTCTACCATTTTAGCAAAACAAAAATCAAGCGTATTTCAGCTTGATTTTTGTTTGATTTTGTTTTTTAGTTTACTACGTCAATTCCCATGTTCTTTGCCGTGCCGGCTATAATCTTCATCGCCTTTTCTACGTCTTTGGTGTTTAAATCTTCCATTTTCTTTTCTGCAATTTCTCTTAATTGGGCTTTTGTAACCTTGCCGACTTTTGTTTTGTTTGGCACGCCCGACCCCTTTTCAATGCCTGCTGCTTTTTTTAGCAATTCTGAAGCCAAGGGCGTTTTCAATTTAAAGGTGTAAGACCTGTCTTCAAAAATTGTAACTTCTGCCGGAATGGTAAAGCCCATTTTGTCTTTTGTTTCGGCGTTAAATTTCTGGCAGAATTCGGCAATGTTTAACCCGTGCTGAGCTAGCGCCGGCCCTATTGGGGGCGCGGGCGTTGCTTTTCCTGCCGGAATCTGTATTTTTACGATAGCTTTTACTTTTTTTGCCATAAAATTATTGTCCTAATTTTTTAATTTGTAATGAATCCAGTTCAACCGGCGTATCTCTTCCAAACATGTTGACCAGCACTTTGATTTTTCCTCTTTCTTGGTCAATTTCTGAAACCTTGCCTTCAAATCCTTTAAATGGCCCGTCGGTAACTTTTACCGATTCGCCCAAGACAACATCAATTGTAAATTCCGGCTCCTTAACCTCCATTCTTTTCATCAAGTCGTCAATGTCTGCTTTTGAAACCGGAATTGGCGTGGTTCCCGCCCCTAAAAATCCTGTAACTCTTGGGGTGTTTCTTACAACATACCAAGATTCATCGGTAACTATCATTTCCACCAAAACATATCCCGGATAAATCTTTTCTTCAATTGTTTTTCTTTTTCCGTTTTTAATTTTTATTTT
>CAYICD010000019.1:0-12667 GCA_964361855.1 uncultured Candidatus Saccharibacteria bacterium
TTCAAGGGCTTTTTCAATAGCAGTTTTTGTAATTTCGTGGAAAACAATTCTCTGCGGATTTTTCAGTTTTAAAGCTTCAGCCAAGTGCCAGGCGATAGCTTCTCCTTCTCGGTCTTCGTCAGTTGCTAAAATAGTGCTGTCTGCTTTGGCAGAATCTTTTTTCAGTTCTGAAACAAGTTTTTTTGCTTTTGTGGGAATGATATAGCTTGGCTCAAAGTTTTTATCAACATCAACTCCCAGCTTTGACTTTGGCAAATCTCTCACATGTCCAAAACTTGCTTTAACTACATAATCTTTCCCCAAGAATTTAGAGATAGTCTTTGATTTCGTCGGACTTTCAACTATGACTAGTTTCATTTGTGTTTATTTAATAAGTATATATTTTACCTGAATTTATAATTTAAGCAAGCATTATAACTAATACGTATATTTTTTTAAATATAGCACAAAAACCCAAAACCTTGAAATTTAACGGTTTTAATGTAGTATGAAATCTGAGGTTTTTTAGCGTAAACCATTTCTTTGACAAGGAGTCCAATTGTGAGTGCATCTAACGAAAGAACTGCGGGTGTTATTGCTGGGGCAAGGTTCATATCGCTGGAAATTTTGAAGATGGTGGTAGAGGCGAGACGGGAATTGGGCTCATACGACGGAAAAACGGCTGAAGTTCTGAGCGTCTTGGAAACCAAAATACGGGCTCATCAATTTAATCCCGCCCAAGTTTAGAGCCTTGATGGACTGCGATTATGCATGGGCTGGGATGGCTAGTCCAAATGCGGAGGAATATCCACCTCCGCTTTTTTTATGCACGTAGTTTTTCCACGGCTTCAGAGAGAATTTGTCGCGCAAGCTGGGGAAACCCGGCTCGGTTGCGGGAGCATGTGCTTCCGCTTTTTTATTGTTTTTAGAAATTTAATCCGATGCCATCTCGTCAATTCATGAAAGCTTTTAATAATTGACGTTAATGTGGGATTGCGGTAAAATAGATGCATGAGAAAGATTTCTATAACAGATCAATTTCTTTGGGAAATTTATAATTTTTTTGAGCCAGCTGGCGAAGCCACCCATTTTATTTTTAGAAGCCGAAGAACCATGTACCAAGCTTTTCTATCCGAAAATCCTGTTATAAAAAGGTATCGGATTTTAAGAAAAAGGCGTAAATTCAGCGATTTTATTTTTTATCTCAAAAGGAATAATCTTATAAAAATAAAGAATCTCCAGGGCAAGGAGGCGATTATGCTCACTAAAAAAGGGATAGATAAAGCATTAGTGGCTAGCTTTAAAATGGAAGGTAGCAAACGGCGAAAAAGAAAAGACGGAAAGTGGATTATGATAACTTTTGATATTCCGCAAAGAAACAAAAAAGCACGGAGCTTGCTACGCAGCGTATTGATAAATTTGAATTATAAAATGTTTCAGCAGAGCGTTTGGATTACTCCCTACGAGGTTTTTGAAAGAACCGAAGAATTGTTGCAATTTTATTCTTTGGATAAATATGTAAGAATCTTTTTAGTAGATGAGATATGAAAATTATTTTATATCTATCTCGTCAATTCATGAAAGCTTTTTAAAAATGACGATTGATTGTGTGTGAACCTTGAAATTTAACGGTTTTAATGTAGTATGAAATCTGAGGTTTTTTGGTTTAAACCATTTCTTTGACAAAGGAGTTTGTCATGAGCGACGCTGAAGTTGGTGCATATGTTCGTGCGAGCGAAGAAGCAATTAGAAACGCTTTTAAGCTCGGACGGATTACGATGCGGAGGGAAATTCTCCGGATGATTTCATCACGGCAGGCACAGGCGATACCCAAGGGCTCGCTTAACTGGATTCTTGGAGCCCTGGCTGATGAGATTCGGGCGATGTCTTTGTCCGTTTCAAAAAAGATCTCGAAGCCGACGAAAAAGAAACCGATTGGGGCAGGAATCAAGATAGATCGCTTGCCTCTGGCGGTCAAAAGGACAGTTCGCAAAACGGCGAAGAAATTAGCTCAAGAGTTGGAGCGGTAGCAATATCGCAAAAGCAAAACAGCAGAGGCTGTTGCACTGGCCGGGGCCTGATGACACTCGGCCTTTTTTTATTGGCGGAGCTTTTCCACGGCTTCAGATAAAATTTGAGAGTATAAATTAAGGCCTATTTTATTTATGGCGCCGGATTGCTCGCGGCCTAAAATGTTGCCTGCTCCACGAAGCTCCAAGTCTCGCATTGCAATTCTGTATCCAGCTCCCAGTTCTTGGGCGTCCTGGAGAGCCCTTAATCTTTCTTCTGCCATGGGTGTCATTAACTTTTTGGGATACAAAAAATAGGCAAACGATTCTACGTGCGACCTGCCAACTCTGCCTCTTATCTGGTGGGCCTGCGAAAGCCCGAGGCGGGTTGCGTCCTCTATTATAATGGTGTTCACTTTTGGCAAATCCAAACCATTTTCAATAATTGTGGTGGCAACCAAAACGTTTGTTTTTTCTTTTTGAAAATCATCCATTATTTTTATAATCTGTTTTTCATTCATTCTGCCGTGTATAGTTCCAATTTTAGCCTTCGGGCAAAGATTTTTGATTTCTTCTTTTGCATTTTCAATAGTTTGAACTCTGTTATGCAAATAATAAACCTGCCCCTTTCGCTTTAACTCAAGATTAACAGCTTTTTTGATTATTTTTTCGCCATAAGGCAAAACTTGGGTTTTTATTGCCCGCCTGCCCTGCGGGGGAGTTTGCACTAAACTTATATTTTTAAAAGACGAAAGCGCCAAATAAATTGTTCTTGGAATTGGGGTTGCCGACAAGCTTAAAATATCCAGCGCAGGATTTGCCTGCCTTAATTTTTCTTTTTGCTTTACGCCGAATCTTTGCTCGTCATCAATGACGAGCATTTGTAAGTTTTTAAACTCAATGTCTTTTGATAAAATTCTGTGGGTTCCAATTAAAATGTCTATTTTACCTTCTTTTAAATCTTTTATTATTTTTTTCTGCTCTTTTTTCGTTTGTAGCCTTGAAAGCAGAGCAACCTTTACCGGCAGTTTTTCAAAACGTTTTTTGAAAGAATTGTAATGCTGATTTGCCAAAATGGTTGTCGGGCAAATCAAAGCCGTCTGCCTGTTGTTGGCTGCTGCCATCATGGCGGTCCTCATTGCCACTTCTGTTTTTCCAAAACCAACGTCCCCGCAAATAATTCTGTCCATCGGTTTTTCACGGCTTAAATCTTTTTTAATATCTAGAATTGCCTGTAATTGGTCTGGCGTTTCCTCATATGAAAAACCCGCCCTTAATTGGAATTCCAATTCTTCGTCAGTTGAATAAGCGGGCCTTTTTGCAGTTTCTTTCTCTGCGTAAAGCAATAAAAGTTCTTTTGCCAGTTTTTCAACATCTTCTTTTATTTTCCGTTTTGTTTTTTGCCACAGAGAAGACCCAAGCCTTGAAACTTTTGGATCTGTAAATCCCACATATCTTGAAAGTTTTCTTTCCAGGCCCAAAGGCACATAGAGTTTGTCTTCTTTGTCATATTCTAAAACATAATAATCTTGGGCGCTGGAATCTAATTTAAATTTTGCAACTTCTAAAAATTTTCCCACTCCGTGGTCTAAATGCACCAAATAATCGCCGGCCTTTAATCCCTTTAAATCAGAAAAAACTTTATGAGATTTTAACCTATTTTTTAAAATTTCTTTTATTTTTTTCTCGTCAGAAATTTTAACATCAAGCAGTTTTATTGAGTCCACTTCGTTTCCTAAAAAATCCAATCTTACGGCCTGTTTTAAATTAATGCAGAACACATCAACAACTCCGCCTCTTTGTGAAAATTCTCCGGGTTCTGAAACGCGAAACACCCTTTCATAGCCCATTTCATCAAGTTTTCTTAAAAATTGCGAAAAATGAAAACTTTGGTCTTTTTGTAAAAATATAATATTGTCTTCAAAAAAAGACTGGGAATTTCTTGCCAGCAATATTTTTTCTAAATTTTCTGTAAACCAAGACCCCGACTTTTCAAGGAAGTAGGGGGTAATCGAAACGATTAAAATATTGGGTATTTTATTTGTTGTATTCATTCATCGCCTTCTCTAAACCCTCTTTTAGCAACACAGATAAAGCTTCTGATGTTTTTTTAACAGCTGATTCCAAAATTTCTTGTTCTTTTTTTGTGAATTTTTTCAGCACAATTTTTTTTGCTTCAATTTCTTTTTCTGGAGCAATGCCAATTCTAATTCTTATAAGGCCGTCATTGCCGATGGATTTTATAATAGACTCCACTCCTTTGTGGCCCGCAGAACCGCGCTCTTTTATTATTTTTATTTTTCCAACCGGCAAATCAATATCATCATGCACAACCACTAAATTTGAAATTTGCTTGACCCGCAGGAAATCCCCGTAGGGTTTGCATTTGAAATTTGAAATTAATTTTGAAACCGTTTTGCCTGACTCGTTCATAAAAGTTTGGGGCTTTGCTAAAAGCACATTTTCATTTTTTGAAATTAACGCGTTTGCTTTTTTGTTTAACTCAAAATTCGGGAAGTTATTTTCCCCTGCAAATTTGTCTAAAACCATAAAACCAACATTATGGCGGGTGTTTTTAAATTGTTCTCCCGGATTTCCCAGGCCTATGATAATTGTCATGTTTTTAAATTATAATCATTGACAATGCTTTTTGCA
This sequence comes from uncultured Candidatus Saccharibacteria bacterium, assembly GCA_964361855.1. Taxonomy (GTDB): domain Bacteria; phylum Patescibacteriota; class Minisyncoccia; order Minisyncoccales; family Staskawiczbacteraceae; genus CAYICD01. The sequence goes on from CAYICD010000019.1 coordinate 4,644, forward strand.
AGGAATATAATTTTAAAATCGGCCATGTTCTTTTCTTAACAAAAACAAAAGGAGGTAAACGCAGAAGCGCGAGGCGGCTTTTTTACGCTTTTTTAAACCCTTAGGAAATGGAAGGACCCTGTTATGAGTAGCGCAACGGTAGGTCAGTACCGCAATTTGACTTCTGTTCAAGAGAGGCTTATCAGGAGCCGCTTTTCTCTTGAGCATCCGAGCAGTAAAGAGGCGGTCTACGCCTTTTGCCTAGCTCTGGCCGAAGAGATCGGAGTGGATGTCAGGGCGGTACGCCGTTTCGTTAGGTGCCAGGGATGTGGCACTAGGATTGTCAGCAAGCTTCGGGCCAGGAAAGGCAGCGTGAGACGTCCGCTTCACTTGCGGCGGCAACACGCTAACGCAATCGTTGCCTCGTTTTAACGGTTTCCTCTCGTTGGGCTGGAACGCTTCATGCGTTTCAGCCGTTTTTTATGGGCAAAAGGGGGGCTTGCGCTAGGTAAAAAAATATGCTAAAATAAGCAATATATAAAAATTAATTATGGAGGAAAATAATCAGAATAAAATTTTACCAGGTGATAAAAACCAAAAGAAATTTGGGGTAAGGGTTTCGGTTTGGCAAGCCATTTGGGAGTTTGCAAAAATAATTATTGTGGCAACGTTAATAGTTTTGCCCATCCGCTATTTTTTGTTCCAGCCGTTTATTGTTAAGGGCGAATCGATGGTGCCCAACTTTCAAAACGGAGATTATTTAATTGTTGATGAATTGTCATATAAATTTTCAGAGCTTCAAAGGGGCGATGTAATTGTTTTTAAATATCCAAAAGACACTTCACAGCGTTTTATAAAAAGGGTAATTGGGCTTCCAGGAGAAACAGTAGACGTTGTGAGCGGTAAAGTGGTGATATCAAAGGGCAATTCAACGTTTACTCTTAACGAGAAATATTTGCCAGAAAGCCTGACAACCATTGGGAGCGTAAAAACAGTTGTCGGGCCAGATGAGTATTTTGTTTTGGGCGACAACCGGGGGTTTTCTTATGATTCAAGAATTTGGGGCACTGTCCCGAAATCAGACATTATAGGAAAAGTTTTCCTTAGGCTTTTCCCGGTGGCGGCCCTCTCTCGTATAATGGTTCCAAGTTATTAGCTATGACAAGCAAGCTAAAATTCCAAAGCTTAACGGGAATGCATGATATTTTGCCGGATGATCAGGTTTATTTTAAAAGAATCAACAAAGTGGTTGAGGGCGTTTCTGATTACTACGGATTCTTAAAAATTGAAACGCCTATTTTGGAATTAGCGGAAGTTTTTACAAAGTCAGTTGGGCAGGACACAGACATTGTTGAAAAAGAAATGTATACCTTCCGCACAAAAGGCGGAGATTTGGTTTCTTTAAGGCCCGAGGGCACGGCTTCAGTTATGAGAAGCTATATTGAGCACGGAATGTTTAACTTGCCCCAGCCCGTAAAATTTTGGTATACAGGCCCGTTTTTCCGCTATGAAAGGCCGCAGGCGGGCAGATTTAGGCAGTTTCACCAGTTTGGCTTTGAAGCAATTGGAGAAAAAAATCCGGCAATTGATGGACAGGTAATACAAATGAGCTATGACGTTTTAAAAGAACTGGGTTTTAAAAATACAAAAATTGAGGTAAACTCAATTGGAGATTCTGAATGCAGGCCGTATTTTAAGAAGATTTTAATCAGCTATTTCAGGTCAAGGCGCTCTTCATTGTGTTCTGACTGCCAGAGAAGATTGAAAGAAAATCCTTTGAGAATTTTAGACTGCAAAGAAGAAAAATGCCAAAGGGTAAGAGCAGGAGCTCCGCAAATTATTGACCACCTTTGCGAAAGTTGCCATGCGCACTTTAAACAAGTTTTGGAATTTTTAGACGAGCTTGAGTTGCCCTATACTTTAAACCCTTATTTGGTAAGAGGCTTGGATTATTATACAAAAACCGTTTTTGAAATTGTAGAAATAGGAGAAGATGGTTTGTCTCAAGGAAGCTTGGTTGGAGGAGGAAGATATGACAATCTTTCAAAAGTTTTAGGAGGCAGAGATGTGCCAGCCTGCGGTTCGGCCGGCGGAATTGAAAGAATTGTAAGCGTTATGAAGTCGCGTGAAATGAAAACCGGAAAAAAAGATGAAGATGCAAAAATATTTTTGGCTCAGTTGGGCCAACTGGCAAAAAGAAAAAGTTTAAAACTTTTTGAGGAATTTAGGGATGCAAAAATTCCGGTGGCAGAATCGTTTTCAAAAGATTCTTTAAAAACCCAATTAAGAACAGCAAACAAAATGAATATAAGGTGGGTTTTAATTTTTGGCCAGAAAGAGGCATTGGAAGATTTTATAACATTAAGAGATATGGACACCGGAGTCCAAAGAGAGATAAAATTAGACAAGGTCGTAGCAGAAATGAAAGCTAAACTTAAGAAGTAGAATCTGGAATCTTGAAGCTGGAAGTTAGAATAATAATTCTATTCAAGCTGCAAAATACTAAATTCAAAATTCATAAATTTATGGCATTAGAAGTAAAAAGAAAAGAGAAAGAGAGCCCTCAGAATTTGGTTCACCGCTTTACAAGGGTGGTGAGGCAATCCGGCGTTTTGCTTGAAGTGCGCTCTAAACAATTTCACAAAAGGGCAAAATCAGCCTTGGCTAAAAAAAGATCAGCTTTGAGGAGAGTTAAGGTTCGCGCCGAAAAAAAACGCCAAGACAAATTAGGCAAGCCAAAAGAGGAAAAGCGGGGCAGGTCTTTTCGATAATTAATTTAAAATAAAAAACGTGTCTCTAAAACAGCAAATTCAAAACGCAGTTAATGAGGCAATGAAAGCCGGTGACTCGTTTGTTTCCGGCACTTTGCGTATGGCGCTTGCCTCTGTCATTTTAAAAGAAAAAGAAAAAAAGTTTAAAGAAAAAATAGAAGGCGATGCCAAATTAACAGACGAAGAAGTAATTGATACAATTTCTTCTGAAATTAAAAAAAGAAAAGACGCCATCGTTCTTTACGAAAAAGGGAACAGGCCCGAATTAGCAGAAAAAGAAGCAAAAGAAATTGAGGTTTTAAAAAAATATCTGCCAGAACAAATTCCAGAAGAAGAGCTTAAAAAATTGATTGAAGAAGCAATAGCAAAAACAAGAGCCAAAGAAATAAAGGAAATGGGAAAAGTGATGGCAGATTTGAATCCAAAAATAAAAGGCAAGGCAGATAGCGGAGAAGTAAGCAAAATTGTAAAAGAATTGTTATCTAAATAGAAAATAAAAGAAGCCGGCACAAGCCGGTTTTTTGTTTGTATTATTTTTTTTGTTATGATATCTTAAATAAATTTCTGATGTTGTTCGCTATTCAATGATTCGACAACAGTTGGCTCTTTTCACAATCTTCTTTCGAAGGAGCGAATTATCATGATCAAGTGCGCTTTGAAAACTAGATTAGCGAAAGTACCAGAAGTGGATTTTAGTGAAATCAAGCTTCCAGTGGTCAAGGCTTTCAACCCTTTTAGGGTGAGGCCTCTCCCTGAGCAAATCAGGGAGCAGTTCGTGGGAATTTACGAGCTGGCCGCCAGTATCAAGGCGCTGACCCAGATTTTGCCAATCGTGGTCACGGAGATTGAGGGTAATCCGGATTACGACGCGCAACTTGTCGACGGCGAGCGCAGGCTCGAAGCATGTAAGCACCTCAAGAGGGGCGTTGTGGCTTTTCTTTGGGATGGAAAGACAAATGTGGAAGACCTCTATGCGCTTTCCGTTGCAGCAAACTGCAACAGACAGGGTCACAACGTGGTAGAGTTTTTGCATGCGATTCAGCGTTTTATGAAGCATGGCAAAACGCAGGAGCAAATAGCCCAGATCTTTGGAAAGTCTCAGGGCTGGGTGAGTCAGCATTATCTTTTGCGCAATCTTCATCCAACGGTTCTAAGCTGGCTCATTCCAGTGCCGATTGGAGAAAGTAACGGAGATGGCAATGGTGATGTGAGTGGCAAAAAGAAGACAAAACCAAGCGGCGGTCTTCGGCTTCCGTCGGGCGCTCTCGACCTAACAAACATGAAGAGTATTGGGTCGGACAAAATGAAGGCGCCGCTGAGCTTTCAGTTGGCAATGAACTTGGCGCAAAGACCGATGGAGCTTCAGGTTGCCGCAGGTCGGGAGATTATATCCAAGAAGATGTCTCTCGCAGAAGCCAAGCGCTATCTTGCTCAAGCCGAAAGAGGTGTTCAGACGAACCATCGGCACCGGCCGCCGTCTGAACGCCGCAGCACATTTATGTCGGTTGCTTCGCGAGTAGAGCACATGGTTGGTACGTATTCTGACATGCCATACGCAGAGATTAAGGGGCTTCTTTCCAGTATGACAAATTCTGATCTTGCTAGAACGGCGAATGCACTCGACAGAGTGTCGGAGTATTCTGCTTCGCTGGCCCAGCAAATTCGTCGCAATCTTGAAGAGCGACAAGGGCTCGTTAAGCAAGAAGTTGCCAATTAGTTTTGGCTATTAAGCAGGCGCACGACCTTCGGGAAGTGCGCATTTTTATTTATTCATAAAATAGGTTAAAATAGACGAATGATAGAGATAAACAACCTCACTAATTTTGCTGTAGATAAAGGAAGGTTTTCCACAGTTGCAAAAATTGTGTTAAAAGGCGAAAATAAAGAAAGGGAAAAAATCTCTCTAGCTTTTGTTTCAAAATCTGAAATGCAAAAGCTGAATAAAAAGTTTCGCGGCAAAAATAAGCCAACTGACGTTTTGTCATTTGAAGGAATAAATGAAGTTGTAATTTGTCCCGAAGTTGTAAAAGAAAATGAAGAGGAAATGATAAAAGTTTTTATACATGGAATTTTGCATTTGCTTGGATATGACCACGAAAAAACAAAAAAAGAAGCTGACTTGATGGAGAAAAAACAAAATTTTTACTTATCAAAAATTAATAAATAATTTTAGTTCATGGCCAGAGGCCGAATAGTTACCGGATTAGATATAGGTACAAGCACTATTAAAGCTTTGGTTGCCCAACGGAATAAAAATGAGTGGGGGGTTTTAACTTATGCTGAAATTCCTTCTTTTGGTTTAAGAAAAGGGGCTGTAGTCAATGCAGACGAAACTTCAAAGAATATACAATTATTAATGTCGGGAGTTGAAAGAGATTGCGCCCGAAGAATTGGATCTGCTTTTGTAAATATTGGAGGAAGCCATCTTTATACTGTTCCATCTGATGGAATAATTTCTGTATCAAGGGCTGACAATAGAATTTCTCAAGAAGATATAGACAGGGTTTTGCAGGCAACTAAAGCAATAAACATTCCTTTGAACGAAGAAGTGCTTGATGTTTTTCCCCGTGAATTTATTATTGATGACCAAAAGGGCATAAAACAGCCGCTGGGGTTATCGGGCATTAGATTGGAGGCAAAGGTTTTATTGCTTTGCTATTTTCAGTCTTATTTCATAAATTTAACGCAGGCGGTTTTGGGTTCTAAATTGCAAATTGACGACATTGTGCCATCATCATTAGCGGCCGCTGAAGCCGTGCTGACTCCCCAGCAAAGAGAACTGGGAGTTGCTTTAATTGATTTTGGGGCCACGACAACGAGCTTGGCGGTTTTTGAAGAGGGAGATTTAATGCATTTTGCCGTATTTCCAATCGGCTCTGCGAATATTACAAACGACATTGCAATTGGTTTGCGCACAGAAGTTCAGGTAGCAGAAACTATAAAAAAACAGCACGGCACCTGTGTGTTTCTCAAAACAGATGCAGACAAAAAGAACCAGTCGAGGAAAAAAATAGAAATTTTTGACAAGTCCTCATCACTTTCTTTTACAAAGAAAGATTTGGTTGATATTATTGAGCCTCGCGTGTCTGAAATTTTTGATTTGATACAAAAAGAGCTTAAAAAAATAAATCGTCAGGAGCTTTTGCCGGGCGGCGTCGTTCTAACCGGCGGAGGGGCAAAATTGCCGAAAATAAAAGAGCTTGCAAAACAACAGTTGAGGCTTCCCTGTGAAATTGGAAGCCCAAAAGGTTTGGCTGGCTTGGAAGATGATCCTGCTTTGTCGACAGTGGCGGGGCTGGTTTTGGGCGGCATTGGCATTGACGACAGGGATAGAAGCGCTATACTGGGAATTACCAAAGGTTGGGGGCATAAATTGAGAAGAGCACTCAGAGTGTTTATGCCCTGACAAGGGCATTTTTTTTATCAACTTATAAATATTATGAATCCTAATATTAAGGTGATTGGAGTGGGCGGGTCGGGGTCAAACACCATTTCGCGCATGGCAAAATTTAATATTGAGGGCGTAGACCTGATTGCCGTTAACACCGATGCGCAGTCTTTGCATTTTACCAAAGCTAACAAAAAGGTTTTAATAGGAAAAAACATTACCAACGGCTTGGGAGCCGGCATGGATGCCGATTTGGGCAGGCGGGCGGCCGAAGAGGATAGGGGAGAAATTTTAAAAGCTTTAGAAGGCGCTGATATGGTGTTTGTAACTTGCGGTTTGGGCGGCGGCACCGGATCTGGAGCCTCTCCGGTGATAGCTGAAGCCTCCAAGAGTCTTGGAATTTTAACAATAGCCGTGGTTACCACGCCTTTTTCTTTTGAGGGCGCTCAAAGAAAAAAAATTGCCGATCATGCTTTGGAAAACCTAAGCGGCAAGATTGATTCCCTTTTGGTAATTTCTAATGATAAGCTTTTGAAAGTAATTGATGAAAAGACAACAGTGACAAACGCTTTTTGGATGTGCGACGAAGTTTTAAGGGAGGCGGTGCAGGGAATTACCGATTTGATTTTGGTGCCCGGGATTATTAATATAGATTTTTCTTCAGTTGTTTCAATAATGAAGAATTCAGGGCACGCGCTTTTTGGAATTGGGAAGGCTCAAGGAGAGAACAGGGCGATAGAGGCCGCTGAAAAGGCCATAAATTCTCCCTTGCTTGATTTTTCAATAAAGGGGGCAAAGGGAGTTTTATTTTCCGCCTCAGGAAATGACGTAACTTTAAACGAAATTCAGCAGGCGGCTTCTGTGATTACCAAAAATGCAGACCCCAAAGCCCAGATTATCTTTGGCGCCATAAAAGATGACAGCTTAAGGCGCGGAGAAATAAAAATTACAACAATTGCGACAAAATTTTGAAACTATTGACAAATATACTGAATGGGTGTATAATTAAAAGAGTAAGATAAATAGCACATTTACATATAAAAAATACTTGCAAATTAGTGGTCGTAGCCAAAAGATATTAATAGGTTTTGATATTTTTTGGCTACGACTGCTATATCAGTAGCCAAGCACAACCCTTTTTCTGAAAGGAGGATGACGCCATGGCAGAAACCATGACCCCATCCGAAAGCATGACGAGCGGACAGATTGGCAAGATTCAAGAGCTCTTAGGAGCCGGTCTGCGCAAGGCAGATTTGCCTGGCGACGCGACCCAGGAGGTTCTAGAGAACCAAGGCCACCAACTCGTGGGCGAGCTCGTGGCAGTAGTCCGAAAGTTCGTTGAGGCGGTCTGCAGTTTGATCTGCAGAATTGTGACGGTTAACCGCGTTCAAGAGCCCCGGCAGGCACTTGAGGCAACCGGCCGCGTCTTGTACGTCGATGATGACGTGGTCAAGACCATGCCCAGAGGCAAGGGAGAGAAGGCAAAAGTGTTCTTCTTTAAGGTTGGCCGCTATGTCAGCGACGACCAGTTGGAAGAAGAATGTGCTTCGCGAGGACTCGTTCCTACGGATCCTTATTCGCTGGCGAAGGTCAACGAAGACGATCCGGCATTTGCCGACAGCCATCCCAATGGCACTCATTGGAAAGATTCCAGTGGGAAGTGGTGTTACGCCGCTTTCCGCCAGTGGCGCGATGGCGAGCGCAGCGTGGACGTGCGCCGCAGCGGCAGCGGGTGGGACGGCTACTGGTGGTTCGCTGGCTCTCGCGAGTAGCTTTGTTCTTTGGACTTAGGATTCTTTTGGCCTTTTGACCTTGGAATTCAGCCCTTTGAACTCGTCGTTCAATACTCCGCTTTGCAAGAAGATTTGCATCGCGGAGTCTTTTTT
>CAYICD010000020.1:0-11075 GCA_964361855.1 uncultured Candidatus Saccharibacteria bacterium
AATTACCACAGAATATAAGTCAAAAGAGGGCGAAATTGTTTCAGGCGTAGTTCAGCGTATCGAGGGGCATACCGTTTTCGTTGATATAGGCAAAACTTTGGGCATTTTAAACAGAGAAGAGCAAATTCCCGGAGAATTTTACAGGCCGGGGCAGCGCTTAAAATTCTATATGTTAAAAGTGGAAGACACTCCAAAAGGCAGTGTTGTTATGCTGTCTCGGGCTTATCCAAAACTTATCTCAAAGCTTTTTGAGCTTGAAGTGCCCGAAGTTTCATCGGGTATAGTTGTTATAAAATCAATTGCCCGAGAGCCGGGATTTCGCACAAAAGTTGCCGTTGAATCAAAAGAAGAAAATGTTGACCCGATTGGTTCTATGGTTGGGCAAAGAGGCACCAGAATTATGGCAGTTATCAACGAGCTTGGGGGAGAAAAAATTGACGTGATACAATGGGAAAAAGAGCCCAATAAATTTATTGCCAATGCTTTAGCCCCGGCAAAAATTGTTGAGGTAAAGATTGAAGAAAAAAATACAGCAGTTGTTTTTGTGCCAGCTGACCAGCTTTCGTTAGCTATTGGAAAAGACGGCAGAAATGTAAGATTGGCGGCCAACTTAACCGGCTGGAAAATAGACATTAAGACAGCTGAGAGTGAAGCAACTGATGAGCCCGCCCAAAGCCCTTCGGACAATGAGGCGGGTGAATCTGCGGATTCAAAACTAAAGAAACCTGCCCGCAATGCTTCGCGTAGCGATGCAGGCGGGGAAAAGAAAGCCAAAAAATCTAAAAAAGAAGAAAAAGCCTCTGAAGAAAAACCAGAGGAAAAGTAATTATGGGAGAAATAAAGCGTGGGCAAGAAAGTCGGGACCCCTCAGAACGCGAAAACCGTTTTCACGAACGCATGGGACAACTTGTGCCTGTATTCTTAGAAATACGAGAAAGAATGGGTGTTAAAGAAGATATAGGATTTGGCTATTTGCCGGAGTTTCATAGCGAAGGCATTTCTCTAGGCGGTTTAGCCGAAATTAGAAAGACAAAATTGGGCGATATAAAATATGGCGCCCCTGCAGGATTAGGCCAAAGTTATCAAGAGGCACTTCCTAAAGAAGAAGAAAAAAATATACTTGTAATGCCTGGATTTTTAGATAAGAAGCAAAGAATGGTTTCAATTTATGACCCTTGCGAAGAATGGGACACAAAAGGAGAATTTTCTCATTTAACTGATGCGCCCGATGATGTTTTTGTCGGTCTTATTGCCCATGAACTTGCGCATAGTTACAATGCCAGGTCAAAATTTCCTCCAGAAGTTCGCGCCGCTTTAGAAAAGCGCCATAAAGATATTTCTCCTGATAGTAAATATAAGTGGCGTTATGATACAGATGACGAAGAAGAAATGGACATTATTGCTGGGTTATTTGGATATAAAGAACAAGTTGTTGCCAAAATTGATTTTATGATTGACCGGATAAATAGAACGGGGCCGCATTTTAAAGGAAGGGAACATGTGCTTAAGGAATTAGAGGCTCGGAAACAACAAGTATTGAAGTATTGTCCGTAAAATTTTAAAAATAAAAATAATTAAATAATAATTAAAAAATATGTGGCTTATTTATTCTCCAATTATAGTTTCGCTATTCGCAATAGCATTTGTTTGGTATCTGATTTTGCAAATCAGAAAGTCTCCGGTTGCCGGAGGAAAAGCAGTTGAAATAACAAAAGCAGTGCAAGAGGGGGCAATGTCGTTTTTAAAAAGGCAGTATAAAACCGTAAGCGTTGTTGCTTTGGTTTTGTTTTTTGTAATTTGGATTTTCTTTGGCTGGCAGTCGGGCTTTGGCCAAGGATTTTTAATGGCTTTGGGGTTTTTAATTGGAGCATTTTTGTCGGGGCTTTCAGGATTTATTGGAATGCTGGTTTCAACGCAGGCAAACACAAGGGTGGCGGAATCCGCCAAAAAAGGTTTAGCAAAAGCTTTGGACTTGTCATTTAAAGGCGGATTGATAACAGGACTTTTGGTGGTGAGCTTGGGATTGCTGGCAGTTTCAGGATTTTATTTAGCCACAAAAGACATCCAGGCCTTGATCGCCCTTGGATTTGGAGCAAGCTTGATTTCTGTTTTTGCCAGAATTGGCGGAGGCATTTACACAAAAGCAGCTGATGTGGGGGCAGACTTGGTTGGAAAAGTGGAAAAAGGAATTCCAGAAGACGACCCAAGAAACCCGGCTGTTATTGCAGACCAGGTTGGGGACAACGTGGGAGACTGCGCCGGAATGGCAGCAGACATTTTTGAAACTTACACAGTAACAACAGTAGCTGTAATGATTTTGGGCGCCATTCTTTATCCCAAGAATCCCCAGTTTATTTTGCTGCCATTGCTTATTGGAGCAGTTTCAATCTTAACTTCTATTGTTGGCAGTTTCTTTGTAAAACTTGGAAAAAGCCAAAACATAATGGGGGCAATGTACAAAGGCGTTGCTGCTTCTGTAATTTTGTCAGCAGTTGCTTTTTATCCTTTAATTGCGAATACAATGGCAGGCCAGGACATTTCAGTAACAAATCTTTGGCTTTCATGCTTGGTGGGGCTGGTGGTTGCGGGCTTAATGTTTGTTATTACAGATTATTACACTTCAAAATTTCACAAACCAGTCCAACAAATTGCAAAAGCTTCTGAAACAGGCCATGCAACAAACATTATCCGCGGAATTGCAATTGGAATGCAGTCTACGGCTTTTCCTGTTTTGCTGATTGCTTTTGCCACAATTGTCAGCTTCTGGCTGGCCGGCATTTACGGAGTTGCTTTGGCTGTAATGAGTATGCTTTCAATTTCTGGAATTGTTGTGGGAGTTGACGCTTATGGCCCGATTACAGACAACGCCGGAGGCATTGCAGAAATGTCTGGAATGCCAGAAGACGTTAGAAAAATTACAGATGCTTTAGACGCCGTGGGAAACACAACAAAAGCAGTTACAAAAGGCTATGCCATAGCTTCAGCTGGTTTGGCAGCTTTGGTTTTGTTCTCTGCATATTCACAGCAGGTGGCAGAATCTTCGGGCACTTCAAACATTACAAACTTTATCTTAAACGACCCCAAAGTAATAGCTGGTTTGCTGATTGGAGGATTGCTTCCATATTTGTTTGCTTCATTTTTGATGGGAGCTGTCGGAAAAACAGCAGGAAAAGTTGTGGAAGAAGTCCGCAGGCAGTTTAAAAACATTCCGGGTTTGATGGAAGGCACAGGCAAGCCAGAATATGGAAAGTGCGTGGACATTGTAACAAAAGCAGCAATTAAAGAAATGATGATTCCTGCTTTAATTCCGGTTGCAGCGCCAATTTTGGTTGGATTTATTTTAGGCCCGCAAGCACTCGGGGGTCTTCTTATCGGTAGTATCATCACCGGTTTATTTGTGGGCATTTCAATGACAACAGGGGGAGCTGCCTGGGATAATGCCAAAAAGTACATTGAAGGCGGAGCGCACGGAGGCAAGGGCAGTTTTGCCCACCAAGCAGCAGTCACCGGCGATACCGTGGGAGATCCGTACAAAGACACCGCAGGTCCTGCTATAAATCCTATGATAAAGGTACTTAACATAGTGGCACTCTTGATTGTTGCATTTTTAGTCTAGATACAACAACTCAACGCCGTTGAGTTGTTAAAAAACCACTCAAAAACCGCCCTCGCATCTCGCTCGGGCGGTTTTTTGTATGTTTTTAGTTTCAGCTTTTTAACCAGATGTTTAACGGTATTCCAGATTGTTTTACTATTGCTTTGAACGTTCTTGGCTTTAAAGATTTCGAGCCGTGGCGTGGGATTTGTACGATTCTTGGCTGATGCCCATAATTTCCAGTGTAATAATAATGACTTCCTTTGGTATGAGAATGAGAAAAGTGATTCTCTTTCAAAAATTTTTCTATATTTGTGAAAGTCCAATTAAATACACTTTTTGCCATATTTAGTAGGCCATGGCACAAGGCTTAATTGGAGTATATCCGAAGTTAAAAACGTTATTTGGCATTTCTGATTTTTCTTTTTCTGCTTTCTCTATTTTGTCCCACAATGCCTGATATTCTCTATCGGGTTTCTGGTTCAAAGGCATCGGACGCATCTTTAATTTACAGGCGGTTTCTACATATCCTTGTATGGCCTCAAACAGGGAATTAAATACCTCTTTTGCGCTGTCTCCCTCTTCTACAATATTAAACTCCAAAGCCACGCCATACCAAGTATCGCCATCTTTAAAAATTATATGCCTGACTCTTCCGCTTTTTACTGTATTCTTATAGTTCATACTTGTAATATATCAATAATAAATTTCAATGTCAAATTCAAGAATGGAGGGTTGACTTTTGCCAAAAACAGCGTCAGACTGGAATAATTATTTAAAAATTAAAGTTAATGAACATCGGAATTATCATATTGGTAGTAGGGATTTTGACAACAATTCTATCGCTAGCAACTAAATTGATAGGATTTCCCGATCAAATAAAGAAAAATTATACTCGTAAATCTACAGAAGGAATCTCGACTGCCTTTTTTCTTCTTTCGTTTTTATCATATCTGATGTGGACAATACATGGCGCTCTTTTGAATGATTGGGTTGTATATGTAGGACAGGGGTTGGGAGTTGTGACTACGGGGGTGATTCTTTGGCAGGCGTATCTTTATAAGAAAAAGAAAGCATAAATTAAGAAATAAATTTATGGAAGATAGACTGATAAAAAAGTTGAACGATTTATCTAATGAGTTGCCATTTACCAAAGAATCTCAAGTTGTTTATTTTTTTGTTGAAACTAGAAAATTTTTAGATAAAAAAGATTATACGGGTGAATATGTCTATGTTCGTTTTTTTTGCGACTGGGTTGTCCATACTGAAAAAACGCAAAAGCTTAATGTGGTAAGGGAAGATTTTGAAAAAATCGCAAAAGATCTTGAACTACAAGAAAAAAAATCTGTTGTTGAGCTAATTATGGATGAAAACGAAAGACCAATAGACCAGTTTGTCGATTTTATAAGATTAAGGGAACAAATTGCGGATTTTTTCAATAAGGAAGATATTTCTAGAAATTTTGTTAATAATGATCAAAATTGGTATTCGTTAAGGAATTTGTTGTTTCGAATTTTAGCCGATCAAAAAATTGATTTCGGAGATAAGCCAGTAAAAAATATTAAGTCGCTGTGTTTTAGAGAGGTTCGCAAGGAATTGTATGGTTGTTTGCTTGATATTGAATTTGTTAAAAACAGCAAGCCTGAAAAAAGAAGTTTTATTTTCGCAAACGATGAACCTAATTTTAGGATTTGTAAGTATTAGAAAAATAAATTTATGGAGGATAGGGGCGGAGAAAAGGTGTATAATGAAGAAAAGGTCATAGCAGTAAAAATTTAAGATAATTTTTATGAAATATTTATCTTTAATTTCTCTTATAATCGCCGCGGTGGTGGTTGTAAATGAGTTTGCCTATATTGGCACAAGCTCTCTGGCTTGGGTTATAATCGGCTTGGCGGTATCAGTCGGTTTGCTCGCCCTTGAGCAGATGGGCTGGATAAAGGCATAAAATTACCTAAAATCTGCTGAAGTGTTTAAAAGGGTCAACGTTGTTGGCCCTTTTGGAGAAAATGGCCAGGTTAACATTATGTTAACCTGAAGAACGTTAATTAAAAATACCCGCCAAAAGCCAAAGCATTTAGGCGGGCAAGAATTTATGGAGGAGTTAGAAGAAATAAAAAAAGAGATAGATTTGATAAAGGAGAGGAATAAAAGGGTTGAGATGGATAAGGCTTGGGAAACCAGCAATGTGCGGGTGTTTTCCATTGTTTTGATGACCTATATTATCACCGCGATTGTTTTCTATATTATCGGTGTCAAGAATTTTTTGCTAAGCGCGCTGATTCCAACTGTTGGATTTTATTTGTCCACGCAATCTTTGCCATTCATCAAAACCTGGTGGATTAAAAAAATTGTAAAATAAAACTAAAGAGGCGGGTTGGGTTTGATTTCAAGCCTTGAAAAGATTAGTATAAAAATATGGTATTATAAGTATAAAATTATGGATGATGAAAATTTAGCAAAAAGCGTTGATATGGAGAAGATAGCTCGAGAAGGAACTAAGATTTATGAAGAAGTAAAGTCAAAATATTTACCACAGGACATTGGTAAGTATTTAGCAATAGACATTGAGAGCAAAGAAGTTTTTTTAGCTGACAATACTGCCGAGGCAGTTGAGGCGGCAAAAAAGGCGCATCCAAATAAAGTTTTTTTTGTTGTAAAAATTGGATTTTCTGCTGCTGAAATTTTGTCTAAAATGGAAAAAGAGCCATGGTAAAGGGAATTGTCCGTAAAAATAGACCATTGATAAATCTAGTTGTTGGATGGGGATTAAAAGCAAAAGAAGTTGCAGTTTTGGTTGATACTGGCTTCACGGGCGAGTTAAAATTATCTCCAAAAGAAGTTCTTGATTTAGGTCTTGAAATGACACATATGGAATCCATTACTTTGGCAAATGAAAAAACCGTAAATATGTTTGCGGGATTGGCGTCTGTTTCCATGGAGGGAATTAAAAATAATGTTAACGTGTTAGTCAGCGGTGGAATGCCGACGATTGGAGTTGGACTGTTAAAAAGATTCGGATATAATTTGAATATAGATTTTAAAAACGATTTATTGGTATTGCAAAAATGAATTTAAGGATAATAAACGAGCGCAGTTGGCGCCCTTTTTAATAATTAAATAAAAAATTTATGGTAATTGATATTGAGCTTACTTTAAACAGGTTTGGGTTTGGGAAAATTGCTGAAAACAAGTTTCAGTTGTTTTGCTTTCGGTTTTCAAAGTGGGAAATTCCCGGCAAGCACTCAATTTCTTTTGAAATTAACTGGCGGACAAAGGATGAAAATCAAAGAAGAGAAAATTGACAAAGGGTTTTAAATTGATAAGATAAAAATATATGTTTGTTACAAAATGTGATTTGTGCAAAAAAGAAATAAAGGAGCGACCTGTAAATGTAAGGTTTTGTAATCACGAAAGTGCGGAATTTTGTGAGGATTGCGCCTTCCCGGTTTTAAAATTTTTGAAGAAGCATAAATTTATAAAAGACGAAAAAAACAAAATCAAATCAAACTAATATGCTTGAAGACAAAGACATACAAAAATTAGCAGAAGTTTTTGCCACAAAGGAAGAAATAAAAGAAATGATCAGGCCTCTTTCAACGAAGGAAGATTTTAATGAATTAATGACGTCAATTGACGCCTATGCGACAAAAGTTGATACTTATTCTCAAGAAATGACAATGTTGACTGGCAAAGTTAATCGGCACGATAAATGGCTTTTGCAGATTGCCGAAAAGCTTGGAATAAAATTAGAATATTAATTATTATTTTTTTAAAAAAGGCGCAAATTCTAGCGTCTTTTGTTATTTATTGATATGAAAACAGAAATTAAAAAGTTGCCAAAGTCGGAATTGGAAATTGAATTTGAGCTGACTGCAGAAGAGTTTGGCCATCACTTTGAGCATGCAATAGAGCATTTAAAAGGGCATGTGAAAGTTGACGGATTCAGGCCGGGCCAGGCGCCAGCAAAAATGGTGGAAGATAAATTAAAACCGGAAATGCTTTTAATGGAAGCTGGCGAACATGCTGTAAAGCACGTTTACCACGATTATGTTTTGGAAAATAATTTAGAGCCAATTGGAGAGCCAGAAGTTCAGATTTTAAAAATTGCCAAAGGCAATCCGTTTTCTTTTAAGGTAAAGTTCAGCGTTTTGCCTGATATTGAACTGCCAGATTACAAAGAAATCGCCGCAAAAATAAAGGGCAAAGAGTTTTCGGTTACTGAAGAAGAGGTGCTGGATGCTTTAAATTATTTGCAAAAGACGAGAGCGAAATTCACAGCAAAAGACCCTTCGGCAAGCTCAGGGCGAGGCGACTTTGTTGAAATTACTTATCAGAGCAAAGACTTGGATTTAGGAAAAGCCGCCCCGCAAAGCGGGGCGAGCCTCGCCCCAAGGGGGCGGGAAGTAAAAGACCAGTTTATTTTGGGCGAGGGCGGGATGGTAAAAGGATTTGAAGAAAATATAGAGGGAATGAAGGCCGGCGAGGAAAAAGAATTTTCTGTGAGCTTTCCAAAAGACCTGCCCGCGCAGGCAGGCAATCCCAACAAGAATTTGGCGGGTAAAGACGTATTATTTAAGGTAAAATTAATTTCTGCGCAGAAAATGGAGTTGCCCGAAATTAATGATGAATTTGCAAAACAATTAGGTTCTTTTGACACGTTGGCGGCCTTAAAAACCAGCATGAAAGAGGGAATTACATTGGAAAAAACAGAAGCTGAAAAGCAAAGAAAAAGGGGCGAGGTTTTAGACAGAATTTCTGAAACGTCAAAATTCGAAATTCCTGAAAAATTAGTTGAATACGAGCAGGCGCATTTGCTGGAAGACCTTAAAAGCAAAATTATCCAGACTGCCCGGGTTTCTTTTGAAGAATATTTGGCCACTATTAAAAAAACAGAAGAAGAAATTAAAGAAACATTTAAAAAAGAAGCAGAAAAAAGGATAAAAGGGTTTTTGATTTTACGCCAGATTGGAAAGCAGGAAAATATCCAGGTTTCTGAGGAAGAAATTGCAGAAGAAATGAAAAAAGTTCAGAAAGGCGAGTTT
Source organism: uncultured Candidatus Saccharibacteria bacterium (assembly GCA_964361855.1). Lineage (GTDB taxonomy): Bacteria > Patescibacteriota > Minisyncoccia > Minisyncoccales > Staskawiczbacteraceae > CAYICD01. The sequence goes on from CAYICD010000020.1 coordinate 8,641, forward strand.
GACACAAACCAGTTAAAAGAGTATGCTAAAGGTGCGATATATAATGAGAAAATATTTAAGTTTTTAGAAGAATGCCAATAGTTCCAACTATTGTAGAAAGAAATCAGCGCGGTGAGCGCGCATACGACATATTTTCAAGGCTTTTAGAAGAGCGCATTGTTTTTTTGGCGGGTCCCGTTACAGATTTGAACGCAAACGTGGTTATTGCCCAGATGCTTTATTTAGTGTCTCGTGACCCGAAGAAAGACATCAAGCTCTACATAAACAGCCCGGGCGGTTCGGTTACTGCGGGTTTGGCGATTTATGACACAATGCAGTACTTAAAATGCCCGGTTTCTACCATTTGCATCGGGCTCACAGCTTCGATGGCCGCCATTATTTTGGCTGCCGGCACCAAGGGAAAGCGATTTGCTCTTCCCAATGCCGAAATTTTACTGCATCAGGTTGCAGGCGGAGTTGAGGGCCAGGCAGTGGAAATTGAAATAACAGCAAGGCAGATTTTAAAGATAAAAGAAAAGATTAATCAGATTTTAGTAAAGCATACGGGCCAGCCGATAGACAAGATATCAAAAGACACCGACAGGGATTTTTATTTGACCGCAGGGGAAGCAAAAGAGTACGGATTAATTGATGAAGTAATAGGCGAAGGAAAGGACGCTGAATAGAGTTGCTGTTAAACTTTAATTAAAATATGTTTTGTGCATGCTCACCGAGCGGTGGGCTTATTTTGTTGAATTTTGTAAAAATTCAAATTTTATTAAAAACTAAAACTTATGGACCAAATTATTTTGTATGTGATTGGCGGGGCGGTTCTTGTGATTGCGGGAGCTGTTGTCGGATATTACATCAGGCAATCAATTGCTAAAAGAAGAGCAGGCACATTAGAGGCAAGGCTTGAAAAAAAGGTTTTGCAGGTGAAAGAGGAAACCACAACATTAGTAAAAAAGGCCGAAACAAAGGCCGCTGATATTGTGGACAAAGCCCAAAGGGAAGTTGATGAAAGAAGAAGGGAATTTTTGAAAGCCCAGCAAATTTTGCTGGACAGAGAACACTTGCTGGACACAAAAATTGCGGGGTTTGAGCAAAAAGAGCAGGAATTAAAGGACAAGGTGGAAAAGTTAAAAGTGGTAAAAGAAGATTTAGACAAGTTGAGGCTTGTTGCCGAAGAAAAGCTGGAAAAAGTCGCTAAATTATCAAGGGAAGACGCCAAAAAAGAGCTTTTGGAACTGGTGGAAATTGAAAGTGAAAAAGACATTTTAGAGAGAATGAAAAAGCTTGAGGAAAAGGGCCAGGAAAGGCTGGAGGCGAGGGCAAAGAAGATTGTGGCATTGGCAATTCAAAAATGCGCGGTTTCGCAGGCGCAGGAACTGACCACAACAACAGTTTTGCTGGCAAATGAGGACTTAAAAGGCAGAATTATTGGAAAAGAAGGCAGAAATATAAGGACTTTTGAAAAACTTACGGGAGTTGAGCTTATTGTGGACGAAACTCCTGAATCTGTTGTAATTTCCGGGTTTAACCCGATAAGAAGGCAGATTGCCAAGGTGGCTTTGGATAAATTAATTCAAGACGGCAGAATTCAGCCTGCAAAAATTGAAGAAAAAGTTGAGGAAGCAAAATTAGAAATTGCGCAAAAAATAAAAGAAGCTGGAGAGCGGGCAGTTTACGACGTCGGAATTTTGGGAATGAATGACAAGCTGGTGCAAATTTTGGGAAGATTGTATTACAGAACTTCCTATGGCCAGAACGTTTTGCTTCACTCAATGGAGGTGGCTTTAATTTCTGAAACAATTGCAGACGAACTTAAAGTGAACAGCCAGGTGGCCAAAAGAGCCGGGCTTTTGCACGACATTGGAAAAGCAATTGACCAGCAGGTTCGGGGCTCACACATTGAAATTGGGATTAAAATTTTAGAAAAGTTTGGCGAATCTTCGGAGGTAATCAGCGCAATGAAGGCCCACCACGAAGATTATCCGGCAGAAACGTTGGAAGCAGTAATTGTAAAAGTGGCCGACGCAATCTCATCTTCAAGGCCCGGAGCCAGAAAAGACACTTTGGAAAATTATTTGCAAAGATTGAAAGAGCTTGAAGACATTGCAAATAAATTTGAAGGCATAGACAGGGCTTATGCAATTCAGGCAGGAAGAGAAATTAGAGTGTTTGTGAAAGCAGATAAAATAGATGATTTGGGGGCCGCCAAAGTGGCAAAACAAATTGCAGAGCAGATTGAGGCAGAATTAAAATATCCCGGAGAAATAAAAGTGACAGTGATGAGAGAAACAAGAGTTGTTGAATACGCCAGATAAAAACAACAATAAAACTAAAAAACAGCCATACGGGGCTGTTTTTTAGTTTGTTTGGAGCGGGCAAGGGGATTTGCACCCCTGCTCAGACCTTGGAAGGGTCTCGTGCTGCTGCTACACCATGCCCGCATT
>CAYICD010000021.1:0-10412 GCA_964361855.1 uncultured Candidatus Saccharibacteria bacterium
TTGCGCGCTAAAAATTTGGTTTTGAAAATAGAATGCTATGATGTTTCAAACATACAAGGAAAATTTGCGACAGGATCCATGGTTGCTTTTATAAATGGAAAACCCGAAAAAAACCAATACAGAAAATTTAAGATACGAATGAAAAACGAACCAAATGACGTTGCAATGTTAAAAGAAACTTTGGAAAGAAGATTTTTACACCCCGAATGGAAATATCCAGATGCGATTTTGATTGACGGCGGAAAGGCCCAGCTAAATGTTGCCATAAAAGTTAAGAATCAAAAACCAGAAACAAAACGTATAAAAGTAATGTCTATCGCCAAGGGCAGGCAGGAGCTATTTATTGAAAACAAAAAAATGCCTATTCCGCTAAAATCGCTTCCGCAGGAAATATATAATCTGGTAAAACAGCTTGATGACGAGGCTCACCGCTTTGCAATAAGCTACCACAAAAAACTAAGGGAGAGAAAATCACTGGGATACTAGCTGGTCTGGCAGTCCGTAAAAAAATATGCTATACTTATAAAAGATGGTCAAAAAACTTCTCTCTCAAGTTATTGCCGCAGGAGCAGGGCTCTTCTTGGCAGTAAAATATGTCCCGGAGGTTGCTGCAACGCTATATCCTGATTCAAACTTTTTTGGCATTCCCTTAACGGCCCAGTGGCAGATTTTTTTGATTTTGGGAATCGTTTTGGGATTTCTTAACTATTTTGTGAAACCGATCTTAAAACTTTTAGCGCTTCCGCTGGAATTAATAACACTTGGATTTTTCAGCATTATAATTTCAATGGCAATGACATGGATAGTTGATATGATGTTCAGAGAGCTTTACGCCCCGTTAATATTGCCTCTTTTATACACAACGCTTATAATTTGGGGCATAAACTTTGTTATTCAAATACTATTAATAAGAGGGAAATGAACACAATCTTATTTTATTCTCAAATCGCAATATCTGTAATTTTAGTTGTACTCATTGCCGTGCAGCAAAGAGGAGCGGCTTTGGGTTCTGCTTTTGGAGGAGGAGGAGAATTTTATTCTCAAAGAAGAGGCGCCCAAAAGAAGCTTCACTACGCAACAATTGCCGCCTCGGCCATCTTTATTATTTTAGGCATCATAAACCTTTTTTACTAAACTAGATCTCATGAAATTCCCAACGTTCTCGCAGTGGAAACAAGTCTTTAAGGTCCTCAAAAAGAGCGAAAGAATAACCCTGCTGGGCCTTTTTGCTTTAGCTTTAGGATCTTTATTGTTTTTGATAAGTATTTTTTATATAAACAACACAAAAGTTATGCCAGCCAGTGGCGGAACTTTTGTGGAGGGCGTTGTCGGCCAGCCAAGGTTCATAAACCCAATATATGGCGAAACCGACGACGTGGACAGAACTTTAATTGACTTGGTTTATTCAGGATTAATGACTTATGACAAAGACGGAAAAATAGTGCCAGATTTGGCAAAAAGCTACAAGGTTTCACCAGACGGAAAAACTTATAATTTTCAGCTGAAAGACAATCTTTTTTGGCAGGACGGCAAACGCTTAACAGCAGGCGATGTAGTGTATACGATAAAAACCATACAAAATTCAGATTATAAAAGCCCTTTGAGAGCGAACTGGATCGCCGTAAGTGTAGAAAAAATCTCTGATGAGTCTTTAACCTTTACCCTAAGAAGCCCGTATAATTCATTTCTGGAAAACTGCACATTCAAAATAATCCCCCAGCATATCTGGCAGGGCGTATTGCCTGAAAACTTTGCCCTTTCCTCGTACAACTTGCAGCCGATAGGTTCGGGCCCATACACATTTTCATCTCTGACTCAAACAAGCACCGGGTTTGTCAGAAGCCTGGACTTAAAATCTAATTATAAATATTACAACCGCCCTCCGTATATTTCCAATATCTCTTTTAAATTCTTTGAAAAAAACGAAGACCTGATAAAAGCTGCTAATGCAAAAACAATAGACGGATTTTCTTTGGCCGCGCTGGATAACGATCAGGCTTCAGCCGAAAAACGGATAAGCCAGGGCTGGTCGGGCAATGAAAAATTTTCTTTCTATTCGCTTTCTATGCCAAGATACTTTGCAGTGTTTTTCAATAACAACAAGGTAAAAATCTTTTCAGACCCAAACCTAAGAGAAGCTTCAGTCCTTGCGGTAAACAAAGAAGAATTAACCGCAAAAATAGAATCCAGCACTAAAGTTAAAACCGAAAGCGTAGACTCGCCCATATCGGCCGATTTCTACGGTTATGAAAAGCCGCAAACAACCCCGAGCTTTGACATTCAAAAAGCAAAAAATCTTTTAGACAAATCCGGGTTTAAAGACAACGGCCAAGGGCAAAGAGCAAAACCAAATGATAAAAAACCTGCTTTACAGTTTAAAACTTACCTGTCAGAGGGGTCAAAGGGAAATGAAGTCGCGCAACTCCAGTCTTGTCTGGCAAAATTAGACAATAATTTTTCCAATTTGATGCAAAGTGAAACAAACGGAACTTTCGGCAAAGGAACAGGAGATGCAGTGACTGAATTCCAAAAAAAATATCTGCCTGACTTGAACTCCACGGGAGAAACCGGAAAAGCCACCAGGCAAAAATTGAACGACTTGTGTTTCGCCCAACAGCAAAACTCAACGCCCTTGAAATTTACTTTAACAACCATAAACCAGCCGCAGTTGGTGAAAGCAGCGAGCTTGTTAAAAGAATATTGGCAGGCGGTCGGAATTTCTGTTGATATTAACGCTCTAAACATTTCCGACTTAAAAACCGTAATCAAAGAAAGAAGTTATGACGCTTTGCTTTATGGAGAAGCGCTGGGAATCACGCCTGATTTATACCCATTCTGGCATTCCTCGCAAATAAACGACCCCGGGCTTAACCTTTCTGTTTATTCAAACAAAGATGTGGATTCACTGCTAAAAGACGCCAGAGAAAATCCGGACGCTTTAAAGGTTGCACAAGATTATGCAAAACTGCAGGATATTTTGGAGTCTGACGCCCCTGCCCTATTTTTGTATAACCCCGCTTACGTTTATTGGGTGTCCCAAAAAGTAAAGGGCATAGGCACAACAAAAATAGTCGACCCTGCAAAAAGATTCTCAAACATTGAGAATTGGCATATAAACACTAAACGCGTTTTAAAATAAATGGAAACGCCAGATTTAGATTTAAAAGATAAAACGCCAAAAATAAGAATGCTAAACGACATCAGGGATGTTGTTTATGATAAAGACTGGCTAAATTCTGCAAAAGATTTTGAACTTTATTATATGTATGGCGACTTGATAGAAGATGAAAACGTAAAATACAGCATAACAGTTGTTCCGCCGAATACTTTGGGCAATGAATTTATTAAGACAAAAGGCCATGCGCACATTGGAGATTACCAGGAAACTTACACTGTTTTGGAAGGCGAAGCAATTTATTTAATGCAAAAAACCGAGGATAATGAAGTAAAAGATGTTTACGCTGTCAAAGCAAAACAAAGCCAATCAATTATAATTCCTGAGGGATACGGCCACGTAACAATTAATGCTTCAAATCAAACCTTAAAAACCGGCGACTGGCGCCACAAAGACTGTAAAAGCGACTATTCTATGTTTGAAAAGCTTCAAGGCGCTTGCTATTATTATGTTTTAGAAAATGGCGGGGCAAAATGGATAAAAAATGAAAACTATAAAAACATTCCAGAGCTTCGTTTTGAAGAACCGTTAGAATCTCTTCCTGAAAATTTGGACTTTTTAAAGCAGTAAAAATGCGGACGTGGCGGAATTGGCAGACGCACAGGCTTCAGGAGCCTGCGAAGGCAACTTCATGTGGGTTCAACTCCCACCGTCCGCACAAAACAACGGAAAATTGCACTCCTAAAATTTTCCGCAATAATATTAAAAAAATTTAAGATAAAATTTATGGCAATTAGACAATTAAGAATTCCCCAAAAACCTGCTCGTGCAAGCGGGGATGCTCTAAAAATTATCCCTCTCGGGGGATGCGAAGAAGTTGGAAGAAATATGACGGTTTTTGAGTATGGTAATGATATTGTGATTTTGGATATGGGCTTGCAGTTCCCCGAAGAAGACATGCCGGGAATTGATTATGTAATTCCAAACTCAGAATACTTGAAGGGCAAAGAAAAAAATATCCGCGGAGTTATTTTCTCCCATGGACATTTAGACCACATTGGAGCTGCCCCCATTTTGCTGAAAAAACTGGGCAACCCGCAAATAATCGGCAGGCCTTTGACTTTGGAAATGGTAAAACACAGACTGGAAGAATTTGACAGAAACAGCGCAAAAAAACAAAAAACTCTCTATGTAAAAGACCTGCAGCAAAGCATACAGCTTGGCGCTTTCACGCTAAAATTTTTTGCAGTTGACCACTCTGTTATGGATGCGGTTGGAGTAATTTTGGAAACTCCTGTGGCCTCGATAATTCACCCGGGCGACTGGACCATTGAAAAAAGCCACATAAACGGCAAAACAATTGATTATGCGCACTTGGCAAACGTAAAAAGGCCAAGCATTTTAATGCTTGAATCTTTGGGTTCTTTAACTTCAAAAGAACCTGTCACAGAAGAAGACATGTTAAAAAATCTTTATGATTTAATAACAAAGGCTCCCGGCAGAACAATTATAGCAACTTTTTCTTCACAGATAATGCGTATAAGGCAAATCTTGGAATTCGCGGCAAAAACCAATAAAAAAGTGGCGCTTGATGGATTTTCAATGAAGTTAAACATAGAACTTGCAACAAAGCTTGGGTACATTAAAATTCCAAAAGGAGTGATAATCTCAAGCGACAAAGCTCATAATTATCCAGACAACAAGGTTGTTATAATCTGCACAGGAGCGCAGGGCGAAGAAATGGCGGCTTTGTCCCGCATTGTTGCAGGAAACCACAGACACATAAAAATTAAAAAAGAGGACACTGTAATTTTCTCATCTTCTGTTGTTCCTGGAAACGAGAGGACCGTTCAAAGATTAAAAGATAATCTTTACAGACAGTCTGACTATGTGTACCATTCAGACATTATTGATGTTCACGTTTCAGGACACAGCAACATAAATGGCATCAAGCAAATGCTAAACGATATAAGGCCGAATTATTTTATTCCCGTTTATGGAAATCACTTCTTTTTGAAAGAAGCTGCAAAAATCGCCAGGGAAATGGGGTTTTCAAAAGAAAAAATATTTGTGCCAGATAACGGTTCGATAATAAGATTCAACCGCGAAAAAGGTGAAATCCTAAAGGAAAAAGTGCCGTCAAACTATGTTTTTGTTGATGGGCTTGGAGTGGGAGATGTTGGAGAAATCGTTTTAAGAGACCGCCAGATGCTTTCGCAAGATGGAATGTTTGTGATTGTAGCAATAATTGACAGGCAGACAGGCCGGGTTAGGGGCTCGCCGGATATTATTTCCAGAGGATTTGTCTATTTAAGAGAATCAAAAGATTTGCTTGCCCAGACCCGCAGAAAAGTGATTGAAATTGTAGATAAATCAGCCGGCCATGGAGGCGCTGTAAATTGGGTTTATGTAAAAGACGAAATAAGAAACAAGGTCGGCGATTTCTTAGCCTCAAAAACCTCCCGCAGACCGATGATACTTCCAGTTGTAATAGAGGTCTAAAAAGAATACAGTGTGGTTTTTTGCCACGTGGCAAAAAACCACACAAACGGCTCAACGCGTTGAGCCGTTAAAATTCAAGTAAAAAAAGAAGCCGGTTGGGACTTTTCTCACTTTCGTGAAAATTTCCCAATCGGCTTTTTGCCTGCCTGACGGCAGTCAGGGCGCAGAGTGCTTCACTTCTGATGCGCCATTAGTCTTGTTGTTCTCAGACTACGTGATTTCGAATGTAGCCTCCTCTGTGTCAGTGTTCAACCTTCCTTTCACAGTCCTACCTGTGAAAGACTTAATCTCGTAGGAGAATATGGACTTGGGTTGACATTCTTGACCCGAAAATTCCCACTCAACGTCTTCCCCCGATTCGCGGCGCATCCTAGTGATGTGCACGTAAAGAGGTTTGCCGTCAACCACGAATCGTATCCAATTCCCCCGACTCCAGCGCAAGTCGGGACGTGTAAAGTCCAGGTAGAAGAAGCTAGCCTTAACGCTCATCGTCAGTCTCCTTGAAAGCTCGCGGTCATGAACCGCAAACTTCCTAAGAAACTTTCTTAGAGCCCAAGCTCACGGTTCGATGTGAAAACAAAAAAATGGTCATGCCGCAATCATAACTGAGCTCCTTTCATTGTTAAGGGACAAGTGTACTCTTTTTTAATTATACACCCAATATACACTATTGTCAAGGGTTTACCCGCTTCCCTGTTAATGGTAAAATAAAGCAATTAATTTTAAATTTATGAGAATATTTTCAGGAATTAGGCCAACGGGCGGGCTTCATTTAGGAAACTATTTGGGGGCCATTAAACAATGGATTCAGCTTCAAGAAAAAAATGAATGCGTTTTTTGCATTGTGGACTTGCATGCAATAACCACTCCATACGACCCAAAAGAACTCCAAAAAAATATTTTAGAAGCCACGGCAATTTATTTGGCGGCCGGAATTAATCCTGAAAAATCTATTATTTTTGTGCAATCTCAAATAAAAGAACATGCCGAGCTTGCCTGGCTTTTGGGCACAATAACCCCGATGGGCGAACTTTTAAGAATGACCCAGTTTAAAGAAAAGTCCAAACAGCACAAAGATTATGTAAACGCAGGGTTGTTTAATTACCCTGTTTTAATGGCAGCAGACATTTTGCTTTACAAGGGACAGGGCGTGCCGGTTGGAAAAGACCAAGAACAGCACGTTGAGCTGGCAAGGTCTATTGCAAAAAAGTTTAACCAAAAATTCGGCAAGATTTTTGACGAACCAGAATCAATATTGCCAAAAACAGGGGCAAAAATAATGAGCCTGACAAATCCAAAGAAAAAAATGTCAAAATCAGACGAACCTAAATCCTGCATTTCCCTTTTTGACACGCCAGAAGACATTACAAAAAAAATAATGTCAGCAGAAACTGATTCAGGCAAAGATGTCGTTTATAATGTTGCAAAAAAACCCGGCATTTCCAACCTTCTGACAATTTATTCGCTTTTGACCGACAAATCAATTCAGGATATTGAGAAAAAATTCAAAGGCAAGGGCTACGGCGACGTTAAAAAGTCTCTGGCAACTGTTGTAATTGATTATTTGGAACCCTTCCGCAGAAAACAAAAAGAGCTTTTAACCCGCGACATTTATGTAAAAGAAATTTTGAACAAAGGAAATTTAAGAGCAAAGGCCATTGCAGAAACCACAATGCAGGAAGTCCGTGAAAAAATGGGGTTAGCTTAAAAAAAGCCCCCCCGATGCACATCGGGGGGGCTTTTTTATTTATTCTTATCAATAATTTCCATGGCCTCCTTTTTCTTTTGCTCAAATATTTCTTTATTATCTGCTTCAAGAGTCAGGCGCATAATTGGCTCTGTTTGTGAACCGCGCACATTAAACCACCAATTATCGTATTCTACGGTTATGCCGTCTAATTCATCTTGTTTTCCATCAAAATATTTTTTCTTTAGAGCTTCTACAATTTTATCGCTGTTGCCGGTTTTAAACTCAATTGCCGGCTCGTGATAATAAATATCTACCTCTTTTACTAATTCAGAAACTTTTTTACCAGACTCTGAAAAGAGCTCAAGCAAAGATAAAAACGCTATTCCTCCGGAATCCAAATAGTAATTGTCCCGAAAGCAATAATGCCCCGAAAGCTCGCCCCCCATTATTCCGTTATTTTCCATCATTCCTTTTTGCACAAAAACAAACCCGACTTTAGTTCTTACGGCTTTGCCACCCCATTCTTTTATAAATTTGGGCACAGCTCTTGAACAAACAGCATTATAGCTTACTGCGAACCCTGGATTTTTTGAAAGAAAATATTTTGCCAGCAACAATAACACCATATCTGCTGTGATTAATCTGCCATTTTCATCCACCAAAAAAACGCGGTCCGCATCTGCATCAAAAATAAACCCGAAATCAAGATTTTTTTCTTGAATTGCTTTTGCAATTTGGTCCGACGAGCCTTCGGCAATAGGGTTTGGAGAATGGTTTGGAAAACTTCCGTCAACATCAAAATTTATGCCCGTAATTTCAACCGGCAATTTACCTTTCAAAAGTTCTATTGTTTTTCCCCCTACCCCGTTGCTGGCGTCAATTGCAATTTTAAATGGCTTTATTTTATTTGCATCCACAAATGACAAAATATGTTTTATATAATCGTCCCAAACATCTTTTTGTTGTACTTCTTTGGCAACTGAACCGACAAGGACAACGTTTTTTTCAACAGACTCTAACAGGTCTACTCCCCTTAAAATCGAAACTGCTTTACCGTTTTTTTGAACCATTTTGATGCCTCCGTATTCTTTTGGGTTGTGACTGGCAGTAACCATGGCTCCGGCTTCAAAATCGTAAGCTCCCACAGCGTAATAAAGACATTCTGTGGGCACTTGCCCGATATCCTCCACTATACCGCCCTCGGCCAAAACACCCCTTGCAAAGGCCACAGACAACGCTGGCGATGAAATACGGCCATCATGGCCAATTACTACTTTTCTTGCGCCAGTCTGCCTTGTAAAAGCTCTACCAACCTCAAAAGCCGCATCTTCGTTTAGCTCTGAGGGATAAATTCCTCTTATGTCGTAAGATTTAAAAATTGATTTATTGATTTCCATGTTTTATAAATGTTAAATGAATTATCCCACCAAATCCTTGAAATTTCAAGGACAATCTGCTATAATACCAGCATATGAAAACATACGAATTAACATACATAATCTCTTCTCAAATATCAGCTGAAGAGGCCGAATCTCTGGCAAAAGAAACAGAAACCTTTATACAAGGCAAGGAGGGTGTAATTTTAAAATCCGACAAGCCTGTTGCCAAAACGCTTTCTTACCCAATGAAAGGGCAGGCATCGGGATTTTTTACTATTTCAGAGTTCCAGGTTCCGCCAGAAAAAATAGGCGAAATAAAAGAGAGGCTGGAAAAGGACGCTAAAATATTGCGTAATTTTATTGTGGTTAAAGAGCCTGTAAAAATACAAAAACAGAGAAGAACCAAAAGAATATTCCCAACTCCTGAATTTGAAACAAAAACAGAAAGAGCTTATACTAAAAGTGAAGAACCCTCCCCTGTTGAAAGCTTGGGTGAGGTAAAAACAAAAAAGGCTGATGAAAAAGCTGACTTAAACGATATTGAGAAAAAATTAGATGAAATTTTGGGCGAATAATTATTAATTTTAAAAGACGATGAATCTAAACAAAATATTCGTATTGGGAAATGTCACCAAAGAGCCCGAAGTCCGCTCGCTTCCCTCCGGACAGCCTGTTACTAACTTTTCAATAGCAACAAACAGGTTTTATACCGATGGCCAAGGCCAAAAAAAACAAGAGGCGGAATTTCATAATGTTGTTTGTTTTGGAAAATTAGCTGACATAAGCTCAAGATATTTGAATAAAGGTTCATTGGTTTTAATTGAGGGCAGAATCAAAACAAGAAACTGGGTGAATTCTCAGGGAGTCAAGCAATACAGAACAGAAGTAATTGCAGAAGGCATGCAGTTGGGGCCGAAGGGCGCAGGCGCTGGAAACTCCGCAAGCTTTGCCCAAAACAAGGGCTTTTCGAGGCCAGAGCCTGAAGCCGATCATTCTACAAAACAAGACGAAATTCCAATTATTGAAGAAAACTATACTCCGCCGGCAGCAGAAGACAATCCGGCTGAAACCCACGAGGCGCCAACCGACGAAATAGACGTAAAAGATATACCATTTTAAATTTTATTATTATGTGTTATTTTTGCCAAAAAAATATTGATACCGTAGATTACAAGGACACTGTTTTGCTGTCGCGTTTTGTGTCCGGGTTTTATAAAATAAAACCAAGAAAAAAAACTATGCTTTGCTCTCATCACCAGAAAAAAGTTGCAACAGCAATCAAAAGAGCAAGGCAGATGGGCATGCTCCCATACACTCCAAAGTAAATTAAAAAATAGCCCCTCGTGGGGCTATTTTTTTGTTAGTTTAATAAAGCGAAGATAATGAATTTTCAGCGTACCTCGCAAGGCAATTTTGCACGGTTCGCCGAAGGCGAAAAATTGCCGCGAATTGAGTGAGTCCCGCGCTGGCGGGACGAACGCTAGCAGAAAATTTATTTCTGAGCGATCTTTATCGCCTCCTGCTTTATTTTTTCCATTGCGGCCGGATGTTCTTTTAAGTATGTTTTGGCTCCTTCTGTTCCTTGACCAATCTTTTCTCCTTCAAAAGTAAAATAACTTCCGGTTTGTTTTATTAAACCCGTTGTCAAACCTGCCCTCAAAGCATCTCCCGATTTTGAAATTCCTTCATTGTAATAAATATCAAATTCAGCTGTGCGGAAGGGAGC
>CAYICD010000022.1:0-6924 GCA_964361855.1 uncultured Candidatus Saccharibacteria bacterium
TTGTGGCAAACGGATAATTTGCAATCAAAATTTCCTTTTTAGTTAATGTTTTAAACAGTGTGGACTTGCCCACATTTGGCAGCCCCACAATTCCAAGTTTCATAGTTCTTGTTATTGTTTCTTTAATTGTGAAAGTGTTTTCATATCGCTAAGAAAGTTTGCTTTCTTCAATTCCGCCATAGTCGTAAAAAATTTAACTTGGCTCCTCGCAGAGTCACCCTTTCTATGATAAATCGGGGTTTCTAATCGTTCCATTTCACCCAATAAATATTCATTACAGCATCCAGACCATTCCTTATCTTGATAAATTTCAGAAAATTCAGGAGATTCCTTCATTAGTTCGCTTTCTGATTTACCAAAATTTATTTTCTCAACCTTTGCGATATGAGTTATTACTCCTCCTGGCAAGGGGTCCCCAAAATCGTCGTCCTGTCCGAGAAGGATAAAAGCAATATAATCCGCGCCTGAGTTTAGATTGCTCCCCTGAACTGCCTTATGAGTTTTTAAAATCGCCTTCCACATTTTAGGCAAGGTATAAATCGCCATAACTATTGTATCTTTATCGTCTTTCATGTTTTTTATTTTTTAATTTCCGTCTTGAAGCCGAACAAATTCCTCTAAAAATAAATTGCTTCTTTTCCATAAAAATCTCCGATAGCGTTTCTCAAATTTCTCCGGGTTTACCTTTCCCTTTTTGTCAATGAAGCCCTTGTTATATTTCTTCAATGATTTTAATGATTCAAAGGGCAAAAGACTTCTTTTGAAAAAAATCTCCATCTTTTTCTCATCTGCACCAAATTCCTCCATTTTTTCCTGCAACCATTCAGATGGTATTTTCTTGCCTTTAGAAATATTTTGATCCTTTGAAAGGAAATTCAAATTTAGTATATTATTTATTTCTTCGCCGATGTATCCTTTTTCCATAAAATTGTAAGGATAAAAATGGTCGTCTTCTTTCTGATGAGTTTTACCGTCTACATCCTCGCGTGCAATAGGCGTGCCATCAATCCATATTGGATTTTGCAACCACAACATTTGCTTTATGGCATTTCTTAATGTTGAGCGCCCCGTATTTAAATCCATTTTTTCAAAATCAGAAAAATACAATTTGGCTTTGGGCAAATCCAATCCTTTATGTTCCGTCGCCAAAGCAACCATCTGTTTGGAATCCGGTCCAATATTTTCATTGTAGCCAGAACCAATGTATCTGCTGGACAAAGAAGACCTCCAGAACCATTTTTTAAGCTCTTTTTTCTGCTGATTGTCGGGTCTGGTGGTTTTTAAATAATGGAAGAACACGCTCAAAATCGTGAGCATTGTCTGTGACGGAAGGTCTGATATTTTTTCAGTCCCATATTCCTCCCTTAAAAATCTTGCGGCCCACGATATGGCTTCTATGCCTCTTTTAAATTTTTTTTCATAAACATCTGTCTTTTCCGCACGTATGGCTTCAGCGATCTTTTTTAACGCCCTAACGCTGATTTCTATGGATGTTTTCTTTTCATTTTTATCTTCAAGCTGAAAAATTATCGCAAAAAGATGGATAAAAATTACGGTGTCTACATCCCTCGTCAAGGAATCCGGATGGCTTGATTTCCAACGTTTTATTAATTTCCCAAAATTGCAGCATTCATTCCATGTTTCAGAAAGGAAAATTGTTTCTGTTGGAATTCGTGTGCCGGACTGGTTAATCCTTTCAAAAATTTCAACTGCCTTATGGTAATCGTCCATTGAAACAACGACTACCGGAAAAGCATAGTTGCCTAGCAATCTTTGGAATCTTTTATAGTTAAAATCTTTTGTCCCATATTTTAAATATTTCAATTCCTGACCCTTGCCGTTCCTTTCAAAGTAAAAACTTTCAAAATCAATCAAGCTTCTTTGTCTAGCTTCGCAATTTTCATAAAAACTTGTCTTAACATTATTTCTGATAAATTTATTCTGGTTGCACAGATAAAAAAGTGTGGACATTCTTTGCTGACCATCCAAAATCAAATATTTCTCGCTTGGCAGCTTTTCCCCATTTAATGTCCTACCTTCAATCTTTTTGCTGGTTTTCCAAATAATAAAACTGCCGACAGGATAGCTTTTTATCAAACTATCAAAAAGGTCTTTTACCTGCTTGACTCGCCAAACATACCCTCTCTGGAATCCGGGTATCGCAACACTTTTTGAATCAATAAAGCGATTCAGCTGGCTTATATTAAATTTACTTATTTTTACTGGTGATGGCATATTTTTAAATTAGTATACATTACCACAAAAATTAAAATTTTCAAAGTAAACAAAAACCCCAGCGAACCTTTCGGCTGGCGGGGGCGTTGCTTAAAGTGAAATTAGCAGGGTGATAAATTTAACCTATTCGCCAAAGAAAGTTTTATAGCTTCCTGCAAATCCGGAGCTATTTTTTCTACCTGATTTATATCAACTTTGACCAGAGTGTCATCAGTTTTATTTTTTTCTTCCAAATCATCCAAAACCTTTTTTATTTCTTTTGCTTTTTTATGATGTTTTACAAAATTAGCTTTGAAGTATTCCAAAAAGATACCTTCAACTTTATTGTCTTTGGTTATGTAAAAAGCGACTTCATCATCAAAATACTTAATTCTGGCAGAATCAGACAATTTGGGAGTTGTAACAGAAAAAGCATCGCTCTCGGTGTCATAGCGTGAAACCCATCCGTGTTCTTTGACGAACCCGTCAAAATCGGTAGCCAAGTCCAAAAATTCTTTTTTGTCTCTTGTTGTCATTTTAATCTTTTTAAGTTTGGCTGATAAATTTCTTCTTTTATTTTGTTAGTTTCAAAAGCCGATACTATATGGCAAGGGTTGTTTTTAATCCAGATAACAACTTTTACATAAGAATTTATAGAGTATTTTTTATAATAACATCTTTTATTTTCTTTGTCGCTGTAATCTTCCCAAACCTCGTTAGGGTTTTTTATAGTATCTTCCAAATTTTTAAGGAATATTTTATCTAACAATTCGGAATGCTGTTGGATTTTTTGTTTCCATTTCTTCTCTGTTAGGATAACTCTGTTTCCGTCACAATCCACAACATCAATGACGAGCTTTTCCATCTTCTTTATACGCCCATATAATGATAATACGATGAAAATGGGCTTCCTGATTTAACTATAACAATTTCATAAGTGCCTTGCAATAGCGACAGCTATCCCCTATCCTACTGAAACTTTTGGCTTATTTCCAAATAATTGGGTATTCGGCAATTTTATCGTAAATTCAAACGGGATAGACTTGGAAACGTCAAACTTTATACTTTCGTTATGTCTTGTTGCGTCCTTTGTGTCCCAATAGATAAGCTCATATTAAATCAAATTATCATTTTTTCCGCAAAATTTCAATACAAAAAAAATGGCGGCAGCTGGAGACTGTCGCCTTAACGATTTGATATTATTGCGCGAAGCTGTCTTGTTTTCCAAACTAATGGAAACAATTAGCGTCGTTTAGCGCCCAACGCAACTTTCACGCAACCGGCAATGCCGTTTTTTGTGGGGGTGCCCGGAAAAACTCCAGTCCCGGGCACCCATCGCCAAAGGCAATCCACCTCGCAATTCTTGCCTTTGGCCCCGCGTTAAAGGGCCAAAACGGCGGTTCATCCGGTGTGTAGCTGCTTGGGCCCATGAAGACTTCTCTGGCAATACAGAGCACTACCAGAGAAAGTCCGAAAACAAAGAACAGTAAACTGGCTCCAACTATATGGAGCCAAACCAGTGACTCCATGGGAACCTCCTTTTTCTGAAAGATGTTTTAATTATATTCAAAAAAACTTTTCTGTCAACAAGCAATAAAAAAACCTCGCCGAGACAGGGCTTAAAATTATTGTTTTGATAGTTTTCTAAAAATTGGGGCGTACATGTCGTCCTTCGGGCTAATATATAATTCTTTTTTTGGAACTTTTTCGCAGAATTCCACGGGCGCATTTTTAATAATTGCTAAAGGCTGTTGTTCGTCGCCCTCGCCCATTACCAAAACTGCACAAGTTGCCAAGCTGTCAGCAATATTTGTGCGCGAAAAATGGAATTTTCTGCCAAAAATATCTTTTTTGCCCACATAGCTTTTCAGCCCCTTAAACCCGGCATAACCCACAGCCATGCCCACCACGCCCATTTTCAAAGGAATCGTCCGGCTGTCGGTAATTAAAATTCCAAGATTTTTTATTTTATACTTCTTTTTCAAAATCTTTCTTAAACTTTCGGCTGTTTTAAAACTGTCTTTTGGAAGTAAAATCAATTTGCCGTTTGCGTTTGATTCGTCAATGCCCGAGGAAGCCATTGCTTGCCCGTCTTTTATGGTAAGCCACACATATTTTGTTGGCATTGCAAATTCGCTTTCTTTGCGGATTAAATCTTCTTTTGTTTTTTTGTTTTTTATTTTTGCGGTTCTTTTTTCAGACAAAGAAACAATTTTTGAGGTAACCACAAAAACAGACCTCTCTTGGAGTCTTGGAATGTGTCTCACAATAAAATCCGGCAGACTATCGCCTTCCTTAAAAATTGAGGTTTTAATTGCCTTAACTTGCATGCTTTAAAAACTTGAGAGAAAAGACATAGTCTTTATTAACAAACTGCGTCAAGGAGAGCTTTTCTAAAATTGTGTTAAAAACCAATGCGCTAATCCAAATTCCTGCGGTGAAAATTCCTCTTTCAATAAACACAACTGGAATTAAAGAAAGCCAAATCGCAGGAGTCAGACCAAATGCGTAAAGGAAAATTGTACTTCCTACTGCGTGGCTGGTAAATGTGGCACCCAGACTGTTTAAAACCAAGCGCTTTTTACCAAAAGTTGCGGCAAATGGAATAAGCCAAATTAAAGAATACATCCATGCCTGCCTGCCAATGGGGTTTAGCAAAAATAATGCAATGCAAATTGGAAAAATAATGGCAGATTTTTTAGATTTCATTCCAAAATATACAGCGCCTGCCACTGCCGGCAAAAATCTTATAACTGTCAGCAAATCTAAATTTTGCTTAAATAAAATTATATTTATTAACCTGACAACAAAAGCAGAAATTCCGCCGAACAACGGCCCTAAAAACATTCCGCCAATCGGGGCTATTAATTCAAATAAAGTAAAAGACTGGCTTGACCCGATAATTTTTGAAATTGGCACCTGAAATGCCAGCAAGCTTAAAACTGTAAAGAGAATTATAAAAAAGATTTTTTGTTTTTGCATATTAATTCTTTATTTAATTTAAACTAACATTTTTTTGCTTAAAATTCAACTGTGCTTGCGCCGGCTAAATTTCCTGTGCTCCAGCAAGCCTGAAGATTAAATCCTCCGGTTTTTCCGTCAACATCAATAATTTCTCCGGCAAAAAATAAATTGTCAATTAGTTTTGACTTCATTGTCTTGTGGTCAATTTCTTTCAAAGAAATTCCTCCTCTTGTTGCCATTGCCTGTTCAAAGCCAAAGGTGTCTTCTGCTGTAACCTCAAGTCCTTTTAAGGCTTTTACTATTGCCCTTTTCTCTATTTTGGACATATTATTGGCAATTTTATTTTTGTCGATCTTTAAATTATCCAAAATAACTTCTGATAGTTTTGCAGGAATAAAATCTGACAAAATATTTTTAGCAGATTTTTTTGCATATCTTTTTAAAACTTCATCTATTTTTTTAAAAAGCTCTTCTTGGTTCAATAAAGGGAAAAAATCAAACGATATTTTAGCTTCTCCTGCCTGCGCCGGCAGGCCTTTTGCCAGCAAGTCGCCCACTTTTGCGCTGATATTAAAAATGCCTGGTCCGCTTATTCCAGAATGAGTAAATATAAATTCACCAAGCTCGCCATTAATTTTTACATTTTTAAAACTTATTCCCTGTAAATCTTTAACCCATTGCTCCTTTATTTTTAGAGGAGTCAAGGCCGGCATTAAATCTGAAATTGTATGCCCTAATTTTTCAGCTAATTTGTATCCAGACCCGTTAGAACCGGTTAAGGGGTAAGATTTTCCTCCGGCACAGAGAATATACTTTTTAGCGGTAATCTCTCTTGATTTTAAAATTATCTTTTCAATCTTTTTAGCCTTTTTGACAACATTCACAACTTCAGAATTCAAAAGTATTTCTACTTTATTTTCTGTTAAATATCTCTTTAAAGCCTCTAAAACTTCTTCTACTTTATCGCTTTCAGGAAAAACCCTGCCGTCTTTCTCAATTTTAGTTTTTACTCCCAATTTATCAAAAAATTCTATAACTTCTTTGGGCCCAAAAACAGAAAAAGCGTGGAATAGAAATTCCCCGTTGTTATAATTTTTTGCTAATTCCCGTAAGTTAAATTCTGCATTTGACAGGTTGCATCTTCCATTTCCGGTCAGTAATAATTTTTTGCCAAGTGAAGCATTTTTCTCTATTAAAACAACGCGAAAGCCCTTGCTTGCCGCTTTTCCTGCTGCCATCATTCCGGCGGGCCCTCCCCCGACAACAGCCACATCAAAATTAGTATCTTTTTCTTTTGCCATATTTAGAACGGCAACTTTGAAATGGGCAGATATATTCTTGCCAATTTTTCAATTTCCCTGACTTTTCCTCCTTGATCCGGCATTGCAAAAGAAATTGCTTTTCCGGAATCGCCTGCTCTGCCCGTTCTTCCAATTCTGTGGACATAATCTTCGGGGTTTTCAGGCAAGTCAAAATTAATAACCAGCTCAATGCCTTTTACATCAATTCCTCTTGAAGCAATGTCTGTTGCAACAAGAACTCTGTATTTTCCGGATTTAAATCCTTCCAAGGCCTCCTTTCTTTGGTTTTGAGATCTGTTTGAATGAATTTCAGCTGATGTAATTCCCGCGTTTCTTAAGCTATCGCAAACTTTTCTTGCTTTATGCTTTACTCTCAAAAAAATTAAAACGCTTCCTTTTGTATCTTTTATTATTTTTTTGAGCAATGGCAATTTTTGTTCGCTTT
>CAYICD010000022.1:6934-9996 GCA_964361855.1 uncultured Candidatus Saccharibacteria bacterium
CTCAACATTTTCTGCGGTTGTGCCGGACCTTGCAATTTCCACTCTTACAGGAAGCCTCATATGAGAGCTGGCAATCTTTACAATGCCGTCGGGCATTGTTGCAGAAAACAGCATTGTCTGCCTGTTTTTTGGCACAACTTGCAATATTTTTTTTAATTGAGGAGCAAAACCCATGTCAAACATTCTGTCTGCTTCATCTAAAACCAAAATTGAAACACCGCTTAGATTTAATTTTCTTTGTTCAACCAAATCAATAATTCTGCCGGGAGTGCCGATAACAACGTGCGGATTTGCCCGAATTTCGCGAACCTGTTGATAAGAAGAAGTCCCTCCAATTAACACCGCTGTTTTCACTCCAAATGCCCTGCCAATTTTTTTTATTTCTTCATTCACCTGCAAAGCCAATTCTCTTGTTGGTAAAATAATCAGCCCTTCTCCTCTGCCAGATTTTAAAATTTGCTGAAGCAAAGGAATTCCAAAAGCCAAAGTTTTGCCCGTGCCAGTTTGGGCAATTCCAATAATGTCTTTGCCTTCAACAGCCACCGGAATTGCCTTGTGCTGAATCGAGGTTGGAGTTTTAAAACCTAATTTTGAAAGCGTGTCTAAAAGCTGAGGAGCAATTCCAAGACCGCCAAAAGTCATTTCTGGTTCATTCAATTGAGGTATTTCTCTTTGTTTATTAATCATAATTCCATTATATAACAAAATATTAAAAATGTCAAATAAACTGCCCTCTTTACTTGGCAGCACTTGAAATTTTACGAAAAAACAGGTATTATATATTTAATGCAAAAGGGCCCGTGGTATAGTGGCAACACATCTCGTTTGCAACGAGAAGCTGCGAGTTCGATTCTCGCCGGGTCCACTGTTCATTGTCACCTGCCCTAAATAACTGGGCGTAACCACTTGTTATGGGAGTTTTGTCATGAGCGAGTTTGAGAAAGTTGAACATCCGCTGGCAAATTTGTTTCCCTCAAAGTTCCAGTCGTTTGACGAATGGCTGGCGAGATGGAACAGCACCAAAGTTCTGGGCGAGAAGCTGGGATTGCTCCATTGCCTGCAAGTTACGGAGTACTGGCTGGACAAACGCGAGCAAACCGCCTTTTTTCTGCTTGACGTTGCCGATGGTCACCGTACTGGTAAACCGTTTCACTACAATTGGCGAGAACACGACGCAAAAAACACTAACAAAAACCGCGAAATCATTTCAAGGAAGGCGTTCGATGTTTTGTGTGTGAAGCTTTTCACTGCGGGAAAGGAAGGCTATCCGCCCCTGTGGTGGTGGATGCTTTCAAACCAGGAATCCTTTGACAAGCTTCTTTGGTTTTGCCGACCGGAAGCCGACAACTATGATCGGCCATACAAAGGCGAGGAAGTGAGGCACCAAACGGAAGTGTTTGGCGAATTTCTGCAGGATTTCGCTCGTTTGGGCTGGGCTTATGATGGTTCGCTATACCAATATCGCCACGACGAAAATCCAGAGGAGATTCGGGCTCGGCTTGTTGCGGCCCGACCCCAATTCATCGAAATCCTCTGCTATTTAAGGCAACTCTGGTGGCTAAACCAGCCGATGTCCGGTTTTAGTACCGACTTTCCCGAGCTTGACCGGGCTTGCCTCGCCAAGCTGAAAGGAATTGCCCTTGGAACGGATTTGCCACTTCCAGAACAGGATATCAACGCATCCTCAGATTGCATCCGAAGGCCGAAAACGTTGCACGAGGCGATTTGCGGTGGCTCTGTTGCCGCAGAAATTCTTGTGTTGCACAGTATTCGCCAGCGCGAACAGAAACGTATTGCTGGCTTGTTTGAGGCATCTAGACGCAGGTGGCAAGAGGCGGAACGCCAGCAAAAGCTTCGACTGGTAGCCAAGCAACAAGATGCTCTGGCAAAAAGAGCGACCGAGCTCACACGCTAAGGGGTTTTCCACATGGAAACTCAATTTGTATCCTCCAGGAGATTACATCAAACGGAGGTTTTTTTTACTTAATCTCCAAAATCTTCACTTTTACTTTTTTGCTGCCGGCTTGGTAGTTGAATTCATCATTAATCTTTTTTCCCAATAACTTCTGCCCCAGCGGAGACTGGTAAGATAATTTGTTTTTTAAAATGTTTGATTCTGCGGGTCCCACAATTTCGTATTCTGCCTCTTCACCGTCAAATAGAATTTTAATTTTCCCGCCAATTTGAACTTTTTCATCTCCATCTTTTTCCTTAATAACTGCTTCATTAATTGCGCCCTCTAACTCTGCAATTCTCATTCTTAAAAATGCCATTTTGTCTCGAGCCTCATGGTAAGAAGCGTTTTCTTTCAAGTCGCCAAAAGCCGCGGCCTCTGCAATAAGACCGATTATTCTTTTATTCTCAACCGTTTTTAAGTGATGCAATTCCTCTTTTAATTTTTGTAATCCCTCTTTAGTAAAATACTGCGCCATAATAAAATTTTACTTGATTTCCAGCCACTTTTCAAGTCGCACAATAATATTCCCTTATTCGTGCGAATTAGCCTATCTCTTAAGGGGCGTGTGACAACCAACACAAAATATGCAAAAAAAAGTCGCCGAAGCGACATGAAGCAAAAGAACAAAAAGCTCAAGAGCTGGGGGCAGGATTCGAACCTGCGACTTTCTCCTTATCAGGGAGACGCTCTAACCACTGAGCTACCCCATGCAAAAGCAGCTGGCAGGCGGCGCCATGGAAGGCCCGCCAAGGAGATATACTGCGCTCTACCACAGTGCGACGCGCCCTATGGGCAAAGCCCTATGGGCCCAAAGGCCGAGCGAGCGTCTATCCCTCAGCTCATTGCGTTGAAGGTCAATCCATTGTATTTACCTGCCAACTGCCGAAGAAATTATCCGCAAAAATTTGTGAATAATTTCCTTGGCGATTAGCAAGCCTACCATTTATTAGTTTTTCAAAGCTGTTTCGAATATTTGGTTTTATGCCGAACCAACAAAACGCATAAAATTAAAATCCAAATTTAAGATTTCAATCTTAGTCGATGCTAATTTTGGATAAATCCAAAATTTAAAAAAATGATCCACGAGCAGCTTCCGCTACCCGTG
>CAYICD010000023.1:0-7787 GCA_964361855.1 uncultured Candidatus Saccharibacteria bacterium
CGTGGAGGTGCGGGATTTTTCTCGCGGTCACTTCCGCGGTCCGCGAGCTTTCCGACTGAAAGGACTGCCAGAAGGATGCGGCTGGATGGACCTGTCTGCCGACGTGGCCTTTGGCATCTACAATGAAAACACTGTCATCACGGGTGACCAGATTCAGCCGGATATGGCTGTCATGGCCCTGCGCGAAATCGGTTTCCGGGACAACGGCATAAGTTCGGCACGCAAAGGTATCGCGATGGGCTTCGGGCCCGACTGCTGGGGTTACCCAGAACCGCTAAAGGCTATTCGAAAGGCAGCCACCCACTCTGTGCTCTACGACAAGTTCCTGGCAACTGCCAATGGCTGGTCCAACGGTTGTGTACCGCTTATCAAGATGTACCTCATTGTACATAACACTGGCGGCGCAATAAAAGCAAAATTTGCCGAAGACATTCTCTTTCCGCGAGGACTCTCATCACATCTGGACAACTTGTGGGAACCGCCTGAAATTATGTGCCAGTGCGCAGAGTGGCGCGGCATGACCGATGAGGAGTGCTACGAAACCTGGAACGGCGGCCAAGGAGTTCTTGTGGTGATCAGCAAGGACGATGTATCAAAATTCGGCAACTTAGCGTCTGGCTTCGGAATCGAGGCCCGTCACGCCGGAGAAATCACCCAAGAAACCGCGCCCATCGTAACCATCGAGTCCAAGTTCACCGGCAAAACCATTTCCTGGCTTGCCCCAGTGGAGCTCCCTTAAGAGCAAAGCCTTGCGATTGGCAATCTGCCAATTCAGCGGGGCTTTTTTATTAAATTTTTAAAAAAATTCAGCAGTGTAAAAATTACGCGATAGCGTAGATTTTACACCACTCAAAATTACGCCCTCCAATCGCTCAAGCATGTCTAAGCGGTTAAAAAAATTGACAAAATCAACGAAAAAGAATATATTTCTATTAGCGCATCTTTTATAATCTGGCAAATGCTAGATAGGTGCGTCAGTACGTTTACAGCTCAATAAGGGTTCGCCCGGAGAGCTAGAAAGAGAGGTTGGAAATGGGTTCGCCCAACAATGCCGATGTGGTTACGGGAGCCGCGAGAATCCGGCACAAGGAAATCTCTACGCCAGAATGGTGCAGTATAATCGGAACTGCGCTATCCAGAATCAGACCATGTTTGAAGTATGTGGCGGGTTTTGAAACGCTTGCCAAACTGATGAACGGCAAACCCATAGCAAGTCATGGACGGTTTGTCACGCCGACTAATGCCATGCCCAGTCTCGCAGGTACGGGCTTAAATCAGAAGACAAGATTTGTTGTTGTGGATATTTGGGACTCTGCGAAGGGCGCCAACGCCAAGCAAACCCATGAAATCAACCAGAGCATTTTGCTCTTGACCGACTTTGGAAATTTCGCAATACTTAGCCTGTCTTGCTTCAGGCAAAAGGACCATTACGCTATATGTGCGTCTTCGTTAATTGCTACCAGCTCAAAGAATGGACAGAGGTGCGCATTAAGCGAGGAAACTCAAGAGATACGCGACCTCATCGACAGCAAATCCATCTCTCCGTACAGTATGTTGGACAGGCTCTATCTCCTTTTCTACAGCAATGTAGCTGACGGAGAAAAACGCTTGGATTCAAAACGCCAAGCGCGCGATATGCTAAAACAAATGTGCGACAGAATCTCCTTGGCACACTAGATGAGCTATGCGGCACAACGCAAAGGTGCTGCGCCCCAGCAACAAAGTGTTGCGACGGGGCTCTTTTTTTGCATAAAAAAAGCCCCACCGAAGCGGAGCCGGCTCAACATGAGCCTTTAAGCTTTTGCAAGCGCTCTCTGGCGCCTTGCTCGTCGTCAAAAATTTCAAAGTGCTTTTCTATTTCATGGGTTGACATGGTAACGGCTCTTGGCGTTTGCTGATCCCAAAGAAATAAACACCAGCTGTCAGGCCTCCTTCCGGCGGGCCCTGTTACCAGAGCAACGTACAGGCCTAAACCCGGCTGTTCGTGCTTGCTCACAACGAATTTGCCGGCCATGTTATCACGCGTTGCAACTGACATTTCGTCCTCCTTTCAACGAACGAAAAAATCCTCCGGTTCAGGAGGATTCTGTTTGCTTTTCTTTTTTATCTCTACTTAGCAAAAACCTCCTGGACAATAGTCCAACAAAAGGTTCAACAACAATGATGTGAAGTTTTTGCTTATCATATTTTCATGATACTCTTTTAGAATTAGTTGTCAACTACTCTGGCTTTGAGTTAATAATTATTTCAAAATTGTCTGGGTTTATTTCAAATTTATCGCCTTTTTTGATTTTGTCTGAAAGCAAGGCTTCTGCAACTGCGCTTTCAACCTTGTCCTGCACCACCCTTCGCATTTCTCTTGCGCCAAATTCCGGCTTATAAGACAGTCTTACAACTTCTTCTTTCAACGGTTCGGTAATTATAAAATCAATTTCTTTTTCTTTAAGATTTTTAGCCAGGCCTTGCAGTGTGAGTTGGGCGATTTTCATTAAGTTGTCTTTGGTCAGGGGGTGGAAAATTACCGTGGCGTCAAAACGGTTGATAAACTCCGGCCTGAATATTTGTTTTTCAAAAAGCGCTCCCAAAAGCTTCTGTTTTTCAGGGGTCTGGCCCGATTCAACTTCTTTAAAAATCATGTCAGCTCCGGCGTTGGACGTGCAAATAATTATGGTGTTTGTAAAAAGAATTTTTCTTCCCTGGCCATCTGTAATGTGGCCTTCGTCCAAAACCTGCAAAAATAAATTTAAAATATTGGGATGCGCCTTTTCTATTTCATCAAGTAAAATCAATGAGAAAGGGGTTTCCCTGACCGGCGTTGTGAGAAGCCCCTGCATTTCAACGGGCGAAGTCTGGCCTATTAATCTGGGAATGTCTGAAATTGCCTGGAATTCAGACATATCAACCCTTATCATTCTTTCTTCATTCCCAAAATAAATTTGAGCCAGCGCCTTTGATGTTTCTGTTTTTCCCACGCCAGTGGGCCCCAAAAACAAAAATGTTCCCATAGGGCGTTTTTTAGACCCGATGCCGGACCTTGCCCTTCGCATGGCAATTGCCACCTCTTTTACAGCTTCTTCCTGGTTTACAATTCTCTGGTGGATTAAATCCTCTAAATTAAGCAAAACTTCCTTTTCCTTGAATTCCATTTTTCCAACAGGAATTTCAGTTTTATCAGAAATGATTTTTGCGATGTGGTGCGGCAATAAAATTTTCTCTTTTAAGGTTCTTAAATAAACCACGGCCTCATCTAAAACGTCGATTGCCTTTTTGGGAAAGGGCGTGCTTGGAAAATATCTGCCGGTCAAATTTACTATCTCTCTTATCGCGGGATAAGTTATCAAGACTTTATTTTTGTATTCTAAATTAAGGGCTAAATTTTGCAGTATCCGGATTGTTTCGGGCTCTGTTATTTCAGAAACCTCAATTTTCTGGAAAAGCGACAAAAAAGACGGGTTCTGCTCAATGTTTTGATGAAGGCCGGCGTAATCTGTAATTCCTATAAATTGGAAATTCGGCAGAGGCAGGTATTTCGACAAAATGCCTGAAACGTCGGCTGTCCCGGGCCTTGGCGTTTTTTGAGAAACAAAATTTTGAAGATTATCAATTACTAAAATCACATTCCCCGCCGTTAAAACTTCCTGAAAAACTTGGTCTAAAACCGCCTCTAATTTTTCGGGGTCTTGAATCCGGGCCAATAATTTTATCATATCAAGCTCTACCGCTCTTTTGTTCTTCAATTCATCAAGCGTTGTTCCCAGATAACATTTTTGAGCCAGCCCCTCAACTATGCTTTTTCTGCCAGATCCAGGGTCGCCAATTATTAAAGCATTGGTAAGGCTGGACCTGCCCAAAATCATTTCCAGCTGCTCAAGCTCTTTTTTATGCCCGATAGTTTCATTAAAAATCCCTTTTTTAAAATAGTCTCTCCAGTCAACAGAAAAACTGTCCAGCATAACAGTAAACCCCGAGGCGAAATCCTTTCCAAGCGAACCTTGCCGCGCTAAATTTTCATAAGACCACGATTTGGCTGCGAGTTCGGCCATATCCTCTATTGAATCCAGCCACAATGTTATGTTTTCAATGTCAATTTCCTTTAAATCCGAGTCCATCAAAACCTTTTTAAAAAATTCATCGTGTTTTGCCAGGCCGACTAAAATTTCTTTCTCGCCAATTGTTTTGTGCGTTCTTTGGTTTGCCAGCGAAAGCGCCTCGTGCATTACCTTTTGAAAGCTTTTGGAAAAAGATATTGTTTTTCTTTCCCAGCTCGCACTGCCGGACTGGCGCGGTGTTTTTTCTAAATAATTTTTTAAATCTGCCCGGAGCTTTCCCGTGTCCAAGCCCAACCGGAACATAAGAATTTTTATGTCATGGCTTATTTTTAGGCCGGAATAGAAAAGCGCCGAAGAATCAACTTCATAAATTTTCCTGGCCTTGCAAAATTTTATTGAGTCTTCAACCATTTTCGCAGAAGGCAAGCTTAAAAATTCTGCCAAATTATAATTATCTGGATTTAGGGCGGCATCGGAAAAATTTGCATTTATCTCCGGCTTTTTTATTTTTAATTTTAAAAATACGGAAACTTCAAAAAAGAAAAGCCATAAAGCCAAGAGCCCTGATGAAATTTTTGAAGTTTGAAAACCTGCCGTTATATTTGCAAAAGACAGCAAAACCAACATTAAAGAAATAATAAAAAGAAAAAAGGACAGATTTGAAAGAAAATTTGCATAATAAAACAGCGGAAATCTTTCCCTTTTTGCAGCTTGCAGAACAGCCGTTTCTCTTATGCTAAATGTAAAAGACATAAAATAATGCCCCGACAATTATAAAAGGAATTAAAACCCATACTAAAATAACTATTGGCCCCGCCAAAAGGATAAAAACCTGGGCAATGCAACCGATGATAATCAAAACAATCCGGCAAAGGGCGCCCAAAAAACGGGAAAAAATATTAGACACCAACGTGTTAAAAAATTCTACCGGGTCAAACCCCCTGGGGTAGGCCCATTTATACCTTCTCCAGGGAGAAAAAAGAGTTTTTGCCAATAAGGGAACGGAGAAATAATTCAATCCAAAAAAAATATAATTTTTCCAGACAGAAACCAAAAACGCGGGCATTTCAAAAAAATGCCAAAAGGTCCACAAAACTATAATGTTTTCCCTTTGAGAAGAATTCATTGAGGGGTTTAGAATTGCTTGGCGTTAAGTAATTTTACACCAATTTCAGCAATCTTTCCACCGCCATAAATTAAAATCCATAACAAAGCCAGCCAGCTTATAAGGTTTAAAGTATTGTTTATTAAATCTATCGGCAAAATTTTAATAAATGCGTTCTGCATTTGTTTTTGAATATCCAGCGGGCTGGCTTTTTCATCTACCTGTAAAGCAACCGGTCTTGTAAAAACTTGTGAGGGCAGGGACCTGCCGGTAAAAATGTTATATGTTTGCCACAAAGGCAAGGCTATTAACAAGACGCCGATTATCAATAAAACATACCCAATAATTTTATTTGTTTCCATATATTTATTTTTTAATTATAAATTATTCTTCCCCCTTTTCCAACTCTCTTCTAATATCTTCGGGGATTGGTATTTCTTCCCCTGGTTTTGAAATTCCAGGATACCGCCAGGCGCTGATTATTTTTCTTATCGGACCCAGCGAAACATTTTTTACGTCTTTGTACATTAGCCAAATTTCACCGGGCGATTTCTTTTGGCTCTGCCAAGCTTTTTTCAAAGTCACTTTTTTTTCTTTGAAAAATACTTTGTTAGTTTTCATCACGGCCGTGGTTCCTGGCACAATCCCCTTTTCTTTCCTATCGGGCTTACGGAGTATTCCAAAAAGCTTTTGTTTTGACAGCCCATACTGCTTCATTTTTATTTCAGAGTGCTGTGTCCATACAAGTTTTCTATAACTGTTTGCCATAATTATGTGGGCGCAAAAGGTATCGAACCTTCGACCTCACCGATGTGAACGGTGCGCTCTACCACTGAGCTATGCGCCCTTTTTGCCTTATTAGAAAATTTTACCATTTTTTCGTAAAAAAAACAGCGCTTTTTCAGCGCCTGAGGAGTTTTTTTCTTCTCCGCTGTTCATTTGCAGTTTTCTTTGCACACCGTGGGCAGACCCAGCCGTAGCGTTTCGTGTATCGCCAATCCATTCCGCGGAAAGATCTGGCAAACTCCGCCCGCTTGGTATGCTCGCCCTTCTTTGCGTCCCACCGCCTGTCGCACCGTCCGCAAACAATACTGCCCTCTGTGTACCTGACAGTCCGAAGACCGAGCTGATCCGTGAATCCCCTAATTGTTAAGGTGCCCGACATCGTATTGCCTCCAGGGTTAGAATATCTGAACGAATTTAATATTATACCATAAATCTGCTTAATTTTCAATATTAACACCAACCAAACAAAAAAACAGCGCCGGCGGGAGTGCGATTTTACTCACACTCACTTCCGGCGCTCTGATGATAAATCTACTGCCAAAACGGCAATGGCGAAGCACTCCATGAAGGTTGATCTGTCCCAGCCGGTTCCTGGTCGGCGAAAAAGCCGGTTTTGGGATTAAACAACACCCGAGGGTTGTACTTTTCGTCTTCCACATAAATTCCTGGGTAACACCGGTACAAAGTCAACAGTAAATTGCCGCTCGCTTTCTTGCAGGTAATGCCGTGAACCCAGAATTCTTTTTGTTTGCCTTCGTAGCGATACAGCCTCCATTCCTCTCCCTGATACCACGCAAGACCATGGAAGTTTTCTATTATGGACCCAGAACTGCAGTACCCAACGTAAAGTCCTCTGCCCAGAAGAAGGTTTTGCGCCACGTCCATCTTAATACGAGGCTCGTCGTAGCGTCGATTGTTCATCGAAAAAACAACCTTTGCCTTTGCCTTATCCTCGCCCGTAGAGCTCCATTCAAGGATGTCGTTATGACACACGAGAAAAATCTTTCCGTCTAGCGACAAAACCTGCTGGAAGGAAAGCGAACCATAGGTGATAGCAACATACTTGCCGCTCGGCAACTGCAATATGCTAGGACAATAGCGACCAGCCACTTCAGCACCCCTGGTATCTGCGCACTCTATCACATTGAAGCGCCCAACCGAAGTGGTAAAAATCCGACACAGAAAACCGCGTTGTTGATTCGCCCCGTTCATATTCTCCAAGAACTGCCGAGGCAGAAGATGTTGGTTGAAATCAACCTCATCTCCAAGCTGGAACGGGCGCCACTCTGGAAACTGTGCGTCTTCTGCGCCATGGTCTGCGGGGATTTGGCTCAAATCCAGGACAGCAAGCTTTGTCTTTTTCGGGAGATTAACGTCATACGAGGTCTCCCACTCTTGCTGCTTTGCTGACGCTACTATTATAGCAATGCCCGCCATCACCGAAACGACTAACAACACAACAACGATTGCGCGCGAAAATTTCATCTTACACCTCCAGCAAAAACCCAATAATAACCGCCTGGTGCCAGAATTGGCAACATAGAAAGCAGTTATTCTTTTCAAGGTTCATCGACCGAATTATTACACAAAAAAACAGAGGAGTCAAGTCTTCACCAAAGTTTGGTGAAGACTCAATCCCCTGTTTTTTTACGTGATGAGCTTAGCTCGTCACAAAATTATTTGATTTCCACTTTTGCGCCGGCGGCTGTAAATTTCTTTGCAATTTCATCAGCTTCTTCTTTCTTAACCCCTTCTTTAACCATCTGGGCTGTTCCAGCTGCGGCTGCATCAACCAAGTCTTTTGATTCTTTCAATCCTTTGGCTGTAACATCCCTTACAACCTTGAT
>CAYICD010000024.1:0-7699 GCA_964361855.1 uncultured Candidatus Saccharibacteria bacterium
AAATAATATAAAAATATAAATGCATGAGCGGCAAACCTCGTAGAAAAGGTTGCACAAATCTTTACATGCAAAAAATTAACCGGGACAAGGGTTATTCAATTTTTCTTAGAGTAAAGTGGCCACTTCTTTTTACTGTAAGTATATCTTATTCTTTTTAATTAAAACTGTCAAGGGTTAAAACGGCTCGTGCGGTCAATTATAAAAAATAAGCGCGTAAGTTTGCTTTTCGCGTACAAAAGGTTATAAATATATAAACTAGACCCTTCCCATTTAAATAAGGATTGGATATATGCGAATATCGCCGCAGGAAGCTTATGCGTTGTACCTTCGGGCTGGACAAGAACCGTTTTTGTCAAAGTCCGAGTTTATCGGATTTTGGCTAGTCCTCAACGAAGAAAACGAAGATTATTGGCTTGATCAATTTTATGCCGGCCATACAACCTTAGGCAGAGACCTTTTGAACTTCGGCATTTTCGACGAAGTTGCAAATGGAAACATTGACCTCGGGCTTATGGCGGCAGTCGAAACCGTTTTAGGCGGCATGGCAGATTACACTAGTCAATTCGATGCCTACGCTTACTTCGACCGTGGCGAATGCTTCTTCGGATAGAAAAATCAAGTTTTCATTTTGCCGCAAGGCCTCACTTCGCGTGAGGCATTTTTTATTACATCTTTATTCAAAAAAGTACAAAGTATGTTTCCTACTAAAATTGACGGTCGTCCATTTTAGTAGGAAATCATCCGAGATTAAAAATTTGCTTCAACTCTTTCTCCCCTGTTATGCTTGATATCCTAATAAATCTTATATCTCCCCTAAAGTCTTTTTTCCAAAGCTTAAGCAAGCACAACAATTCCCCTTCAATGTCAAAGGGTATTATCCAAACACTCTTTTGAAGTTCTACGCACCCAATAAATTTTAATTCTCTCCTTAAAAAATTCCTCTCACGCCTGTTTGCTTCTGGAATATCGAAAATTATTCCTCTCCAAATGCCATCCCAGGCAGCATCCTTATTTTTGTCTTTTAAAATATTCTTTATAATTTTCATTCGACCCCTTTCTGTAAGATAAAATTTCTTATCTTTCTTTTTAAAATAATTGCTTTTTTTAAGGTTCGAAATTTCTTGCGGATAATAAAACGAGGCATCTCTATACAAACTCATTCCTCTCACTAATTTTTCAGGATCAAACATTATATCAATACTCAAATCTAAAAGATTTTTTGACGCATCTCCTAAATATTGCAAAATTTTTATGCTTAACGAATCTTTTTTGTTTTTCTTGACCATACTTTATTTTCCTAATAAAATGGACGATCGTCAACTTTAGTAGGAAAAGATACGCGTATGACATTTCCTATCTTCTTGTTTTTATTGACTGCAAGGCGTTCCCCCACCAAGTTTTTACTGCATCGATAAAAAACATAAAAACAGATTTAGTTTTCTGCAGACCAAGCTTGCATACATTAACAACTTTATTCGCCGCGTCCTGCGCGCGCGACTGCACATTTTGTAAAAGATTTTGTTTCGGCTTCTGCTTTGTCTCGGGCTGCAGATTGGGCTGGTCTTGGTTGCCCTGCAGGGAAGCGGGAGTTAAAACCTGTGTTTTAGAGCTTAGCGTTATACTTCTCTGCGCAACATCTGATGGCTGGCCGTATTTTGTGTAAAATTTAACATACACTGTTTTCAATCCGTTGCCCGGAGCCAATTCCCAAATTTTTATAGACTGATAGTCTTCCTGCCCCACGCCTTCAAAATCGGGCGAATTTGATATTGCCATTTTTTTTGCATCAACACCGCCTGAAAGCTGAAGCGTTACGGTCCTGTTGCTTGTGTATGTGTCTCCGTTATTTATCAAAATGCTGAATCCCCCGCCTGGAGCCGCTGGCGGATTATAAGCCCCTGGAGGCAAAGCTACCCCGCTTCTTACGCTTTGAGGCCTCCAATCGGTTTTTACCGTGCAACCTGTGCAATTAAAATTTATTCTGCCGATATTGTCTCCGGTTGCCATGCCTGTAAAAACCCCAAATGAATTTATAACTACTCCTGAAAAATTTATTCTGCCTAAATTTTCCGCCCAAGCGTATCCAGAAAGAACTCCTTGGCCGTTATTTGTTACTCCGCCGGTTGCCGGATTCAATTTTATTCTTCCGAAATTATCACTCCAAACGTAGCCTGTCAGCCCGGAATCTGAAATAGAAACAATACATCCGTCGCAGCCGAAATTAAGCCTGCCTGCGTTTTCTGCCCAGGCATACTTATAAACAGAATCAATTGTTCCGACAGAAGAGCTGGCAAAAACAAAAACAGGCAAAAAAATCCCGACTAGAATGTATAGTGATAGAATTTTGTTCATTTTAAAATTGCGGTTATTCGGCTGGCTGTTCCTGGGCCGGAATTTCGGTTTCCTGCACAGGCGGCTCGCTTGATTCGGGCGGGGCTTCCGGCGCAGGCTGAGGTTCTGCCGGCTGTAAAATTGTCTCAGAATTAGAATCGGCGCCGCCTGAACTTGAGCTTGAACTGGAACTTGAGCTTGAGCTTGAGCTGTCTTGAGAATCACCGCCGGTCTCGTCTGCCGCACTGCCGCCAGAACTTGAACCAGACGAAGACGAACCAGAGGACGAACTGCCATCTTCTAAATTCTGCTCTTGTAAAATAACAGGCTGATTACCTATTGAGTCGCAATCTCCCCTTGCTTTTTGCCATTCGCCGTTTTCAATCCAAGTGCAGTAAACATCGCCTGTCGCAGAGTCAATCATCTGTAATTTTTTGATTGTTGCTTTGTCTGCTATTAACTCGCTTATTCTTACAACCCCGTTCTCCAAAAACATTCCCAGCGAAGCCAAAAGACTTTTTGTGTCAACGCCAACGACCGACCCGTCTCCCACGGCTCCGGTTTTGCTGTCTATTTTCTGGTTTAATTCTTTTATAGCTTCCAACAAGACTGCTGTAAACCTGTTATAACGAAGGCCAAGCGTGCCGTCACCGTTATGGGTAACAAGCTCTGGAAAATCCGGTATAAAATCCTGCGCCAGCAAACCGATCTGGCGGGTTTCATCATCTGGAAGCATTGGGTATGGATATTTGTCTTTGTCCCAGTCAAAATAGACTGCGCTAAGCTTTGATAGTTTATCAAGAACGTTTTCAATCGGAGAAACATTTATTTTTAAATTAGCATCCGAAGGAACACAGCCCGTGACAATGCCCAATGTTGAACTTTGGACATCGGCACAGGTGACTCCAATGCTGGCGCCCGAATAATAAGCTCCTGTGGCAGTTATTGTGCCTGCAACAGAAAGATTTCCGGCATTGTCCAGCAATAATTTATTGGCAGTGGCAACGTTAAGGTTGAGCAGGTTTTTAACACCGGAACCTGTAGCGGATTCTGTAACATTCATATACAAAGCATTATACCCTGCAGTGCTTGATGTATTTATTACCGGACTCAGATCCACAAAAGACTTTACTCCGCCGGTTCCTACAAGTGTTCCTGTAAAACTTTGATTGGAAAAACTGCCACCGGAGGAAGGAATTGTTCCTCCAGCAAAAGTCATTCCCAGACTACTAAATGATATGGCCGATATTCCACCTGTATCAGCTGATACGGCCGATATTTTAAAAGTATTCTCGCCAGTAAGGAAACCAATAGAAGCTGTGGTACCCCCACCAGCTGCTTGATAGAACTTAAGCCCGATTGCTGCCCCAAGTGCCGCTGTCCTGTGTAACGCAATACTGCCGCCATCTACTCTTAGTTTATCTGTGCCAGTGTTATAGGCATAAAAAGTTGTTCCAATTCCAAGTGTATCAACTACCGGGCTTCTTGGCGTTAAATACACCATTGCCCTGCCAATTGTCATAGGCACGTCATAATGGCTTGGCGTGCCTTGTGTTACTCCTGCGCCTGCCGAGCCATAAATTATCCAATATTGGTTTTGGCTTATTGGAACCAGTGTTCCCACCTGCGGTATATAACCCCAGTTTGCCGCAGTATATACTAAATTATTTACATCTGCTATAAGCGCCAGAGAAGGATTTAATGTCCATGTAATTCCGTCAAGAGACCAAGCCAGCTGAACTCCGCCTCCGCTGTCACCGCCAGTGCCATTGGGGTCTGGATTATAATGCCAACCCAAAAATCCTCCATTAACTTTTAACACGGTGATGTTCCAGGGGTTGGCGTAGTTTGCCCCGCCTGTGCCTGTGTAATATAAGCCGTTTTGAGTGCATTGCGTAGGAGATGACCATGTCCCGGTCATAGTATCTGCTGTACGCGTCCATAAAGTATTTGGAGTTGGATTCGGCCCGGTTACAACATACCATACCCTGTACTTATTTAAATCCGCATCCCAGATAAAATAAGGGGCGCGCAGATTTGCTTTGTCTGACCAGTCTGACATTACGTCCACAGCAGAGCTCCAAGTAATACCGTCTGAAGAAGTCTGCATTTGTATTGTAGATATGCCTCCGCCCGGAGCATAATGATATGTCAGATATAATTTATTATCATTCCCCAGCATCAAACCAACATCATATATGTCTGCGCTTGAAGTTACTGGATTTGTTAATCCGGGCGGAACATCCCAATCTTTCAAATCATTGCTTACTAAAATTTCCGGATATGTTGGGTAGCGTTCTTGATAGTGGGTCATAAACGCCATCCAATATCTATACCCGTTCCATGCCGAAGGAAAAGACACAATCATTGGCTGATAACCCGTGTTTAATCCGTCGCTTGAAGGCAAATCAAGGTCGGGCGTGTATGTTTTCGCGGTTCCGCTGGTCGCGCCCGCTACTCCAACCCCTTTTATCCCATCGTCTTGCAAAGTAGCCACGCCTCCTGCCACGGCTGTAATTACATATCTGCCTTGATAAAAATTTGTCCCGGCTGATACAACCAGCCATCTGCCGACATCAGCTGCGGCAAAACCTGCACTGCTGTTTATCGTTGCGCTGGAAACGTGCGTAGAGTCAACAACCACTAAATCCGTACAGCTTGAAACAAGAGTTAATTCATAATTTTTAACAAGGGATTGCGTCACATCAATCGGCGTGAAATTAGGAGTTGCAAGAGAGCCGACAATATCTCCCCTGCTATCAAGCATGGCGCCTGTTGAAGGAGATAAATAATCTGTGCCGTCTAAAGCCGCTGCAAGAACTCCGGCGGTAGATTTTATCAAGCCCGAGGAGCCAGTCAAAGTTATGGCGCCGAAAGTGCCCGTGCCCGTTGTGGTAAATCCGCCTCCGGTTATTGTGCCAGAAAAAGTTGCTGCCACTCCGGCCGTGATGGAACCCGATGCAATTGAAAGCGTGCCGTCCGTTATTGTCCCCCCTCGGACGGTGTTTGTAGTCGTAAAAGTTCCTGTGCCAGAAAAATTATTTGAACCGAAAGAATAAACAGCCGGAGCCGTAACCGTGCAATCAGACGAACTAAGGTCGCAGGTGGGGTTTATTGTGTCTCCGGGGCTGTATAGAGCTGTCGCAAAAACAAAAACGCCAGAGGAAAAAATCCCGGCGAAAATCAAGCCGACTAAAATACCAGACCACATTTGCAAAAAAGTTCTTTTTTTGTTTTTGGCCATCTTAATTCAACTAAAAATTTATTTAATTATAGCAAAAAAAACACGTCAATGCTATATGAATAACTAAAAATATTTTATCTTCTTGCTTTTATTGATTGCAAAATGCCGAGGGCAACGAAGTTGCCTATTAAGCCCGACCCTCCATAGCTTATAAACGGCAGGTAAATGCCAACTACCGGAAGCATAGATAAATTCATTCCAATGTTAATGAAAAACTGCACAATCAAAATAATGGCAAAACCAGAAGCAAAAAGACGCGGAAAGTTAGACTCAGAGTCAATGGCAATTTTTAAGACCCGCCAAACAAGATTTAAATAAAGAATAAAAAGTATGAAAATACCGATTAATCCCCACTCTTCGGCAATGGCAGAAATTATAAAATCGGTATGGGGCTCTGGCAAAAACCCATACTGCACCTGAGAGCCCTTTGCCAGGCCCTCTCCCAGAATTCCTCCGGCCCCCACAGCAATTTTGGCCTGTGTTTGAGACCACGACCCTCCCAAAGGGTCATAAGGAAATATAAAAGACACAACTCTTTCTCTCTGGTAATCTTTCAATAAAAATTGCCATGAAAAACCGGCGATTATGGCAAAGCAAAGCAAAAGTATTAAAAAATGATTTACTTTAATGCCGGAAATCAGCAATACTCCAAGCCACATTAAAACTAAAACCATAACTCCTCCCAAATCAGGTTTTATAAAAACCAGCACTGCCGGAAAAAAAACATACAGCCCGGAAAACACAATGTGGCGGAATTTATACATTTCAACGTGCCTCATTGAAAAGTATTTTGCCAGCAAAACCAAAAGCACAATTTTTGTGGGTTCTATGGGGTCTAAAGAAAGCAACCCTATTTTATACCAGCCCTTTGTGCCCCGAATATCTGGGGCAAAAAAATGAAGGCCCAGAAGCAAAAACAAACAAATTACGTAAAAAGCCAAAATTAAATAAGAATTGTTTCGTAAAGTTCTGTAATCCAAAAGGGAAATTGCAAACATTAAGACAATTCCCACAGCAAAAAAAATAACCTGCTTTTCCAGATTTAAAAAATCTCCTTTCGCCACAGACGAGCTGTAAATTGAGGCAATTCCAAACAAAGTAATCAAAACCGCAGAAACTACCAGCCCCCAATCCAGCTTTTTAAAATGGCCTGTTAAAGCACCCATATTAAAATATCTCCAAAAATTCTTTTTCGGACAAAGTTTTTACGCCGAGTTTTTTTGCTTTTTCGGCTTTGCTTCCCGGTTCTGTGCCTTGCACAACAAAATCAGTTTTTGAAGACACAGACTCTGAAACATTTCCGCCCAGCTCTCTTATTTTTGCCCTTGCCTGGTCTCTGCTCATTGATTCTAGGCTGCCGGTTAAAACAAACGTCTTTCCGGCCAGCTTAGAGCTTTTAGCTTTTAGCCTATAGTTTGTTATTTTTACTTTCTTTTCTAATCTCTCAACAAATCTTAAATTACCCTTGTCCAAAAACCACTCATAAACAGATCTGGCAACAACGGGGCCAATATCTAAAATTTCTTCAAAATTTTCCAGTTTTGCGTTTTTTATTTTTTCTAATGAACCAAATTTTTCAGCCAAATCGATTGCTGTTTCTTCTCCAATATTTCTAATTCCCAGGGCGTAAATAAATTTTGATAAGGCTATTTCTTTTTTATCCTGAATTGATTTTATTAAATTTTCAGCGGATTTTTCTCCAAATCTTTCTAGGACAGCAACGTCTTCTTCTTTTAAATCAAATATATCGCTTGGGTCTTGAGCCAGGCCCTCGTCAATTAATCTGTCAATGATTTTCGGCCCCAGGCCATCTATGTTAAAAGCAGTGCGCGAAACAAAATGATAAAAATTCCTTCTTTGCTTTGCAAAACACTTTGGATTCGGGCAGCGCAAAAGCACCTCTGTTTCTGTTTTTTCAAGTTTCGTTCCGCAAGACGGGCACTTTTCAGGCATGTAAAAATTCTTTTCTTTGCCTGTGCGCAATTCTGGCAAAACTAAAACAATTTCAGGAATTACATCTCCCGCCCTGCCAACAATTACCGTGTCGCCAATTTTTAAACCCAATCTTTTTATTTCATCTTCGTTGTGCAATGTAGCGCGGGTTATTGTAATTCCCGTTACTTG
>CAYICD010000025.1:0-7666 GCA_964361855.1 uncultured Candidatus Saccharibacteria bacterium
AGAAAATGGATTAAAGCAGGGCGAGCACGGCCTGAAGGTTTATGTAATGTGTGAAATTCCTGCAAATGTAATTTTGGCTGAAAAGTTTTTGGAAATTTTCGACGGGTTTTCAATTGGGTCAAATGATTTGACGCAATTAACTTTGGGGTTAGATCGTGATAATTCAGAAATTTCAGCTGTGGGGAACGAAAAAAATGAAGCAGTAAAAGAGCTCATTGAAGAGGCGGTAAAAGCATGCCAAAATAACAATAAGTATTCGGGCATTTGCGGCCAGGCGCCTTCGGACTTTCCGGATTTTGCAGAATTTCTGGTAGAATTGGGAATAGAATCAATTTCATTAAACCCAGATTCAATTATAAAAACAAAAATCGCTATCGCCGAAAAAGAAAGAAAAATTCTTAAAAATTAGTATTATTGCTCCTATGCATAGGTGCATAGGAGCGGATTATATGGTTACTTTTCATCTCAACAGTTTGCCCAAACAAAACAGAATACAGATGATTGGCGAGTTTTATGATATGATTGATTCATTGAAAGACAGAAATGAAGTAAGATTGTTTATAAAAAGCTTATTAACTGCGGATGAAATAGCAAATTTAATGAGGAGAATTGAAATAGCAGTTTTATTAGAGGGCGGTTATAATTATAGGCAAATTAATAAAATTCTTGGCACGGGGAGCGACAAAATTTCTAGAGTCCAAAAAGCTTTAGATCAGGATGACAGCGGGTATAAAATTATTGTAAAAAGATTGATTGAAAACAGGAAAATAAGATTGAAGAAAATAAAAAAGATTAAAAAAGATGCTGCCCAAAGCTTGCCCCCGATGAAGGCGTTGAGAAATCATCCTAGGGCAAGGCTTCTGCCAGATATATTGGATGCCGTGATAGAAAAACTAGAAGATGATAAAGCGTTGGAAAAAGAAGCCTTGCTTTTTACGCCATCATTAGCTCCGTTTAGAAATAAAAAATAAAATTATTATGGCGGAAGTCAAAATTCTAACAGAAGGATATACAAATGCTGATAAAAGCCAGACCGATGAAAAAGAAATTACCTGTCCGACAATCACGCTTGTCAAAGACGGTGATCTGAATATTGTTGTTGACCCGGGCGTGTTGGAGGCCCAGCAGATTTTGATAGATGCGCTAAAAAGAGAAGGATTGTCGGTTGAAGACATCGATGTTGTCTGTATAACACATTCTCATATAGATCATTATAGAAACGTTGGTATGTTTTCACGCGCTAAAACTTTGGAATTTTTTGGTTTATGGGATAAGAATAGCGTTTCCGAATGGAATGAGAACTTTACTGACAATATAAAAATAATAAAAACTCCGGGACACAACTATGATGGAATAACACTTTTAGTAACGACAAACGATGGCGTAGTCGCTATTTGCGGAGACGTTTTTTGGAAAGAAAATTATCCAGAAGAAGACATTTATGCCACGGATAGCGGGAAACTAAAAGAAAGTCGAAAAAAAGTTTTGCAATCTGCAGACTATATAATTCCCGGTCATGCAGGAATATACAAAGTAAAAAAATAAGTTCAAAATAATTATGTACGACATCATTACGTTTGGGTCAGCGGCAAAAGATATCAGAATAAAGCCGAAGGCTTTTAAGATTTTAGATAGCCAAAAAGAATTTGACACCGGAAAGGGATTTTGCTTTAATTTTGGCTCAAAAATTGAAATTGAAGAGTTAAATTTAACTTCCGGCGGAGGGGGTACAAACACTGCCGCTGCATTTTCAAAACAAGGGTTTAAAACAGCCTTTTGCGGAGCAGTGGGAGAGGACATTGCAGGCGAGGAACTTACCTCTGAAATGAAAAAGCTAAAAATAGATACAAGATTTATTGTTAAAAAATCAGAAAAGCCCACTAATCATTCAATTGTTATTTCCAGCGACGGCCAAGAACGGACAATTTTGGTTTATCGTGGCGCATCGGATTTGTTAACAAAAAACGATATTCCATGGAGTAAATTAAAAGCAAAATGGTTTTACTTGGCGCCCTTTGCCTCGCCGAAGCCCGAGGGCGTAGGCGGGTTGGGCATTTTTGAGGAGATAATAAGTTTTGCCGAGAAAAACAATATCAAGATTGCCTGCAACCCTTCAAAACAGCAATTGTCTTTGCCGGAAGACCAGTTAAAAAGAATTTTTCAAAAAATTGATGTTTTGTTTTTAAATCAAGAAGAAGCGTCGTTTTTGACAAAAATTTCTTATGAAGAAGAAACAGAGAATTTAAAAAAGATCGGTGAAATTTGTCATGGTGTAATAGTTATAACAAAAGGGGGAGCGGGCGTTGTTGCTTCTGACGGAAAATTTATTTATTCTGCCTTGCCACAGGCAGATAGAAAAATAGTTGATACAACAGGAGCAGGAGACTCATTCGCTTCGGGCTTTCTTTCTGATTACATCAGATACAGCGGTGACATTGAAAAAGCAATTCAGTTGGGGCTGGCAAATTCTGCTGCCAATTTGGCCGAAATTGGAGCCAAAGCAGGCCTTCTGGACAAAAATTCAAAATTTGAAAGAGTAACCGTGACGAAGAATTCCGTATCTTGAAGCTGGAAGCCAGAACAGAATAAAGAATCCAGAATTCTAAATTCAAAATTCTATTCAAACTACAAGATACAAAATTCAAGATTCATTAAAACGTTATGAAAACATTAAAACATTATTTGCAATCTGCCCAAAAAGGGCACTGGGCGCTGGGGCAGTTTAATTTTTCTGCTTATACGCAATTAAAGTCTATTGGGCAGGCCGGGCAGGATTTAAAGTCGCCCGTGATTTTGGGAACCTCTGAAGGCGAAAGCAAATTTTTTGGGCTGGAGGAGGCAGTTGCTTTAAGAAATGTTTTGAGAAAAAAAACCGGCTTGCCAATTTTTTTGAATTTAGACCACGGAAAATCTTTTGAATATGTAAAACAGGCAATTGATGCAGGCTATGACATGGTGCATTTTGACGGCTCAAAATTGCCTTTGGAAGAAAACATAAAAATAACAAAACAGGTAAAAGCGTATGCAAAGTGGAAGGGGGTTTTAGTTGAAGGCGAAGTTGGAAAAATAGGAAATGAATCCTCAAAACTTTATGATGAAAAGTTTGTGATAAACGAAGACGATTTAACCAAAACCGGCGAGGCTGTAAAATTTGTTAAAGAAACTAAAGTTGATTTGCTGGCTGTAAGCGTGGGCACCTTTCACGGAATGGACATCAGTGGAATTACTCCGCACATAAGGCTTGAAAGGTTAAAAGAAATCGGAGACAGCGTAAATGTTTTTTTGGTTTTGCATGGCGGCTCGGGAACTCCGGAAGACGACATAAAAGAGGCAATAAAACTTGGAATTGTGAAGATAAATATTAATACAGAGCTGAGGCTCGCGTATTCTGGAAACTTGAGAAAGGCGCTGAGCGACATAAACGAAATAACCCCCTACAAATTTTTAGCAGAGCCTGCCAAGTCTGTCAGAAATGTTACCGCGTACAAGATAGAGCTGTTCGGAAGCAAAAATAAAATTTGATGTTTTGGCTATTTACAAAATTGAAATAATATATTAACATCTAAACATTATGCCAAAAATAATATTAGAAAGAGAAAAATGCATTGGAGACGGCTCTTGCCAGGCTTTATGCCCGAAATATTTTAAATTAATAGAGGATGGCAAGGCCCGCCTTGAGGGCTCGACAACTAATCCAAAAACAGGAAATGACGAGCTTCTGGTTGTAAAACCAGATTGCGCAGTTTCCGCCGCTGATGCCTGCCCCGCGCAATGCATACACGTTGAAAAATAAAATGATTACATTATCTGCAAAAATTAGAAAAGAAACAGGGAAAAAGACAGACTCCTTAAGACAGGCCGGAAAAATTCCGGCTGTGGTTTATGGCCACGGTGTAAAAAATGTTTCCCTGGAAGTTGATTATAAAGATTTCCAAAGAGTATTCAAACAGACCGGAGAAAGCTCATTGGTTGAACTTTCAATAGAGGGCGAAACATTAAAGAGGCCGGTTTTAATACACGAGCTCCAGATAGACCCTGTTTCAGACAATTTTATTCATATTGATTTTCTGCAGCCCTCTTTGAAAGAAGAGGTTGAGGTTAAGATTCCGCTGGTTTTTGAAGGCGTGTCATTGGCAGTTAAAGATTTGGGCGGAACTTTGGTAAAAAATATTGCCGAAATTGAAGTAAAAGCCCTGCCTCAGAATTTGCCCCACGAAATTAAGGTTTCAATTGATGGATTGAATAACTTTGGAGACCATATTTTAGTAAAAGACTTGATTATTCCAAAAGACGTAAAAATTTCAAAAAAACCGGACGAAATAGTTGTTTCGGTTGCCGAGCCGGCAAAGGTTGAAGAGGAGCTGGCAGAAGAAATTAAAGAAAATGTTGAAGATATTGAAAAGGTTGAAAAAGAGAAGAAAACAGAAGATATTGTTGATGAGCCGAAGGAAGAAAAAAAGTAAAAATTTAATCAGCCCTGTGAATAACGGGGCTGGTTTTTTTTGCAAAAAAATATGATAATAGAGACATGATAAAGTCCTGCAAACCCATAATTGCAGTTATTTTTCTGGCATTAATTTTGCCTGCCTGCGCAGGCAGGCCAGGTTTTGTGCTGGCAGAAGACATGGGTACAACATGTTCCACTCTTATAGATTCAAATGCCAGCTGTCCCAATTTAAGCTCAACTGACTGTCGGGCGCTTTTGGAAAAGTGCGCTACTTATTATGACCAGCAGTCAGCCCAAATAGCCCAAGACATTACAAAAACAACAGCTCAAAAAAACACTTTGCAGTCTGCGGTTTCCGGTTTGAAAAAGAAAATTCAAAGCTTGGAATATCAAATAAGCCAAAGTA
The DNA here is from genome assembly GCA_964361855.1 of uncultured Candidatus Saccharibacteria bacterium. Lineage (GTDB taxonomy): Bacteria > Patescibacteriota > Minisyncoccia > Minisyncoccales > Staskawiczbacteraceae > CAYICD01. Next base: position 4,854 of record CAYICD010000025.1, read on the forward strand.
CGATTGTTGCTAAAGACTTGAGTTTGCAGGTAAAAGATACGCAGTCGTCAATAGATAAAACCTCAAACAGAATAGCAGATTCCCAAAGTCAAATTACTCAAATTTTGCGCTCTTTATATGAAGAAGATAAAAAATCTTCAATTGAAATTTTGCTTGAGGGAAATTTGTCAGATTTTTTTAGCAACATTGCGTATTTGGAAAGCTTAAATTCAAAAGTGGGCGACTTGCTGAATACAACAAAAAATTTGCAAAATTATCTTCAGGGGCAAAAAATAAAAATGGACACCGAAGTAAGCCAGTTGCAGAAAACAATTGCCATACAAAGTTTGCAAAAACAGGAAAACGAACAAAACAAAAAGCAGCAGGAAACATATTTGAAATTAACAGAAGCCCAGTATCAGCAGCAACTAAAAGACAAGCAAGCAGCAGAGGCGGCATCGGCCAAGATAAAAGCAAGGCTCTTCCAGGTTGCGGGCGTCACAAAAGTACCAACTTTTGGCGAGGCATTGGATGTTGCAAAAGCTGTGGGGGCTATGGTTGGAATCAGGCCGTCATTTCTTTTGGCAGTTATCAGCCAGGAATCGGCAATTGGGCGAAATGTTGGGCAGTGTTTGCTGACAGACATAAATACGGGGGTTGGAAAAAGAATTTCCACCGGAGCTGCAATGAGCAGAGTGTTTAAGGTAAGCCGAGACTTGCAGCCATTTTTACAAATTTGCGCCTCTGTGGGCAGAGATCCGCTTCGCACCCCTGTTTCCTGTGACAGCTATGGTTCAATGGGGCCTGCGCAGTTTTTACCTTCCACGTGGATGCTTTTTGTTGACCGGCTAAAATCTTTACTGGGGCAAACTGCCGACCCTTGGGCAATAAAAGACTCCTTTACGGCTTCGGCATTATATTTATCTGATTTGGGTGCCAGCGGGAAAACAACAACAACAGAAAAAGCCGCAGCTTATAGTTATAATGGCAGCGGAAATGCGGCAAGAATTTACTCAAATAGCGTGATGAAAAGAGCCAATTGCATCCAGACATTTATTGATAATGGCACAATGTCAACCGACTGTCAGAATTTGATATTCTAAAAATTCACTACCTCGCTTTACTAAATCAAAAAAATCCGCTTATTCGACGGATTTTTCTTTTGTTTTGAAGGCTTTTACAATGGGCTCAAGGTCTCCGTTTACTATTGTTTCCAGGTTGTGCCAGCTTTTTTCTATTCTGTGGTCTGTGATTCTGTTTTGGGGGTAATTATAGGTGCGCACTTTTTCAGAGCGTTTTGCCGCATGAATTTGATCTCTTCTTTCAGCGGTAAGTTTTGACAAATCAGATTCTTCCTGCATTCTCAAAAGCCTTGCTGCCAATAAAGTCATTGCAGCTTCTTTATTTTGCATTTGGTTTCTTTCAGATTGGGCTGTTACAACTAAACCCGATGGTTTGTGCACAATCCTAATTGCTGATTCCGTTTTGTTTACATATTGCCCGCCTGGGCCGGAAGATTTAAAAGTGGTAATTTCCAAATCTGCCGGAGAAATGTTTACTTCTGTTTTTTTAGGCTTTAGCAAAACAGCCACGGTTGCGGTTGAGGTGTGCACTCGGCCTTGTTTTTCTGTTTTTGGAACTCTTTGCACGCGGTGGACTCCGCCTTCGTTTTGCAGTTCATCGTAAACTCCATTTCCAGATAATTCAAAAATCATTTCTTTATATCCTCCGACAGTTGAATTATTAGAATCCAAAACTTTTTCCTTCCAGCCTTTTGTCTGGCCGTATCTTGAATACATTCGGTACAAATCGCGCGCAAAAAGCCCGGCCTCGTCTCCGCCCTGGCCTGCGCGTATCTCGACAATCGCAGATTGCTTTTCAGCTTTGTCGTCTGATGATTCCGGAACTTCTGGTTTATAATTTTTCCAGTCCTCTGTTGTGAATTTAGAAAAGTCTATATCGTTCATAAGATTATATGGGGTAAATTCTTGCCTCGTTGGATAACGGGGTTGAGAAATCTATTTCGTCGTTCATATTTTATATTTGTATCACAAAACCTTGCTTTTGAAAATAGGTTGTGGTAGATTGGATTTAGCAACTTTACATGCGAGCTTGAAGAATGTTTGCTTCCGCGTGGAGGGTGTCGGAAGTCCACGGCAGTGATGCCTGGATATAAGGTCTCTTCTCCTCGAAGTGGAAATGCTTTTCTCTAACCGATGAATTGCCTGCTCTTGCATGCACGGAGCGAGTTTGGATTCAGTTAGTGGTTAGTTATTTCCGCGCATACTTTTGATGGGCAAGAGACGAACAAACCAGTATGTCCAGCGGTCGGATACATGCGCAATTCCTAAAGTTGGACCAAGGTGCCAGCGGCGGGTGGTCGGTAACACTCAGTAAGCATTCTTCTTTTTCTTTGGCGGCCTAGAAATCTCTTTGAGAGGACTTCGCCGCTTTTTTATTGCTGGGTATTGCCATTTGCGAAAAAGTTTGCTAATATATAATTATTATGAAATCAGATATACATCCAAAATATTTTCCAAAAGCTGGCGTTAAATGCGCCTGCGGCAATACTTTTAGCATTGGCTCAACTAAAGAATTTATAGAAACTGAGGTTTGCGCTCAGTGCCATCCTTTTTATACAAAGAAAGAAAAAGTTATGGACACATTGGGAAGAGTGCAGAAATTTAAAGAAAGGCTGTCAAAAAAGCAGGCTCCAAAAGCTAAAAAAGTAAGAAAAGCTAAAGCAAAATAAAATGAAAGATATAAAGCTAGATTTAGAAAAAATGCAGGAAGCGGGAGTGCATTTTGGGCATAAAGTTTCCAGCCTTCATCCA
>CAYICD010000026.1:0-5375 GCA_964361855.1 uncultured Candidatus Saccharibacteria bacterium
TTATGTCGCTGGCTTCGCATCAGTTGCGCACGCCCTTAACCGCTATTAAATGGTATTCTGAGGCGCTTATGCAGAGATATTCTGAAAACTTGAGCGCAAAGCAAAAAAGGTCATTGAAAGAAATTTATAACGGAAACGAAAGAATGATAAAGCTTATCAATGTGATGTTGAATATTTCAAGGCTTGAGGCCGGCAAGGTGAAAATAAATTATTCAATGGAAGACATCAAAGAGCTTTTAGAGAGCATAATAAAAGAGCAGAAATTCGGGTCTCGTGCAAAAAAACATAAATTTTCTTTTGAATGCCCGGATGGATTGCCGAAATTAGCCATTGACCCCGAATTGATAAGAATGGTTTTTCAGAATTTGCTTTCAAACGCCATTAAATACACGCCCAATGAGGGTGAGATTTCTTTGAAATTGGAAAGAAAAAATGACAACCTTTTATTTGAAATAAAAGACAACGGAATAGGAATTCCCAAAACCCAGCAAGGCAAAATTTTTGGAAAATTATTCAGGGCTGACAACGCTTTTTCCTCTGCCACAGAAGGCAACGGGCTGGGTTTATATGCGGCTAAAATGACAATAGAAAGATTTGGCGGAAAAATGTGGTTTGAATCAAAAGAGGGGGCGGGCACCAGCTTTTTTGTGGAGCTGCCGATAGCAACCGAACTTCCGGCGCAAAAAGCAGAACCGGGTGTGGAGTTGAAGACATTGATAAAAACTTAATTGCATTATAGAATAAAGAAAACTTTCATGAAAAAATATTTGGGGCTTGCCATTGTTTTGTATGGATTTTTCTTGATGGCCGCGCCTTCTGCTTTTGCTATTGTGTTTCCTTTTGAAAATTTACCGGTTACGCAGGAGATTATTGCAGCCCCCAAAATTTTGTCTATAAGCGAAAACATTTTGAGCGGGAAGGGGATTAGCGCAAAGGGAACCTCTGCCCTCAATGTTTTAATAACGCTTTCTTTGAGAGATGAAGCAGGAAATTTAATTTATGCCTTAAAGGCCACCCCAGATTCAAACGGAAATTGGCAGGCGGTTTTTGACCAGCCATTAAAGAAAGGAAATTACTATGTTGAGGCGATAGCAGAAGACAGCGGCGGACTTACCAGTTTTTCTTCCAAGTCGCCGATGGTGCATGTGAGGGGGGCGTTCGCCCTGATTATAGAAATTTTTTCTGTTTTGATAATTTTTTTCCTGATCATCTTCGTTTCGGGATGGTATTTGAGCAAATTTACAGAAGAAAAAAGATTCCGCAGAATTTTAATGTCGCAAAGGGATTTGGCCGCATCTTACAATGTCATGAAAAAAGATGTTTCTCGCGCCCAAAAACTGCTTTTTGACCAGAAAGTAGACTCAGCTGAAGCCAACGAAATGGAATTTATTTTAAGCCGCCTTGACCAAAATTTGGAAAAAATGAACAAGTATGTCGTTGGCGGAGTAAAGACAATAGGCAAGTACGATGTTTTAAGCAAATTAAACAAAAAATTAAGCTTTAATAAAAAAGAAATTAATTAAAATCCGCCAGCTGGCGGAAAATTTATGTCAAAAATTCTAATAGTTGAAGATGAAAAATCGTTGAATCGGGTGGTTGGCGAGGAGTTCCGCTCGAAAGGATATACGGCAAAAATTGCAGAAGACGGCCAAGAGGCTTTGAGTTTGGCGAAGTCATTTCGCCCCGATATTATACTTTTAGATTTGGTTTTGCCGAAAAAGAGCGGGCTTGATGTGCTGGCTGAATTAAAATCTGAGCCGTTGTTGAAAGACATAAAGGTCATTGTTTTGTCTAATTTGGCTGAAGATGAAAATATAAAAAAAGCCCTTACTTTGGGCGCTGCGGATTATTTTGTAAAAAGCCAGCATTCTATTTATGAAGTTGTGGAAAAAGTTGAGGAACAATTGGCTAAATAATGAAAGAGGGTTTGGATTAATAGATGTTGTTATTATTTTATTTGTAATAGGCGTTTTAGCCTTTATAGTAATTTCTAATATATTATCCCATGCGTATTAATTTACAGCCAGACAGAAGAACGTTTATTATTGTAGCTATAATTTTGGCAATTGCATTGCCGATAATTATAATAGTTTTCCGCAAGTCGTTTTTTCCGATTTTGCTTTCGTAATGATAAATTTAACCGATGAAAATTTTGAAAAAGAAATCCAAAGCGCAGGAAAGCCTGTGCTTGTTGATTTCTTTGCAACTTGGTGCGAGCCATGCGCGATGCTTGCTCCGATTTTAGAAAAAGTGGAACAGGATTTGAACGGGCAAGTTGTTTTATTAAAAGCGAATTTAGACGAAATTCCATTGACTGCCCAGAAATTTGGCATAGACAGGATTCCAACTGTTGTGCTTTTTCAGGGCGGAAAGCCGGTTAACGGATTTGTTGGCATGCGCTCAGAAAAAGACATTAAAAGCTGGTTAGAAGAAATTTTGAATGAGGCAGAGCGAATGAGAAAAGAATTTGCCGAATACGCGGAAAAAAATGGTTTTAAATTAAACCCCGACACAAAAACAGTAGACAGGATTATAAAGGGGCTTTTAATGAACGAAGAAAAATACGGAAAAAAATATTGCCCTTGCCGCAGGGTTACCGGAAATACAAAAGAGGATGCAAAGAAAATTTGCCCCTGCGCCTGGCATAAAGACGAAATAGCCAAAGACGGCAAGTGCTTTTGCGGGTTGTATGTAAAATAAAGACTTTGTGGCGGCGCTCAACCAAGAGGGGCTTTTTTAGTTTTAACTTGACCAAAAGCGTTTTAAATGTTAGTATAAAACCCTGTTCGTTGACCTATTACCTTCCGAAAGGAATGCAGTAATGCCAAAAGCAATTTGTTTTCGATGTCGCAACGAGGACGGCCAATGTTTTGTGCACGGGCAGACCTATCACTTTGCCTGCAACAACGATCGGTGCCGCGTTTTCTCAAGCGCTCCGATCGACGGAGCTTGTCCTTTCTGCGGCAAGCCCGAGTCCGAGCACGTTCATACCGACGCAGTGCCGGTAAAACGCAAGCGTCCGGTCATGCAGCTTCCGTAAAGCCCCAGCAGTTTTGGGAGAATCAAACACGCGCTGAAACGCACGCGAGGTCCGTGATACGTTGTCACGGGCTTTTTTTGTTGAAAAACCGTCTTTTTGTGCTATTATAATAAAATAAATGGTAAGAATAGGGGCGTGGTGAAATGGTATCATAAGGGTCTCCAAAACCCTTGGTCTGGGTTCGATTCCCAGCGCCCCTGCTTTGTTCCGCCGTAGCTTTAGCGAAGGCGAACCTACAAATGCAGAAGGTAAATAAAAATTTAGATTTTTCAGTAAACGATTTGATTCTTTTTTGCGTTCACGCAATAATCCAAAACAACGAAGACTGCAGTTTTGACAGGCTGGTAAAGGAGTGCTTCATTTTATTTCCCGATTCAGTAAAATTCCAAAGATATCCTATTTGGCCCGATTCAAGAAAATTAGACAGGCCTTTGCGGGCTTTAAGGGATGAAGGCTTAATAATTGGCGACCCAAAAACGGTTTTTCTTCTTACAAAGGATGGTGAAAAACGGGCGCTGGAAGTTTCAAAAATTTTAAGACAGGGCAAATTGCTTTAAAAAATCATGGATTTAAGATATTGGAAGCATAAAAAACTTTACAGAACCCTTTCTATAATAGGGGCTTTTGTTTTAATTTTAATTGTTTGGGAGATTTATCTTCCTCTAAAACCGCTTTTAAACGATTCAATTGTTTTTACCGCCCAAAAAGGCATGGGGGATGAGGAAATTGCAAAAGCCCTTGAAGACGCGGGTATTATAAAAAACAGTTATTTTATGCGGGGGTATGTTTTTTTAACCATGCAAGACTACAGGCTCCAGGCTGGAAAATATAGCTTGTCGCCATCGATGTCTGTTGCCCAAATCGTAAGAAAATTTGTTACGGGCGACGTGATAAGGCAAAACATTACCATTCTTGAGGGCTGGGACAAATTTCAGATTTCAAAATATTTAGAGGCAAAAGGGGTTTGTGAAGAAAAAGACTTCCTAAATTTAATAAATTTTGATTACAGTAAAAGTTACAGCTTTTTGCAGGATAAGCCCAAGGACATAAGCCTTGAGGGCTATCTTTTTCCCGACACCTATCGCGTTTCTCTTGGCGAAGATAAAGAGGACTTTTTGAAAAAGATGCTGGATAATTTTGACAAAAAATTAACTGCGGAATTGCGCGCTGAAATCAAAAATCAAAACAAGTCAATTTTTGAAATAATAACGATGGCTTCAATATTAGAAAAGGAAGTTGCATTGTTGAACGATAAAAAAATTGTTTCAGGAATTTTATGGAAAAGAATTGACGTTGATATGCCCTTGCAGGTTGATTCGACCGTAAATTACATTACAGGAAAAAGCGATGCCGGAGTCGCCATTAAAGACACAAAAATTGATTCGCCTTATAACACTTATAAATACACAGGCTTGCCCATCGGGCCCATTTCAAACCCCGGTTTAGATTCAATTTTGGCTGCCATTTATCCTAAAGACAGCCCGTACTGGTATTATCTTTCAGCCGACGGCACAGGCAAAACAATTTTCAGCAAAACCATAGGCGAGCACAACGCCGCCCGAGCTAAATATTTAAGGTAGCTGGGTATTGACAGGAATTGGAAAATAGATTAAACTAAAATATATTAATAAATAGCCATAGACAGCGGGTATCCTGAGTTTATCGAAGGAATAAGTCCCGCCGAGGTTCACCCGCCTAAATGCTTTAGCTTTTGGCGGGCAAATACTCTTTTTGTCTGTGGCCATCCACAGCTTTTTATTTTTAAAAAATTAAAAATATGGCATTAACAAAAGAACAAAAAACAAAGCAGATTAAAGATTTAAAAGAGAAAATTTCAAACCAGAAATCAATGGTTTTTGCTGACTTTCAAAAAGTTCCTTCAAAGGAATTGTTTTCTTTGAGGGCAAAATTGAAAGAAGCCGGATGCAATCTTAAAATCGGCAAAAAAACATTGATAAGAATTGCGCTGGGGCAGTCGAATATTTCTTTCTGGAACAAAATAAAACAAAGCGTTCCGGGCCAATTGGCCTTGGTGCTGGGAATTGAAGACGAAGTGGCTCCAGCCAGAATTGCAAATGAGTTTTCAAAGAAAAACGAAAGTTTTAAAATTTTGGGAGGCATTTTCGAAAACAAGTTTATTGACAGAGAAAGGGTATTGGTGTTAGCCAATATTCCTCCAAGGAATGAATTATTGGGCAGATTGGTCGGTTCCTTGGCCAGCTCTATGACAAGTTTTGTGAGAGTTTTAGACAAAATTAGGGAAAATAAACAATAAATTTTATCGCTCGGCAACAAACTTTTTTCCGGTAGAGGGTACCCCTCTCCGACGTTCGTC
>CAYICD010000027.1:0-4805 GCA_964361855.1 uncultured Candidatus Saccharibacteria bacterium
CCGGTTAAGTCCGGCTGAAACGGCTAAATCCTTACCCAAGTGCAAGAACAAAGCAGAAAATCAGGTTAAATACATCTTGAGATTCTGTTAAAAGTAGTTCGCTTGATTCCGATGGCAACATCGAGAACAGACAGATAATCACATAATACGGAATTCGGCTTATAGTCTTGCTGGGACAACAAAAAACAGAGCTTTAGGCCCTGTTTTTTGTTTGCTTATTTAAAACTAGCAGCACTTGCACTTTGAGCTAAATAGCTTTGTCAATCCGATAACAATTAACAAAATAGGCCAAGCAGCGCTTACAATACTCGCTGACAACCAGCTCATCTGGCCGGCTAAAAGCACCAAACCAATTAAAGTTATGCATATCGGCACAACTATATGGTGGGGGCATTTGCAATTTCCTTCCATAAAATTTTTTTGTTTTTAATTATTTATTGACCTTTATTACTTTATTATATCACAATTTCAAAATAAAGATTTTGCTGTTCCTTGCTGGTCTAGGGCTTCGTTCACCAAGCGGTCTGCCTCTTTGTTCTTTTCGCGGACAATGTGCTTGAACTTTACGTTTTTAAAATCAATTTTCAAGTTCCAAATTTCAATAAAAAATTTCTGTATCTTTTCATTCTCCAGCTTATATTCGCCGTTTAGCTGTTTCACCATAAGCTCTGAATCAGACCTTACTTCCACCTGGCTATTTTCTGCCAGCGCCCTGCCGAACAGCGCCTTAAATTTTTTCAAGGCAAAAATTACAGCCGAGTATTCTGCGTCATTATTTGTAAGGTTGTCTCCCAGATATTCTCCATATTTTTTTATAATTTGCTCTTTTTCATTGCAAAAAACGACCCCAATGGCCGCCCTGCCAGGATTTCCCCTGCTCCCTCCGTCTGTAAAGATTGTTATTTTTTTCATTTTTTAAAATAATCTGTTAAGCATTTTTTGAACTCTTCCAAGTTTTCGTTTTTAATCCGAAAGCCCGATGCCAGCTTGTGGCCGCCGTAGGTCATTAGCATTTTATGGCAAGTTTTCATAGCCTCAACAGAATCTGTGCCCTTGGGGTTTCTTACCGAACCGCATGATTCTTTATCCATTTTTTTGAAAATAAAAGCCGGCTTTTCATATTTTTGGCAAATTATTGATGCCACAGACCCAGCCAAAGTTAATTTCCATGCCGGATCGCCTTCAAAAATAATGGGCTCGTCCGGCTTTTGCAAAACCCTCCTTTCAATTTCATTTACAATATTTTTTACCTGCTGCTGTTTGTATGAATTTTTATCCAGCAATTTTTGCGCCAAATCCATGCATTCGGACTTTAAAGAGGACGTTAAGAGCAAATAAGATTCGTTGTTAAACGTCACGCTTTCTGAAGCATTTAAGGCGGAAATAATTTTTTGCAAATGACTGTCAAAAACAGCGCCATCGCCCAAAATATCTAAAAACGCCCGCAATCCCGGGCGAAAAGTGTTTTTTATAGACCTTAGGCCTTGTTCAATAATTTCTTGGTTTTCATCAATTTGAGGCACCATATCGGCAATTGTTCCCAAAGCCGCCAGCTCCGAAAAGCTGTCTTCCAATTTTTTTGAAATATCTTTGCCTAAAAGTTCTTGGCAAACTTTAAAGGTGATTCCAACATTGGCAAGCCCCTTGAAAGGATAACTGTCTTCCCTTTGTTTTGGGTCAACAATAATTTCAACATCAGGCACTCCGTCCAGCGGCTCGTGATGGTCGATAATAATTATTTCAAAACCCATTTTTTTGGCAACCTCAACCTCTTTTACGTTTCCAATGCCCAAATCCATTGTAATAAAAAGAGCTGGAGCCTTGTCTTTCAAGAGCTCCAGCGCCTTTATATTTATTCCATAGCCGTCGTTTTCCCTGTCGGGAAAAAAAACAGAAACAATGTTTCCACCCAGACTTTTTATGGCTTCTTCCAAAATAACGACCGATGAAATTCCATCTAAGTCAGAATCGCCATACAAAATAATCGGCTCTTTGTTTTGAGCCGCTTTTTTTATGCGTTCTGCTGCTTTTTCTATATTTTTTATTTTCATTTTAATTTAAGGCTTTTATGCCGGGCATTTCTTCTCCGGCAAGATAGGCCAACATGGCTCCTCCGCCGGTTGAAACATGGCTAAACTTTTCAATTATACCTTCTTTTTCCAAAAATTCAGCTGTTTCTCCTCCGCCGACAACAGAAAATGCCTTGCTCTCAATTATTGCGTCTGCTAATGCCCGCGTTCCTTTCGAATATTTCTTCTCTTCAATCACTCCAAACGGGCCATTCCATACTACGGTTTTTGCAACTAATATTTTTTCGCGAAATTCTTTTTGAGTTTTTTCATCAATGTCCGGTCTGTCCAGAGAACCTTCGGGGCCGAATATTTTTTCCGGATATTTAAAAATTATTTTTTCTTTTTCTGCTTCGTTTTTAATCAGTCCGCTTATTAAAATAAAATCTGCCCTTTCAGACAATTTATCTATGACTTTCACTTTGGTTTCAACTTTTTTTCCGCCGATTAAAGCTATCAGCGGCTTTTCGGGATTTTGCGAAATTTTATTTAAATTTGTAATTTCTTTTTCAAGCAAGAGCCCCATGCAAGACGGCATATATTCTGTAATTGCCACAATAGAAGCGTACGGCCTGTAGCAGGTTCCAAAAGCGTCATCGGCATAAATTTCCCCAAGATAGGAAAGTTTTTTTGCAAATTCAGCGTCGCCCGCTTTTTCTTCTTTATGAAATTTTAAATTTTCAAGCAGCATAACCCCGCCCATTTCCAGGCTGTGCGTGTGCGACTCAATTTCAGGGCCAATGCAATCGTCCGCTTTGGCGACAGGAAAGCCAAGATAGTGCGACAATTTTTTTGCAACGTTATTTAGAGTATATTTTTTGTCGGCTACGCCAGTGCTTTCGGGGTCTAAATGAGACATTAAAATTATTTTTGACCTTTTGTGAATTAAATATTTTATTGTGGGCAAAGTTTCTCTTATCTTAAAATCATCAAGAATATTATTATTCTTGTCAGTTGGCACATTAAGATCGCATCTTACCAAAACTCTTTTTCCGACAAGGTCAAAATCTTTTAACGTTTTCATAAATATATTATATGATATTTTTGCTATTTAAACTACACCACTTCTTGTTGGTAGCAACTTTCGCAGTAGACTATCTCCGGGCGCTCTGGAGCAAAGTTAGTTTTTATATCTTTGCCGCAATTCGAGCATTTGCGGTCAAATATATCCATTGGACCCCGCCTTTTTAACCTGTCCTCGTGACGGCAGAAAAAACATTTGCGAGGCAAGGGTAAATCCATTTTTTTGTAAAACTGAAGTTCCGACTGGATTATTTTGTAGTTTCGCCCGCAAATCTCACAAGCAAAAATTTCGTTCACAATAGAATCTTTGGCATCCTCTATGTGGTCGGGAATTTCTTTTAATGTTTCTTTACCCTGTGTCATCTGCAAATTGTCTTGCCAACGAAAACCCAATTTTATCGCCTCTTCTTTGGTGAGCGGAAAGTTATCTTGCGCAACTGTTTCATTGTAAGCAAAGGGGCAAAGAGATGGCGGGAAATAAACACCAAAAATGTTTTTTTCCTTGAGCTCTAAAATTATTTTTTCAGCAATCTGTTTGTATCCTTTTTCATCATACTGTTTGTTTAAAATGCAATAACGGGCGTTATTTAAACTGTCGCAACCGAAACAGTTCTCGCAAGAGCGCAAACCAAAACTATAAAGAATGTCGCGAGAAGTAATTGTCCACCAAGAACCAATAATATTCCGTGAAGTGCCAACCGCAACGTTCTCTAGTAACAATTCACTTTGACGGCCATGACCCAATAAATCATAGCAATCTTTTGCATTTTTTACTGAAAAAAGATAGCGGGAATCTTCGCAAAAGGAAAGCTCAAAAGAATCCTTACAATTTTTAGATTCAAAAATATACTCACCAGAAGATTTAGGGCTTTTTAGATTATTGTTTTCTCTGTGCGGCGCCTTTAAAACGAGTTTCTCAAACTCTTTTTTAAACTCCTCCATTCTTGAATAACTGCCTTTTATTTCCCTTATCTTTTTTTCATATTCTTCCCTAGAATATGGCTGGTTTAAAATATAATTAGATTTGTGCCGCAAATTTACACATCCAAAACAATTTTGGCAACCGGAACAACCGTACATATACCAACAATCAACACAGTCGTTTGTATTTTGAGTGTAAACAACGTTAGCGGAGCTGTGAGTATTAATAATTTCATAACCGCCCTCTATTTTGTCATTATAATAGCTATCAAAAACATCCTTGCAGTAAGACATCCCCCTTGAGTAAGCGCAATTTTCTATCTCTGGGCTGGAATTAAAAACTAAATAACAATCCTTCATACCACCGGCAAAGTTTGTATATTCGCTGTTAACATTTGGCCCGGAATCGCGGGATGCATAAACTCCCACTTTGGGAACTTTTTTCAACAATTCCCCCATTTGGTCAAAAAATGGACGTTTTAAATCATAGTCTTTTCCATATTGTATTGGATCCCATTTGTCTGAAAGCCAGCAATCTTGGCAATAAACCGCGTAAGGAGATTCTGGGTGATACATTGCCATAATTGATTTTCCGCATAACTCGCATTTTCGATTGTAAAGATGCATTTCATTTCTCCAAATCGCTCGCCATTGGAAACGGCACCTCGGACAATTTGCGGGTGCCGGCACCTTCATTTTCTCGTAGAAATTAAAATCATCCGGCTCAATTACAAACTCTTTTTTACAATTTTGACAAATTTTTGTTTCACTCTCCATTAATTGTTTTAAAAT
>CAYICD010000028.1:0-3155 GCA_964361855.1 uncultured Candidatus Saccharibacteria bacterium
AATTTAATTCAATATATTTTTTATATGCATAAAACCCAAGTGTTGCCAGCAGCGTGTTCGCGGCAACCCTTAAAAAGAGCGCCCAGTTTAAATAAAAAATCGAATTGGAAATTTTCGAGAAATAGAAAATTGCATTTAAAGCGACCTCATAAAATAAAATTGACAGTATAAAAATCGGGATGAAATAAAAAACAGGATGTTTCTCGTTTGGTTCCCTTAAAAATTCAAGAGCGGCTTTTGTAAATATAATTATCAGAAAAAGCAGAGCAATTGAAACTCCAATATAGGAAACGGAAAAGATGTCTAAAAAAATTCCCGCGGCGATTGCGGCAACAAGGCTTTCGAAATGGCTTTTGGGCTGTTCAAAAAATGCAATCAAAAAAAATAAAATAAAAATGAGGTTTGGGGCGGCGCCAAAAAAATTGAACTTACCAAAAAAACTGGTTTGCAAAACGGCCAAAAGGAAAAAAAATAAAACCAGAATTAGTTGCTTTGCCCAGCCAATCATTTTTCCGATTTGTAATTTGTAATAATAAACAGCTTGCCGTCTTTTTGCATGTTGAAGAAGGGTTCAATTTTGGCGGTTTGAAAAGGCCTTTGGTCATTTTTGCTGGGAGCTGTAATTTTTCCGACTAAAAGATCCTTCGGGAAAACCCCCTCCAAAGCAGAGGTTACTAAAACCTGCCCCGAATTAATTTCAGATTCGTTTGGAACAAGGTCTAAATAGCAGCTTCGGTTTCCGCTTCCCTTAACCGCGCCGTAAATTGGGGGTTTTGCAATATCAGAATCCTGGATTTTGACATTTACAATGCTACTTTCATCGGAAATTAGCATCGCCTTTGAATAATTTTTGTATACCGCGACCACCTTGCCATACAGAACTTTTTCAGAATCAATTACCGGCATATTTTCTAAAATTCCGTCATCAGAGCCCCTGTCCAGCAAAATGGAGTCTTGAACTGAATCAAAGCCAATTGTGTTTACCAAAACTACCTGCAAATCGTTTTGCGGATTATTGGCCGACATGCCTGTTAGGGCTTCTTTTGTGCGCAAGGAGTCTTGCAAAGAAGCCACCTGGGCCAGCAATTTTTGGTTTTCAGACTGAAGTTGGAAATTTTTTGCAGACAATTGAACGGCATTCAGAAAAGACCAGACAAGCCCCGAGGCTGAATTTCCCGCCCCCAAAAAATATTTTTGGGCAGGCGAGGAAATAAAATAAAAAAAATTTTTAAACGGCTTTTGAAAGAGATTTAAAACCGCAACAAGCAAAAACAAAGCAATGATTCCGGCTAAAATTTTCGGCAGAATAAAATTCCGCTTATTTAAATAAACATTCATACGCTTTTTTGATTAAATCATTTTATCCTGCATTTGTTTTTTATGCAAATTTTTATACACCTGCCCTGCCGGGGAGGCAAAAAAAATAACCGCAAGGTTGTTACTTTGCGGCTTGAGCCTTAGGTTTTTCTGCGACAATCCTCGCGCGATAAAGCTTAATGCTCCTGCGGTCGCCTTGCCCGACAACTTCTGCCAAAATTATAACATCGGGCACTGAATCGTTCGGTTTTCTAAACCAACTGCCTTCTCCGTGCGAAGCAAATTCAGCTGGATTCAGAACCGGGAGCCCCTTTAAGGTCTCGCGAGTTATCTCAGCCTCCGGAAGCCTTAAAAGATTTGCTCTGACCTTCTGTTTCTTCTCCTCCTGGTGGTGGTTATTGGAATTGCTGTTTTTGCCAAACAAACTAGCGAGAATGTTCAGCATGGCGACGCCTCCTGTGTATGTGCCGGTTAACGAGTCCGTCACGCAATATGCGCTTAACCGGTATGATATCAAAGGACAACTAATGCCACATTAATTTATGCTAAACCTGTTCAAAACGCGTGTCAACAAAAAAGCTAGGTCCGAACCTAGCTTTTTTTGTTTAAGTTCTCTGGTGGCAACTACCTACTTTCGCGCATAGCACTATCATCGGCCTTGATGTATTTCACTTCTGAGTTCGAAATGGGATCAGGTGGGACAACATCAGTATAGTCGCCACCAGAAAACTCAAAGTCTTCTGGCTTTTGTAATTTTTTTAAGATACGTAAAATCTGTATCCATTTTTACCTACCCAAATTTTTACAAGTAAAAACTTAGGTAGGTCACTTACGCAAGGTTTTAGAAATGATTTATTAGTACTCCCCGGCTGAATGAGTTGCCTCACTTACACCTGGAGCCTATCAATCCCGTAGTCTTCGGGAAATCTAAGAGTTATCATCTTGGGGTTAGTTTCACGCTTATATGCTTTCAGCGTTTATCTATTCCCGACTTAGCTACCCAGCAATGCTCTTGGCAGAACAACTGGTACACCAGAGGTCAGTTCAGTCCGGTCCTCTCGTCATGTTTTAAACCACGTGTCACCACGTGCATAGACTATATCTTTATCCTTTCCGATGTGGAAATGGGATATCGGCGTATTATAGTGGCTTAATTCCCCACTATCTCATCTTCGCCCCGCCTTAGCGGGACTAGAGTCAGTCGTTACGGGGTCAAATCTAAAATCTTTAAAATATCTTCGCGGGTTTTCTTTTTTCTGGTGATGTAATTATTATTTTGGATGATTATTATCAAGTCTGCTAATTTTAGCAGATCTTTTTCATTTAACAATCTTGATTCTTTTCGATTTAAAAGATTAGCTGCAGCATATAACGCCTTTGCCTGTTCTTTTTTAAATCTTATAAATGGCATCAAATTTCCCAAAATTTCTTTTGTTTGCTTAAAACCATTTATTCTTAGTTCGGTCATTCCGTCATTGCGACGAGAAATATATCCGATTCCAAGAATCTTTCTTATCCAATAAAGAAACTTCTCGTGCCTGCTATCTTGATAAAAACAGATAGTGCACATAAAACGCCTCTTTAATCTGCCGTCTTTACGCTTTTTTATTTGAAGCATAAGACTGCCATCTCCATCGAGAAAACCTGCTATATATGACAAGTTTATTTTAGATTGACTTCCCACGGTATTGCCTTAATTAATTACTGGTCCTCAAGTTAACTGTACCATTATTGCTGGACCACAGCAACAATGGCTATCAACGGACCGATATTAATTAAGGTTTCACCGTTATTAGCCAAATTGTCATCGTAAATTACTTTACGAAGTAGCAAATTTT
>CAYICD010000029.1:0-3149 GCA_964361855.1 uncultured Candidatus Saccharibacteria bacterium
TGCGGAAGGCCAAAACGCCCCTGCGGCTAAAAATGTTTAAAAAGCTTAATTAGTTTTTTAAAATGCGCCCGCACGTAGGGGGGGGCGCTTTTGTTTGCTTTTTAATGAAATTTATGATAAGATGAATTATGGAGTTAATAAGCAAAGAGCAATTTTTAACCGAACACAATAAGCTTTCTCCGGCAAACCTGCAGGCTACATTAGCTAAACTTAACCGCTTTAAAGACGAAAAAAAGCCGCTTTTAAAAGATGACAGCTGGTCTCTAGATAAACTCCGCATCCCTTTCATTATATGGCTTCTTACTTTGCCGGCAAAAGAAAAAGAAAAAAATAAAAATTCAAAAAAACAAATTTACAGAAATTATCCAGAAACACACATCATCTAATTTTGAAATGTAAAACCGGGTTGCCCCCGGTTTTTGTTTGCTATTGTAGCTTGACAAAATCGTAGAAAGTATTAGACTAATTTTAGTTGTCACTTATTTCAAACAAAGTAGTCCATTAAAAAAAAGAGGCAGCACAATGAAAGTCACCGTGGAAGAGCGCGTTATTGGCATCGTCTCCAAGCGACTTGGTGTTGATAGAGGCCAGATTACGCTGGAGGCGTCGTTTGTCGACGATTTAGGCGCCAGCTCCACCGACATTGTCGATATGTTTCTAACATTCGAAGAAGTGTTTGAAATCTATATCGACGATTACAAAGCGGATCAAATTCTCACAGTTGGGGGCGCAATCGATTATATTCAAGGCAAGCTTGCAGCTTCCGCCTAGGAAGATTTTTCACCTCTAATAACAGGAGTATGCTCGTGAGCATAGAGAAACCAAATTCCAATGCTGGATTGCTGGATCTATTGCGCATTGCAGGTTCGTTGACCTTGGCGGAGATGGCGTACGCCACAGAGGTTACGCCTACGGCAGTGCGTCAGCGGCTGATGCGGTTGATGCAGAAAGGCTCAATCTGGCGGGAGGTTGTTCGCCACGGCCGGGGCAGGCCGCGGCATCTCTACCGGCTCGTCAACGGAAGCGATCCCCTGAGAGAGGATCTATTTGATATGGCCATTCAATGGCAGGAAACTCTCCGGTTGAATGATTCTGACCAGCGGCGCGTGATGCTGCTCGAAATCGGCCGAACCCTGTCTTCCGGAAATTAGCAAAGCCTTCGCATTTTTCATATTTGCCAAGGCTTTTTTTATTAGGTTTTCTGGCGTTGGCATTAAAGACCCTTGAAATCCTAAAAATAAAAGCGTATAATTAATCACGCGAAAATTTTTCAATTTTTAAATTCTAGTTATGAGCGATAATTTTATAAAAATCCGCGGGGCAAGAGTCCATAATTTAAAAAATATAGATTTAGATATTCCAAAAAATAAACTGGTGGTAATCACCGGGCTTTCGGGTTCGGGCAAGTCATCCTTGGCTTTTGATACTCTTTATGCAGAAGGCCAGAGAAGATATGTTGAATCTTTATCAGCTTACGCCAGGCAATTTTTGGGGGTAATGGATAAGCCCGATGTTGATAAAATTGAAGGAATAAGCCCTGCAATTTCAATTGACCAAAGAAAATCAACGCACAATCCAAGGTCCACGGTTGGGACAGCAACAGAGATTTATGATTATCTGCGCCTTTTATTTGCAAGAATAGGAAAGCCGCACTGTCCGAATTGCGGAAAATTAATTTCGCGCCAGACAGTCGACCAGATCGTTGACCAGGTTTTAAAAATTCCTAAAAAGAGCGAAATTACAATTTTAGGGCCGGTTATCAAAAGCAAAAAAGGAGAGCACCGTGCGGTTTTAGAAGAAATTGACAGAGGCGGGTTCGTGAGGGTGCGGATTGATGGAGTTGTTTATCTTGTTGAGGAGGCCCTAGAAAATCACATTGACAAACAGAAAAAGCACGACATTGAAGTTGTTGTTGACCGGTTGGTTTTAGAAAAAGATTTGGACAAATCAAGATTGGTTGATTCATTGGAAACCGCTTTAAGGCTTGGAAAAGGAATTGTAATAATAGCAAAAACCGAAAAGAAAAAAGCAAAAAATAAAGAAAATAATGACCTGGTATTCAGCGAACATTTCGCCTGTGAAGAATGCGGAATTTCTTTGCCGGAGCTAGAGCCCCGATTGTTTTCTTTTAATAATCCTTATGGCGCCTGCCCCGAATGCACAGGCCTTGGTGAAAAATTGGAAGTTGACCCCGAATTGGTGATTCCAAACAAAAGATTAACTTTGGCAGAAGGGGCAATATGGCCGTGGAGCAGGGCTTCGCATAAAGTAGGCAGACAGGGATATTACTATTCAAAACTTTCAGAGCTGGCCGACAAGCACGGTTTTTCTTTGGATGAGGAAATAAAAGATCTGCCTGAAAAAGTGATTGACATTATTTTGTACGGCGAAGGGGATTTTGAGGGAGTTATTCCAAATTTGGAAAGAAGATACCACGAAACAGACTCTGAATGGACAAGAGCAGAAATTGAGCAATACATGATTGTAAAATTATGCCCGAAATGCAAAGGCAAAAGGTTAAAACCCGAGGTTTTAGCGGTGACGGTTGGAGACTTATCTATTGATAAAATTGTTGATTTTCCACTGGACAAAACCAGGCATTTTTTTACAGATTTGCCCAAATCGCTGGGAGCTGCGGAGTCAAAAGTAAGCGCAGGGATTATAAAAGAAATTATTGACAGGATTCAGTTTTTAAATGATGTTGGTTTGTCATATTTAACTCTTTCGAGAAAAGCAGGGACCTTAGCCGGCGGAGAGGAGCAAAGAATAAGGCTGGCAACGCAAATAGGGTCAAAGTTGTCCGGAGTTTTATATATTTTAGACGAACCGTCGATTGGTTTGCATGCAAGAGACCAGCACAGGCTGATTGAAACTTTAATAAAATTAAAAGAATTGGGCAACACCGTTATTGTTGTAGAGCACGACCCCCAAACAATGCAGGCTTCTGACTGGATTGTTGACATTGGGCCTGGAGCGGGAAAACATGGCGGGAAAGTTATGTTTGAGGGAACTTATAAGCAAATACTGAAGTCTGGCACATTAACTGGAGAATATTTATCGGGCAGAAAAACCGTAAGCACGAGACGTGGGCCGCCCCCCCCGGGGGCGGGGGTGCAAGAGGGCGGGGCGCAGCCAACAAAATAGAAGAA